>CP016836.1:600000-900000 GCA_002240395.1 Xanthomonas citri pv. mangiferaeindicae
AGCTGACGATCCTGCATGAGCGCTGGCCGCAGGTGCCGCGGATCGCGCTGACCGCGACGGCCGATCCGCCGACCCAGCGCGAGATCGCCGAGCGCCTGCAGCTCGAAGACGCGCGCCGGTTCGTCAGTTCGTTCGACCGCCCGAATATCCGCTACACCGTTGTCCAGAAGGACAATGCCAAGCGCCAGCTGCTCGACTTCCTGCAGGCCCATCGTGGCCAGGCCGGCATCGTCTACTGTCTGTCGCGGCGCAAAGTCGAGGAGACCGCCGAGTACCTGGCCGGTCAGGGCATCGACGCGGTGCCCTACCACGCCGGCATGGACGCGTCGCTGCGCGCAGCCAACCAGCGCCGCTTCCTGCGCAGCGAGGGCGTGGTGGTCGTGGCGACGATCGCCTTCGGCATGGGCATCGACAAACCCGACGTGCGTTTCGTCGCGCATACCGACCTGCCCAAGTCGATCGAGGGCTACTACCAGGAGACCGGCCGCGCCGGGCGCGACGGCGAGCCGGCCGAAGCCTGGATGTGCTACGGCCTGGGCGACCTGGTGCTGCTGCGGCAGATGATCGAGCAGTCCGACGCGGGCGACGAGCGCAAGCGCCTGGAACACCGCAAGCTCGATGCACTGGTCGGCTATTGCGAAACCATGCGCTGCCGGCGCCAGGTGCTGCTGGCGAACTTCGGCGAGGACTACGCCGGCACCGGCGAAGGCCGGGCCTGCGGCAACTGCGACAACTGCCTCGATCCGCCGGCAGCCTGGGACGCAACGGTCGCCGCGCAGAAGGCGCTGAGCTGCGTGTACCGCAGCGGCCAGCGCTTCGGCGCCGCGCACATCGTCGACATCCTGCGCGGCAGCGACAACGAGCGCATCCGCCAGTTCGGCCACGCGCAACTCAGTACCTACGGCGTGGGCAGCGACCTCGACGCCCGCGCCTGGAAGGCGGTGCTGCGCCAACTCGTCGCCCACGGCCTGCTCGAGGTCGATGCCGAGGGTTACGGCGGCCTGCGCCTGACCGAGGCCAGCCGCGCGGTGCTCAAGGGCGAGGAGCGGGTCATGCTGCGCAAGCCCACGGCCGCCCGCGAGCGCGGGCGCACCGCGCGCGCAGTGGCGACAGCCGGCATCGAACTGGCCCCCGTCGACCGCCCGCTGTACGAAGCCCTCCGCGCGCTACGCGCCACGCTCGCCCGCGAGCAGAACGTGCCGGCGTACGTGATCTTCCACGACGCCACCTTGCGCGAAATCGCGCGCCAGCGGCCGCTGACGCTGGGCCAGCTTGGCGGCATCGGCGGGGTCGGCGCGGGCAAGCTCGAGCGCTACGGCGACGCCGTGCTCGAAACCGTGCACGAAGCCGGCTGACGCCCGCGGCTCCGTGACCGCAGGGTCCCGCGACCACCGGGCCACGGGTCGCCGCCGATGCGGCGCGCCCGTCGCGACGCCGCCCTGTCGCGCGCTGCTCTACGGCGTCGCGGTCACGACACAACTGAAGCCGATTTCGAGCTGTCCGCCCACCGGCAACGTCGGGACGACCAGACCAGCGTTCTGCAACGCCCCGATCGTCGGCGATGCCGGACAGACGGCACCACCGCTCGCGCTGCACGACACCACGGCCGCGCTGCAGTCCAGGCCTGCCACCGCAGGGTCGCGGATCACCGCGCCGCTGCCATCCACGCCGGCCAGGTGGTTCACCGTCAGGGTGAAGGCGACGTCCCCGCCCACCGGCACATTCGTCGCCGAGGCGGTCTTCTCGATCGACAGATCGAGATCGTCGTCAAGCAAAGTCCAGGTCGCCTGGGCGATCGCGGCGGCACCACAGGCCTGGGTGGAGCTGAGCAGATAGTCGTTCGGGCTCGGCTGCAGGGTCAGTTGCACGGTCCGGTTGCCGTCGATGATCGCATTGCCCAGCGCCGTGAGGCCGAGCGGCCGCGCGACGTTGCCCTCGTAGGTGCCGGCCGGGATGAAGACGCTGAACGTGTTGGTACCGCTGGGCGTGGTGAAATCTGTCCCCAGCACGGCGGTGCCGCCCGTGACCGAGACCAGGATATTCAGATTTTCGTCGAGCGTGCCGACGACCCGCAGCTCCGGCAGGCCGGCGCTGGTGCCCTCCACGGTCTGGAACCCAGTGCCCGTCAGCTCGATGAAGGGCTTGAGGTAGACCTGGATGTCGTCGAGGAAGTTGCCGGTCGTCGCCGCGCCCGACAGCGCCTCGAAGCCGATGTTGGTGACGCCGCCTGCCCCGTTGTAGGGGAAGCTGCCATTGTAGTCGCGCCACCCGTTAGGCCCAGGTACGGACGTCGCGGTGCCTTGCGATACAGAGATAACCCGGCCGGTGCCGTCGTTGGTAGTGCCCACCTGCACGATCGGTGCGGTGCCGAGCAGAAACGCCATGCGGTCCTCATTGACCGCACTGCTGCGCCCGCGATGACTGAATTGCCAGCGCACCACGTCGCCAGGGACCAGGCAGACGTTTTGCGAGATACGCGACAGCTGCTCGGCATTGAGCTCGGCCAGCTGCGAGCCACTGCGTGCATTCACCGTCACCCCGCCGTTGGTTCGAGGAGCGCGCCACAGTTCGAGGATGCGCGCCTGCTGGCCGACGACGAAACCGGCCGGCGGTACGCAACCGCCGGAATTCTCCTGGCCGTACAGCCCATGACTCGTTGTCCAGCCCGGCACGAACTGCTCGCCGATGTACACACGGCAGCCCACAGTCTGCAGGTTCGGCTCCTCAAAGCTCAGATTGATGAAGCTGCGTTGCACTGAGTTCACCCCGACCTGGGCGGAGGCTTGCGGCATGGCGAACGCGGCGATCGCCGCGGCCAGGGCGGCACCCAGCAGGGAGGCGCGGCGCGGGGTGGAAACTGTGGCGTGGCGATCTTTCATAGTCGAACCCTTGCTCATCGGTGCGGTCAGCTTGCGCTGCATCTTTTAGTAGCTGCCCACGAAGTTGACGAACCAGCCCCGGTGGTCGTAATCGAAATCGGTGAGGTCGTCGGTGAAGTCGGTGAAGTTGTAGCCGGCGCCGATGCGGAAGTTCCGACCGATGTCGCGATCGAGGCCGGCCATCCAGCCCTTGCGCGTCCCCCCGTCCTTGACGTCCAGCCAGCGGTACTCCGCCATCGCGTGCCAGCGCTCGATCAGTTCGTAGCGGACCTGGCCCGCGGCGAACGTGGTGGCCGAATCGAACCAGGCGCCGGTGCCGCGACCGAAGCGCACGTCGCCCTCGCGCCGCGCCAGCTTGCCGGCGAACTCCCAGTGATGATCGAGCCGGTACACGCCCTCCAGCGACAGCACCTGCGTGCGCTGATCGTACTGCGCGCCGCCGAGCTGGCCCAGCGTCGCCAGATCGTAGAGATAGGTGTAGCGCCCGAACAGGCCCCAGCGCGTGCTGTTCCACGGGCGGTACGCAAAGCCGAGATTGCTCTCGATGAACTTGGCGCTTGCGAGCGGATTCAGGTCGTCCTGGGTGTCGGCGTAGTTGACGCGCGCGGCAATCCGCCAACTCTCGTTGAGCTTGTGGGTCAGGCGATGGGTGGTCACCCACTGCGTGATCCGCTCGGCACCGGTGTCCTCACGCCACTCCAGTTTGCTCTGCCAGCTGGTGTCGCCAGAGGTCCGCCCGCCACTCAGGCTCACCGCACGCCGATCGACCTGGCCGCCATCGCTGTTGGTCAGTTCGCCGTCGCTCAAAGTGAAGCCGAGGTTCCAGCCGTAGGCCGGGAAGAAATCCATGCCATAGGTATGGGCCAGGCCGCTCTCGCGCCGGCTCTTGAGGAACTGGCTCTCGTTGAAGAGATTGACCTGGTTGGACAGACGCCAACGCTGGCCCAGCGTCCAGCCGTTCTGCGCATTGGGGTTGAACAGCGGATCGTAGTCGCTGCGATCGGTGGAATAGGTATACGCACCGTAGAAGCTGTGCTGCGGCGAGAGTCGATACTCGGCATCCACGCGTGCGGCGTCGCCGCGATCGCCCGTGGTCAGTTCCGCGCCCACGGTGGACAGGTTGGCGAAGTTGTAGCGCCCCCCAGCGTGAACGCATCGTTGTCCGCGTAGCGGCCGCTGTCGTCGTCCAAGGTCAGCTGCGCGGTGCCGTAGACATCCAGCGCGGTGCCGAAACGACGGGTGTAGCGCAACGCACCGAGCAGACCTGCAGCGTCAAAGGAGGCGCGCGCCTCCTCGACCCGCCGCAACTCGAATGCGAGCGCGTCGGCCTCGCCGATCCGCCACTCGGCATTGGCCTGGGCCTGGGTGAGGCTATCCGCGTTGCGCTCGGCCCGGCTGTAGCGCGCGTAGACGCCCACGTTGGCGCCGAACTGGCCCAACACCTCGGCGCCGTACTCCTCGATCTGCGCGCCGGTATCGAAGCGCGAGATCGAGTAACCCGCGTCCACCTGACGCCACCACGCACCCGCGCTCCACGGTTGTTCGCTCCAGCCCAGCTCCTGGAAGTTCGCACGGGCCTCCACCGCAGTCGCCTCGCCCTCGCGGGACCCGCTGGGGTTGAGCCGGCTGAAGCTCAGGCCGCCGTTATCGGAGAAGAACACCGGTGCGCTGGTCGATTCGGTCCGGCTGTGCTCGAGCTTGAGGTAAGTGCCCTTGCCGGCCTGAAGCGTGACGTCGGCCGACATCAGCGAATAGTCCTCGCCGGCCCGATTCTCGTCGACATAGGTCAGACCGATGCCGAGGTGATCGCCGAACCAATGCTTGCCGCGCACGCCGGCGGCGATCTCGTCAGCATTGAAATCGTTGGGCACCCACTCGTAGTCCACGATCAATCGCTGCTCGAGGCCGTCGAGCGGCGCATCGCGCGTCAGCGTGGGCATGTTCTGCCGCGTGATCTGGGCCAGCGCCCGGGTCAGCAAGACGCGGCCCTGAAGCTCGTCGATCTCGTAGTCGGCACCGCGCAGCAGCACCACGCGCTGCTCGACGCGGCCGGTGGTCCGATCGCGCACCTCCAGCACCACCTGGTCGGAACCGGGCAGCACATCGGTGTGACGCAGGTAATAGAGGCTACCGCCTGTGCCGATGAACTCGCTGTGGCCGGGGGCGGTCTGCGCTTCGGATGCGAACGTCCGGAACTGGGTGACCGGATCGCCCCAGGCATTGGCACCGCGCGACCGCCAGTTCAGCGCCGCGCCGTAAAGCGAGCGCACGTACTGGCCGTACTCGGTACCGGTCAGACCGGTGCTGAAGTTGCCCCACAGCGCCTCGTTCTTGTCCCACTCGGCACGCAAGTAGAAGCGGCCCATGGTGTCGACATCGCGCCAGACGCTCGAGTCGTCGCCATAGGTCGGGTAATAGAGATCCGGATCGAGACGACGGAAGACGTCCTGCGGGTCGGCAGACGTGAAGCCGTCGAACAGATCCTCCAGCGGGCGATTCTGGGTATCGGCCTGCGCGGTGATCAGGTACTTGCCCTGGGCCTTCGCCTTCAGATAGAAGGCCAGGCGGCCGTCGCTGAGGATGTCGTCCTCGCGGCCCGCCATGGCCAGCGAACGTCCGGGCCCGCTGGCCTTGTTCTGATACACCGTGACGTCGGCCAGACCCACGCCGAAGAAGTAGCGACCGCTGACGTCGACCTCCAGCGCACGCTGCAGCGGCGACTCGCCCTCCGGCGCCTCGAGAGTGATGTCGAAACGGTGGTGGCCGATCGGCATCAGGTACTCGGCGACGAACTTGCGTTCGAGATCGACGGGGTAGTTCTCGCCGTTGATACGCAGGCCATAGCCGTCGGGCAGGTTGCGGCCCTGCACGCGCACCCGGGATCCGTAGATCGGGATGTTCTGCTGGCGCAGCCCGTTGTCGGCGAAGACGTCGTCGATCAACGCCTGGTTGCGCGCCTGCTCGATGCCCAACGCAGTGCCGAGCGAACGCTCGACCCCGTCGCGCAGTCGCTGGATGCCGCGCTCGGCCTCGTCGGGGCGCACCAATTGCAGCTTGCGAGGCGAGGTCTCGTCGAAGTTGCCCGCGGCGTCGTAGGCACGCAGGACGTACACCAGTTCATCGCCCGTCCGGAGCACCAGGCCCGCCGGCAGCGCGCCATCCCACTCGCTCTGCGAGACCGCTTCGACCGGCAACCCGAAGCGGGCAACCGGCTCGACCAGGTCGGCATCGTTGCCCCGATAGAGCGTCAACTCGTATCGCTCGACGAACGACACATAGTTGCTGCGGACGAAGAATTTGACCGGCTCGACGATCCGCCCGGCATCGAAGGCCACCATCGCCGGGGCCGACACCGTCAGCTCGGGCGCCCCCAGGCTCGGGTCCTCGGTGGCCCAGACCACGCCGCCACCGGGCAGTTGTGCGGAGAACGCGCCGCGCACAGTCGCGCGACCGGGTTCGTCCAAAGCGATGGACACCCGGCGGTCGGGCTGCAACGCCTCGGACGACGAGCGCGCATCGGTGCCGACGCTCACCGGCTGGTCGAAGCTGCGTGTGCGCACCCGGAACACCAGGTCGCCGGATTCGGTGGTGCAGGCGCCGTCGTCGCAGTCCATCGCAGGATCGGTCGCAGGCGCCGCCGGCCGGGGCTGCCCCAGCACGGCGGAGCTCATGCCGGCCAGGATGCCGATCAGGGCGGTATCGAGCAGTTTCATCTTCATGATCCAGCTATTCCTCACTCGCGCTCTGCATCGATCGGAGCCGTCGGGTCGGCGCTGGCTTCCACGCGGACCTTCTGTCTGGTCTCCGCACGCAATCGCGCTGCCAGCGCCTGTTGCACCGCAGTCGCGCGGCGCAGTCCCAGTGCCGTGTTGTAGGCGTGCGATCCGCGGACGTCCGTGTGGCCGACGAGCACCACGACGCCACCACCGAGCGCATCCAGACGCCGCGCGACCTCATCGAGCAGCGCTCCGAACTCCGGCCGGATCTCGGCGCGATCGGTGTCGAACAACACAGTCCCGAGCAATGCGCCCCTGGCATCGACACCGGCGACCAGCGCGTGCTGGTCGTCCACCACGGTGCGCAGCGCGACCGACAGGCACGCCTGCGCTTCCGGACCGACCCGCGCCTGCAGTGCATCGCGCACCGCCGCCGCCCGGGCGAATGCCAGTGCTTCGTCGCCGCCTTCTGCGACGATCGAGACATCGCCACCGTGATAGCGCTCGACCTGCTCGGCCATGCGCTCGATCGCCGGCAACCACATCGCGCCGACCTCCGCGCTGCCCGGCGCGAAGATGACTTCGCCCAGTTCCAGATCGATCCGCCGCTCTCCGCCCGGCAGTTGCTCGACCGGCAGACGCACGCCGAAATCGAACCGGACCGGCAGGCCGGGCGTGACACGCCGCACCAACGGGTTCGCGGTGGTGAACTCGGTACCCGGCGGCAACGTGGCCGGATCGACCTTCAGGATGAAGTTGCGACCGTGGCGCCAGTCCCCACCCTGCACATCGGCCAGGTGATAGCGGCCGTACTGATCCGTTTCGATCAGCAGCCCCTCCACCGACGCGATCCGCACGCCCGGGATGCCGCGCTCATCGATGCCGTGGTTCTCGACGATGTAGGCCACTTCGTAGCCGTTCTCGACCGCCGACACGCGACGCGTCACCACCGGCTCGGCAGCATTGAGCCCCTTCGCCGCTTCGCCCTCGCGCTCCACCCGGGTCGACCCATCGGCCGCCATCCGCACGGTGACGCCCTGCCCGTTGACCAGGACAAAGTCATCGCTGAACTCCGGCGCGGTCAGGCGCTGGCGGATGATCACGCGATGGGCCTCGGCCGGATCGCCCACGGACTGCCGGGCCGAGATCGCACCGATCTCGATGCCGTGAAGCAGCGGTGCGCTGGCATCGGCGAGCGGCTGCGGGCCATCGCCGCGGTCGATCGTCGTGGAGCCAGGCACGTACAGGTGGGACGGGAAGCCGCCCTGCACCCGCACACCGGACAGATCCGCGCGGTCCTGCCATCCGTCACCGTCGCGATCATCGAACACGGTGCCGAAGACCAGGCTGTCGTCGAGCAAGGGATCTGAATCCAGCGACACCTGGGCGGTGGCCACGTTAGACACCGGCGTCCCGTTCACATCAACCGCAACTGCTTCGTTGACGTGCACGCCCTGCCGGACGCCAGGCCCGACGCGCAGCAGATACACGATGGTGGCGCGGTCACCGACGGCGATGTCGACGCCGCCGATACGCAGCGGGTGCTGGCCGGTCAGGGTGAAAGCACCATCGCGATCGGCGACCGCCATCGACCCTTCGACGTAGCTGAAGCCTGCGGGCGGTGTGTCCACGACGATGCCGTCGGTCACGTTCACCACGCCCACGTTCTCCACGGTCACGGTGTAGCGCACCAGATCGCCGACCTTCACATTCCGGCTGCCGACCGCCTTGCTGATGCGCAACTGCGCCTTGTCCGAAACCTCGTGGCGGGTCTGGCAGGTGGTGCACTCGGGCTCAGAACCACCGCCCTCGTTCACATAACCACCCGACACCCGGTTCTCCACAGCCCCGATCGCATCGGCGGTCACAGTTGCCGGATACACAAAGGTGTAGGTGCCCGGCACGGTGCCGGCGGGCAGCATGCAGACCACGTTGCCGCCCTCGGCAACGCAACCCGTCGGCAGCATACCCACGGCCAGACCCGGCCCGGGCGTATCGGACAGCCGCATATCCGCGAGCGTCGCCGAGTTCGCGACGTCGACAGTCAGCGTGTACTCGATGACGTCACCGACCTTTACTTCCTGCGCCTCGCCGGGCGTGGCGTGCTTGGCGATGCGCACGCGCGGCTCTGCCAGCGGATGCTCGGTGCTGCATGCGCCGCACACTGGGGGAGGACCGTTCTCGCCGGTGCCGCCGCTGGCGGTCACGACGTTACCGACAGTTCCAGTGGCGGTGCTGTCCACGGTGGCCGTGTACGTCAGTGCATAGCGGCCCGGCAGCGTGCCGGCCGGCAAGGTGCAGGTCAGCGCGCCCGTGCAGGTGAACGCACCGGCATCGGTCACTTCGCCGAAGCTCAGACCCGCGCCAAGCGTATCGGTCAGCGTGAGCGTGTCGAGGGTGGCCGAGTTGGCGACGACCGCGGTCAGCGTGTAGACGAGCACATCGCCTGCGCGCACTTCCGCACCGCTCCCTGGCTCAGAGGTCTTGGCGACCTCGATCGTCGGCTGCTCGACCTTATGCTCGGTCTGGCAGGTGGTGCACACCGGCTCAGGGTCGTTGCCGCCCGGCGGGATGCTCGCCACGACGACGTTGCTCAGGGTGCCCGTCGCATCCGCATTGACGGTCGCGGTGTAGGTCAGCGTGTAGACACCCGGCAGCGTGCCGGCGGGCAGCGTGCAGGTCAGCGCGCCCGTGCAAGCGAACGCGCCAGCATCGGTGACCGCACCAAACGCCAAACCGGTCCCGAGCGCGTCGGACAGCGTCAGCACTTCGGTCGTCGCCGAGTTCGCGACCGTTGCCGTCAGCGTGTAGGTCAATGTGTCGCCAGGCGACACCTCGCTGCCCGAGGCCGGGTTGGAGCTCTTCGTCACCGTGATCGAGGTCGCGACGACCGGATGCTCGGTCTCACAGGTGGTGCAGACCGGATCGGGATCGTTGCCACCAGCCGGGTTACTTGCCACGACGACGTTGCCAACGCTGCCCGTCGCGGCGGCGTCCACCGTGGCCGTGTAGGTCAGCGTATAAGTACCCGGCAGCGTGCCGGCGGGTAGCGTGCAGGTCAGCGCGCCGGTGCAGGCAAACGCACCCGCATCGGTCACCGCGCCGAAGGTCAGACCCGTGCCAAGCGTGTCGGACAGGGTCAGCACTTCAGTGGTAGCCGAGTTCGCAACCGTCGCCGTCAGCGTGTAGGTCAGCGTGTCGCCGGGCGACACCTCGCTGCCCGACGCCGGGTTCGAGGTCTTGGTCACGGTAACCGAGGTCGCAACGACCGGATGTTCGGTCTCGCAGGTCGTGCAGACGGGCTCCGGATCGTTGCCGCCAGCTGGGTTACTGGCCACCACGACGTTGCCAACGCTGCCCGTCGCGGCGGCGTCCACCGTGGCCGTGTAGGTCAGCGTGTAAGTGCCCGGCAGCGTGCCGGCGGGTAGCGTGCAGGTCAGCGCGCCGGTGCAGGCAAACGCGCCAGCATCGGTCACCGCGCCGAAGGTCAGACCCGTGCCAAGCGTGTCGGACAGCGTCAGCACTTCAGTCGTCGCCGAATTGGCGACCGTCGCGGTCAGCGTGTAGGTCAGCGTGTCGCCGGGCGACACTTCGCTACCAGAAGCCGGGTTGGAGCTCTTGGTCACGGTGATCGAGGTCGCGACGACCGGATGTTCAGTCTCGCAGGTGGTGCACACCGGATCGGGATCGTTGCCACCAGCCGGGTTACTGGCCACGACGACGTTGCCGACGCTGCCGGTCGCATCCGCATCGACGGTCGCGGTGTAGATCAGCGTGTAGGTGCCCGGCAGCGTGCCGGCGGGCAGCGTGCAGGTCAGCGCGCCCGTGCAAGCAAACGCGCCTGAATCGGTCACCGCACCAAACGTCAGACCGGTCCCGAGCGTGTCGACCAGGGTCAGCACTTCGGTCGTCGCCGAGTTCGCCACCGTCGCGGTCAGCGTATAGGTCAGCGTGTCGCCGGGCGACACCTCGCTGCCCGAGGCCGGGTTCGAGGCCTTGGCCACGGTGATCGACGTCGCAACGACCGGATGCTCGGTCTCGCAGGTGGTGCACACCGGATCGGGATCGTTGCCGCCAGCCGGATTACTGGCCACGACGACGTTGCCGACGCTGCCCGTCGCGGCGGCGTCCACCGTGGCCGTGTAGGTCAGCGTGTAGGTGCCCGGCAAGGTACCGGCCGGCAGCGTGCAGGCCAGCGCGCCGGTACAGGCAAACGCGCCCGCGTCCGTGACGGTACCGAAGGTCAGACCGCTCCCCAGCGTGTCGGCCAGGGTCAGCACTTCAGTGGTGGCCGAATTCGCAACCGTCGCCGTTAGCGTGTAGGTCAGGGAGTCGCCAGGCGACACCTCGCTGCCCGAGGCCGGGTTCGAGGCCTTGCTCACCGTGATCGACGTGGCGACGACCGGATGTTCGGTCTCGCAGGTGGTGCACACCGGATCGGGATCGTTGCCGCCAGCCGGATTACTGGCCACGACGACGTTGCCGACGCTGCCCGTCGCGGCGGCGTCCACCGTGGCCGTATAGGTCAGCGTGTAGGTGCCCGGCAAGGTACCGGCCGGCAGCGTGCAGGTCAGCGCGCCGGTGCAGGCAAACGCGCCCGCATCGGTCACCGCGCCGAAGGTCAAACCCGCACCGAGCGTATCGGCCAGCGTCAGCACTTCGGTCGTCGCCGAGTTAGCAACTGTCGCCGTCAGCGTGTAGGTCAGCGTGTCGCCGGGCGACACCTCGCTACCCGACGCCGGGTTGGAGCTCTTGCTCACCGTGACCGACGTGGCGACGACCGGATGTTCGGTCTCGCAGGTGGTGCACACCGGATCGGGATCGTTGCCGCCAGCCGGGTTACTGGCCACGACGACGTTGCCGACGCTGCCCGTCGCATCCGCATTGACGGTCGCGGTGTAGGTCAGCGTGTAGGTGCCGGGCAAAGTGCCGGCCGGCAGCGTGCAGGTGAGCGCGCCCGTGCAAGCGAAGGCACCCGCGTCCGTGACGGCACCGAAGGTCAGGCCGCTGCCGAGCGTATCGCTCAGCGTCAGCACTTCGGTCGTCGCCGAATTGGCGACCGTCGCGGTCAGCGTGTAGGTCAATGTGTCGCCAGGCGACACCTCGCTGCCCGACGCTGGGTTCGAGGCCTTGCTCACAGTGATCGACGTGGCGACGACCGGATGTTCGGTCTCGCAGGTCGTGCAGACCGGCTCCGGATCGTTGCCGCCCGACGGCGTGGTCGCCACAACAACGTTACCCACGGTCCCAGTCGCATCCGCATTGACGGTCGCGGTGTAGGTCAGCGTGTAGACACCCGGCAGCGTGCCAGCCGGCAGCGTGCAGGTCAGCGCGCCCGTGCAAGCAAACGCGCCCGCATCGGTGACGGCACCGAAGGTCAGACCCGTGCCAAGCGTGTCGGACAGCGTCAGCACTTCAGTCGTCGCCGAATTCGCAACCGTCGCCGTCAGCGTGTAGGTCAACGTGTCGCCAGGCGACACCTCGCTCCCCGAGGCCGGGTTGGAGCTCTTCGTCACCGTGATCGAGGTCGCAACGACCGGATGCTCGGTCTCGCAGGTGGTGCACACCGGATCGGGATCGTTGCCGCCAGCCGGGTTACTGGCCACCACGACGTTGCCCACCGCACCGGTCGCATCCGCATTGACGGTTGCGGTGTAGGTCAGCGTGTAAGTGCCCGGCAGCGTGCCAGCCGGCAGCGTGCAGGTCAGCGCGCCCGTGCAAGCGAACGCACCCGCATCGGTCACCGAACCGAACGTCAGACCCGCACCGAGCGTATCGCTCAGCGTCAGCACTTCAGTGGTGGCCGAGTTCGCAATTGTCGCCGTCAGCGTGTAGGTCAGCGTGTCGCCGGGCGACACCTCGCTGCCCGACGCTGGGCTCGAGGCCTTGCTCACCGTGATCGACGTCGCAACGACCGGATGCTCGGTCTCGCAGGTCGTGCAGACCGGCTCCGGATCGTTGCCGCCCGGCGGCGTGGTCGCCACCACGACGTTACCCACCGTCCCCGTCGCATCCGCATTGACGGTCGCGGTGTAGGTCAGCGTGTAGACACCCGGCAAGGTGCCCGCAGGCAACGTGCAGGTCAGCGCGCCGGTGCAGGCAAACGCGCCCGCATTGGTGACGGCACCGAACGTGAGACCGGTCCCGAGCGTGTCGGCCAGGGTCAGCACTTCGGTCGTGGCCGAGTTCGCGACCGTTGCCGTCAGCGTGTAGGTCAGCGTGTCGCCGGGCGACACTTCGCTACCCGACGTCGGGTTCGAGCTCTTGCTCACCGTGATCGACGTGGCGACAACCGGATGCTCGGTCTCGCAGGTCGTGCACACCGGATCGGGATCGTTGCCACCAGCCGGGTTACTGGCCACGACAACGTTGCCGACGCTGCCCGTCGCATCCGCATCGACGGTTGCGGTGTAGGTCAGCGTGTAGGTACCCGGCAGCGTGCCGGCCGGCAGCGTGCACGTCAGCGCGCCCGTGCAAGCGAACGCACCCGCATCGGTCACCGAACCGAACGTCAGACCCGCACCGAGCGTATCGCTCAGCGTCAGCACTTCAGTCGTCGCCGAATTGGCGACCGTCGCGGTCAGCGTGTAGGTCAGCGTGTCGCCGGGCGACACTTCGCTGCCCGAGGCCGGGTTCGAGGTCTTCGCCACCGTGATCGACGTGGCGACAACCGGATGCTCGGTCTCGCAGGTGGTGCACACCGGATCGGGATCGTTACCGCCAGCCGGATTACTGGCCACGACGACGTTGCCGACGCTACCCGTCGCATCCGCATTGACAGTCGCGGTGTAGGTCAGCGTGTAAGTGCCCGGCAGCGTGCCAGCCGGCAGCGTGCACGTCAGCGCGCCCGTGCAAGCAAACGCACCCGCGTCCGTGACGGCACCGAAGGTCAGACCGCTGCCGAGCGTATCGCTCAGCGTCAGCACTTCGGTCGTCGCCGAATTGGCGACCGTCGCGGTCAGCGTGTAGGTCAGCGTGTCGCCAGGCGACACCTCGCTACCCGAGGCCGGGTTGGAGGCCTTGCTCACTGTGATCGAGGTCGCAACGACCGGGTGTTCGGTCTCGCAGCTCGTGCAGACCGGCTCCGGATCGTTGCCGCCCGGCGGCGTGGTCGCCACGACGACGTTACCGACGCTACCCGTTGCCGCGGCGTCCACCGTGGCCGTATAGGTCAGCGTGTAGGTGCCCGGCAGCGTGCCAGCCGGCAGCGTGCAGCTCAGCGCGCCCGTGCAAGCAAACGCGCCGGCATCGGTCACCGCACCAAACGTCAGACCGGTCCCCAGCGTGTCGGCGAGCGTCAGCACTTCAGTCGTCGCCGAGTTCGCAATTGTCGCCGTCAGCGTGTAGGTCAGCGTGTCGCCGGGCGACACTTCGCTACCCGACGTCGGGTTCGAGCTCTTGCTCACCGTGATCGACGTGGCGACAACCGGATGCTCGGTCTCGCAGGTGGTGCAGACCGGCTCCGGATCGTTGCCGCCCGGCGGCGTGGTCGCCACCACGACGTTACCCACCGTCCCCGTCGCATCCGCATTGACGGTCGCGGTGTAGGTCAGCGTGTAGGTGCCCGGCAGCGTGCCAGCCGGCAGCGTGCACGTCAGCGCGCCGGTGCAGGCGAATGCACCCGCGTCCGTGACGGCACCGAAGGTCAGACCCGCACCCAGCGTATCGGCCAGGGTCAGCACTTCAGTGGTGGCCGAGTTGGCGACCGTCGCCGTCAGCGTGTAGGTCAGCGTGTCGCCAGGCGAAACCTCGCTGCCCGAGGCCGGGTTGGAGCTCTTCGTCACCGTGATCGACGTCGCAACGACCGGATGTTCGGTCTCGCAGGTGGTGCACACCGGATCGGGATCGTTGCCGCCAGCCGGGTTACTGGCCACGACGACGTTGCCGACGCTGCCCGTCGCATCCGCATTGACGGTTGCGGTGTAGGTCAGCGTGTAAGTGCCCGGCAGCGTGCCAGCCGGCAGCGTGCAGGTCAGCGCGCCCGTGCAGGCAAACGCGCCCGCGTCCGTGACGGCACCGAAGGTCAGACCCGCACCCAGCGTATCGGCCAGGGTCAGCACTTCAGTGGTGGCCGAGTTGGCGACCGTCACCGTCAGCGTGTAGGTCAGCGTGTCGCCAGGCGAAACCTCGCTGCCCGAGGCCGGGTTGGAGCTCTTCGTCACCGTGATCGACGTCGCAACGACCGGATGTTCGGTCTCGCAGGTGGTGCACACCGGATCGGGATCGTTGCCGCCAGCCGGGTTACTGGCCACGACGACGTTGCCGACGCTGCCCGTCGCATCCGCATTGACGGTTGCGGTGTAGGTCAGCGTGTAAGTGCCCGGCAGCGTGCCAGCCGGCAGCGTGCAGGTCAGCGCGCCCGTGCAGGCAAACGCGCCCGCATCGGTCACCGCGCCGAAGGTCAAACCCGCACCGAGCGTATCGGC
Organism: Xanthomonas citri pv. mangiferaeindicae; assembly: GCA_002240395.1. Classification (NCBI taxonomy): domain Bacteria; kingdom Pseudomonadati; phylum Pseudomonadota; class Gammaproteobacteria; order Lysobacterales; family Lysobacteraceae; genus Xanthomonas; species Xanthomonas citri. Next base: position 615,022 of record CP016836.1, read on the forward strand.
CAGCGTCAGCACTTCGGTCGTCGCCGAGTTAGCAACTGTCGCCGTCAGCGTGTAGGTCAGCGTGTCGCCGGGCGACACCTCGCTACCCGACGCCGGGTTGGAGCTCTTGCTCACCGTGACCGACGTGGCGACGACCGGATGTTCGGTCTCGCAGGTGGTGCACACCGGATCGGGATCGTTGCCGCCAGCCGGGTTACTGGCCACGACGACGTTGCCGACGCTGCCCGTCGCATCCGCATTGACGGTTGCGGTGTAGGTCAGCGTGTAAGTGCCCGGCAGCGTGCCGGCAGGCAACGTGCAGGTCAGTGCACCGGTGCAAGCGAAGGCACCCGCGTCCGTGACGGCACCGAAGGTCAGACCCGCGCCCAGCGTATCGCTCAACATCAGCACTTCGGTCGTCGCCGAGTTCGCAACCGTCGCCGTCAGCGTGTAGGTCAGCGTGTCGCCAGGCGACACCTCGCTGCCCGAGGCCGGGTTCGAGGTCTTGGCCACGGTGATCGACGTCGCGACGACCGGATGCTCGGTCTCGCAGGTCGTGCACACCGGATCGGGATCGTTGCCACCAGCCGGGTTACTGGCCACGACGACGTTGCCGACGCTACCGGTCGCGTCCGCATTGACGGTGGCGGTGTAGGTCAGCGTGTAGGTGCCCGGCAGCGTGCCGGCAGGCAACGTGCAGGTCAGTGCACCGGTGCAAGCGAATGCGCCGGCATCCGTCACCGCACCGAAGGTCAGGCCGGTGCCGAGCGTATCGCTCAGGGTCAGTACTTCGATGGTCGCGGCACCGGCGACCGTTGCGGTCACCGTGTAAGTCAACGTGTCGCCGGGCGATACCTCGCTGCCCGATGCCGGGTCGGATGCTTTCGTCACCGTCACGACCGAAGCCAACGGATGCTCGGTGGCGCAACTCGTACAAGTCGGCGACGGAGCATCCGGATCGTCTGGATCGCCACCGCCCGTGGCGACCACCGCATTCCCGACCGACGTCAGCGCATCCGGGCCGACTGTGGCGGTGTAGACGACGCTGTAGTCGCCCGGCGCCGTCCCGGCCGGCAGGGTGAAGGTACGGGCGTTGCCGCTACCGCCCTCGACGAAGTTACCGGCGCTGGTCACCGCGCCGAAGATCAGGCCGGCGCTGAGCGTGTCGTTCAACACGACATCGGACTGGGTGGCGGCTTCGGTCACACTCACGTTCAGCGTGTAGGTGATGACCTGCCCCACGACCACGGTCGAACCGGCGGCGGGATCGGCGCTCTTGAGGACCTCAACGACAGGGCGCGCCGCGGTGACAGTTGCGCTTGCGGTGTTGTTGGCAAGCTCGATGTCGTTCGTGCCCGGCGGCGCGGAGACGGTCGCGACATTGGTCACGGACGTCGACTGGGCGAACGCCGGAGACGCTCCCGCCAATCCCAGAAGACACGCCAATACCGTACCGCCGGCGGCCGCTGCGGCCACCCGGATGTTGTTCAACAGCATCCCGCAATCCCCCGAAAAACCTGCCATGGCCCGAGATCGACGGACCCGCATTTCCTTGAATGACGATCCGGCCGCGCGACAACGAGCTCGATTGAGCTCGCCGTTCAGAAAGAACCTTCCCCGCGTAGTGAGCCGCCCGCGCCAAAAAACACCCATGGCGGGCGGGACGGCATTTTATGCACGCAATATTTGGACGTCAATCACAGATTTCCGACATCGCCTTGTGTTAGCGAATGAGAGAATTGGTGAGATAAATAACCCCCATTCAGCATTTTCCTGCCACGTCCGCGCGACGCGGAAAGCACGCATATTGACGGCCCGATGGCACTGCCGAAGCAACACAAGGCGCGACGAATCTGTCCGCTTTGCCGCCACAGCGGCTGCACCGGCGTCCGTGCGATCTGCGATTTAGGTCTCAGCCAAACGACGCTCCGAGCTCTACAAACGCACTTTCGGCCTCGCCCACATCGGACTCGAGACCCGCCGCTCACAACACGACGATGGCTTGAGGGCCACTGAAATCGCGTTCGGCTGTTGCCTTATCCGGCTTTACGGGGGTGTCGCCTTCCCGCACAAGCCCTCGCGCTGGATGTCACGCCCCGGCTGCACGCAGATAAGACAGCCGCAACGGGCAGCATTTGGCTGGCCCGGCGCTGCCTGTCGTTTGTGTGTCCCCTGCAATTTCTGCGCATCGAGGCTGCCCCATGCTTGATCGCATTGGGCTTGCCAAGCCCGGCCTCCTGCCCGAGTCAGACGCCCCGGACGATCCAGCATCCCGCGGCCGGCCCGTGCCGACCTCGCTCGGTCCGAGGACGCCCTATCGCGTCAACCGCCAGCGCCGGCCCCCTCACCAGGTCAGCACATAACCCACGCCGCGAACCGAGCGCAGGGGCAGCGCCATCCCGGTGCTTTCTTGGCACTTGCGCCGCAGTCGATAGACCAGCATTTCGAGTCGGTGCGGATCGAACTCGTGGACGTCGTCGGCAAGGCCGGCGATCAGGTCCTCGCGTCGGACCGGCTGTCCCGGTGAGCCGGCAAGCCGGCGCATGACTTGCTGCTCGGCGAGCGTGAGTTCGACCGCGCGACCGTCGGGTAGCAGAATATTCCAGCCGCGCTCGTCGAGCCGCCAGCCGGTCTCGCCGCTGCCCTCCTCGCCCGGCTCGCCACCTTCGCTGCCGTCCGAGGGGACGACCCGGCGCGAGAGGTTGCGCAGCGTGGCGACCAACGCGCTGGCCTCGACCGGCTTGGTCAGATACGCATCGACGCCGGCCTCGAGTCCACGCAGCCGGTCACCGTTGGACACGTACCCAGTCAACATCACCAGCCCGATCGTCGGCGCGGCCTCGCGCAGATGGCGGGCGATCGCGAAGCCGTCCTCGTCCGGCAGGCCGACATCGAGCAGCACCAGGTCGTAGCGGCTGGCCACCAGATCGCGATACAACGCCAGCGCGCCGGGCATGCCGGTCGCCTCGAACCCAGCCGCACGCAGCAAGGGCACCAGGATCTCGTCACGCAGCTCGTCGTCATCCTCGACCACCGCGACTCTGACACGCTCAACCGCCGCCCCGTTCACGCCATGTATCCCATTCCGAAGCGGGCGCCTCTCCCCGCGGGTCATTCGACAACGATAGCAAAACCCCGGTGAGCGCTGACCCGGCCGCCGTCACCCGGCGCGATCGCCAGGCGCAGCCGCGCCGTGCCGGCCGTGTCCGGGACGAGACATTGCGCCGGGCTGCTGGAGCAGCACCCGTGCCGCGGCTGCCTCTTCGGCCGAGAGCGCTTCGTCGACACTGCAGCGATCCGCCACCCGGCTAGCGACCACATGACCATCGCGCAGAACCAGCCGTGCGCCCGGCTGCCGGGGCACGCGCTCGCCGGGTAACAGCGTCCCGGCGAGGTTCAACGGATCGGACGCGCCCACGCAGATCAATTCGCCGTCCGCCTGTCGCGCGCGGACCGCGCGCAACAGGCCCACAGCCTCGGGCAGCGCGTACTGCTCGCCCGACAGCCCGGCCACGAAGCGGCCGCCGCGGATCTCGCCGCGGGCCTCGAGTCGGCGATAGACCCGCATCAGCTCTCGCCACGGCGGTAGCCAGTCGGGTTCGCGATCGAGGATCCGCCAGCAGACCACGCCGTAACGCCGCAGCAGCACGCGCGCGACATGCTCCATGTCCTCGGCATCGGGGCCGCCTTCTCCGCGCCGGGGCTGGCTCCAGCGCCCGGCATCGGCGATGCCGACCAGCGGCCTCCCGCGCCGGCGCCCACCGGTCGCCGGCCGGCGCGAGGGCGGCACCAGCAATGCGCGCAGGCCCGCGAAGCTGTCGCAGTGGGCGCGCCCGGCAGCGACTAGTTCCGACAGCCCGTCTTCCAGTTCGGTCTGCAGCAGGCGGGTGTGCGCCTGCAGGTCGTCGAAGAACGACGCGCCGTCTCGTGCCAGCGCCTCGTCGACCCGACGCGCGCGCGAGGACAGCACCTCCGCATCTGCCGGCGCCGGCGCTAGGCGCATCCAGCGCGGCGCACCCGGCCTCGGCAGCAGTGCGATCGGGATCTGACGCAAATGGCCGCCGCTCCCTTCGCCGGCGCGCGGCCGCAGCCGCAGCCAGGCCAGGCGTCCGGTGGTACACAACGCATCGAGCCAACCGGGCGAGAAGTCCGCCATCCGCGCCGGCAGCAGATCCGCCTCCCATGCCGCCGCAGGCGCCTCGTAGCCTTCAAGCTGCGCCAACACGCCGGCCAAGGCCTCGGCACCGTGCACGCGAGCGCCCTGCGACACGTGTTGCCAGTCGCACAGGAAGCGCACGTAGTCGGTCACAGGCACCGGCTCGATCTCGCGACGCAAGCGCCCCAGCGTCTCGCGATGAATGCGAGCCAAGAGCCCACGCTCGCACCACTCGACCGGCCCCGCCGTGTCGCCGCAGAACCACCCTCGCATCGCGGTGCCCTCGTGCTCGAGCGTGTGAAGCGCCGGCAGCAGCGCATACGCGGCCAGGCCGAGCGGCGCAGCCAAGGCCTCGGCCGTCACCGGTCCGACCCCGCCCAGGCGCGCACGGACCAGTTCCAGCAGCGCAGCCTCACGCGTCCACGCCACCGCGTACTCGTTCGGCACCGCAACCTCGGGCTGGACCGCCGCGTCAGGGTGCAACGCGCGCAGCAGCGGCAGCCGCTCGACCGCTACCCAGACCGCGGCCTCGCCGCCCACGGGCATGCGCGTCGCGCGCGCATCGTCGGCCAGCGCCGCCAGCAGCGTGGGCCAATGCGCGACGGCCGCCGCCTCGGCCTCGGCGATGGCGCCCAGCATCATCAGCGCATCGTGCATCTCGTCGGGCGTCGCCGCCTCCGGCCACGCCTCCTCGCGTACCCGCGCGATCGCCGCCGGGTCGAGCCGCCCTAAATCGTCCGCCGTTGCCGGATCGTCCCAGCGACGCTGCTGCACCGCCTGGGTCCGACGTTCCTCCAATGGCGCATCGTCGAGAAAGGCATAAGGGCGCGCGTTGATCGCTTCGGCGGCCAGCGGCGACGGCGCAGTCAGTTCGCGCGCGCGCACCTCGATCCGGCCGGCCTCGATACCGCGCAGCACCGCCAGCCAGCCCGACGCGTCCATCGCGACCTCCAGGCAGTCGTACAGCGTCTGCGCGACCAGTGGGTGTTCGGGAATCTCGCGCTCGCCGACGATGTTCTCCAGGCACGCGACCTGGTCGGGGAACACCGCCGCGAGCAGGTCCTCGCTCTTCATCCGCTGCAACTGCGGCGCGACCTTGCGGCCCCCGGCAAAGCGCGGCAGCGCGAGCGCAGTGGTCGCATTCCAGCGCCAGCGCACGCCGAACAACGGCGCATCGAGCAGCGCCTGTACCAGCACGTCACGCGCAGTCGCCGCGCGCAGATAGTCCATGACTTCGGCCAGCGGGAAGCTGTGGCTGGTCGAGAGCGACAGCACGATCGCGTCCTCGGTCGCTGCCGCCTGCAGTTCGAAATTGAACTTGCGGCAAAAGCGCTTGCGCAGCGCCAGGCCCCAGGCGCGATTGATGCGGCTGCCGAACGGCGCATGCAGCACCAGTTGGGTGCCTCCAGTGGCGTCGAAGAAACGCTCGAGCACCAGGCACGACTGCGTCGGCAGCGCCCCGAGCGCATCGCGCGCACGACCCAGATAATCGACCAGCTGCGTGGCCGCCTCGGCCGACACGCCCGCCTCGTCCTGCAGCCAGGCGTGGGCACGCGGATGCCCCGTCGCCTCGCCCGGTGCATCGAGCAAGGCCTCGATCTGCGCACGCAGCCGCGCCACGCCCGCCGACAACGCGTCCGTGCGCCCGGGCGCCTCACCGATCCAGAACGGGATATTCGGTGGCAGACCCTGGGCATCTTCCACGCGCAGCCGCCCCGCCTCCACCCGTAGAATCCGGTAGCTGGCATTGCCCAGTTGGAAGACATCGCCGCTCAGGCTTTCGACTGCGAAGTCTTCGTTGACGGTGCCGATCGACTGCGACTCGGGCTCGAGCAGCACGGTGTAGTCGCCGGTGTCGGGGATCGTGCCGCCGGACATCGTCGCGACCATGCGCGCGCCCTTGCGCCCACGCAGTCGGCGATGCACCGCGTCGCGATGCACATGGCCGGCGCGCGGTCCGTGGCGCCCGACAAAGCCCTCGGCGAGCATGCGCACGACCGCATCGAAGTCCGCGCGCGCCAACTCGCGATACGGCCACGCTCGGCGCACCAGTGCAAACAGCGCGTCTTCGCCCCAATCCTGCATCGCGGTTTCGGCGACGATCTGCTGCGCCAGCACGTCGAGCGGCGCCGGCGGGATGCGCAATGTGTCCAGCTCGCCGCGGCGCACACAGTCGAGCAAGGCTACGCACTCGACCAGTTCGTCGCGCGTCGTCGCCAGCAGCCTGGCCTTCGGCACACCCCCGACCTGATGCCGCGAACGGCCCGCCCGCTGCAGGAACGCGGCGATCGAACGCGGCGAACCGATCTGGCACACCAGGTCGACATCGCCGATGTCGATACCCAGCTCCAGTGACGCAGTCGCCACCAGCACGGTCAGCTCGCCGCGCTTGAGCCGTTGCTCGGCGTCGAGCCGGGCCTCGCGCGCGAGGCTGCCGTGGTGCGCCGCGACGCGTTCGCGGCCCAGCAGTTCGCCGAGATGACGCGCCGCCCGCTCGGCCATACGCCGCGTATTGACGAACACCAGCGTGGTCCGGTGCGCCTGCGCCAGGTCGCCGATGCGCCGATAGAGCTGCATCGCCTGGTCGTTGGACAGCACCGCCGACAGCGGCGTGGGCGGCAACTCGAGCGCCAGGTCGCGCGACCGCTCCAGTCCGACCTCGACGATGGTGCAGCCGTGACTGTCGGTCTTCGCTGCGTCGGCAGTGCCCCCGCCCCCGCCCGCCCCCGCATGGGGAGCCGAGTTGGGCTGGGCCTGCGCAAACGGTGCGCAATCCCCACCGCGCTCACCGACCAGAAACCGCGCTACTGTGTCGATCGGCTTTTGCGTCGCCGACAGCCCGACCCGCTGCAATCGCCGTCCACACAGCGCCTGCAGACGTTCCAGCGTCAATGTCAGATGGCTGCCGCGCTTGTCGCCGGCGACCGCATGGATCTCGTCGACGATCACACTCCGCACGTCCCCGAGCATCGCCCGCCCCGACACCGAGCCCAGCAGCACGTACAACGACTCGGGTGTGGTCACCAGGATGTGCGGCGGCCGCCGGCGCATCCGCGCGCGCTCGGCCTGCGGCGTATCGCCAGTCCGCACCGCCGTGCGGATCGCCACCTGCGGCAGCCCCATCGCTGCCAGCGCCGTACCGATGCCCGCCAACGGTGCTTCGAGGTTGATGCGCACGTCGTTCGACAACGCCTTGAGCGGCGACACATAGACCACCCGCGTCGCGTCCGGCAGCGTGCCGCCGGCCTCGAGCCCCTCGCGCACCAACCCGTCGATCGCGACCAGGAACGCGGTCAGTGTCTTGCCCGAGCCCGTCGGCGCCGACACCAGCACATCCCGCCCGGCCGCGATCGCTGGCCACGCCGCGACCTGCGCCGGTGTCGGCGCCGCGAAGGTGTCGCCGAACCACTGCGCGACGGCGGGATGGAGGGTGTCGAGGGGCATGGCGCACATGATCGCGGTGGCGACCGGGCGAACGGGTCGGCGGCTACAAGATCCACGATATGCGCCCACCGCGCGCCTGCTTCAACGGGCGCTGCAATGCGTGTTCAGCAGTGCCGCAGGATGCCCAAGGACTGCTGCGCAGTGGGTCCGCTCATCGCGTCCCACGCACCACGCCGGCGATCGCTCGCTGGATGCTGTCACTGCGTGTCTCCCAGTCAGGGTGATCGCCATCGCTCTCGTGACCCGCCAGCGCCTGCATTGCGCCATCCAGGATCGTCTCGCGCGACAGGCCCAGTACGCACAGCGCCACGGCGGCGAATGCATCGGCGAACAGTTCCGCAGCGCGCATGTCCGCATGGTCCGAACGTCGGATCGCTTGCTTGATTGCAGGTGGGACCATCGCCTCGTGATCGATCGCGTGCCCGAGCTCGTGAAGAATCGCGAACCGCGTCGTCGTCGGCCCTTGCTCGATCACGTCCCGGGCGATGTTGATCCGCCCGTTCTCGATTCGAGTGCTACCACCGATTTCCACCACCAGGCGTTCGGACAGCGTGGTCAGCACGTCACCCAGCGCAGCGCGATCCTCAGGCGACACGGCAGCGAATACCGACAACCCGTCGATCGCCGAGCAGATCACACGCAGGTCGTCTTGCCATCGGTCGACCACATGCTGCGACCCGACCACTGCCTGCGCGATGGGCAGATAGTCGTCGACGATGTCGTCGATCGTTAGCGTGTCGTCGCAGAGCGTCTCGCGAAAGTAGTGGACGATATCGTCCAACGCGGCCTCGCCGACCACGCCTCCCTGGTAACGCACGTAGGCGGCCAGCGCATCGACGGCGGGCTGACGGGAATCGGGGGTGTCTTGTCGGCTGGGCATCTTGGGCATCTCCATGGCAGGTGGAAACAGCCTGAGCGCAGGCGACAGCGGATACGATCGGACTCGAACTGATTCGGCCCTCGGTCGTTGTCCGATCTATGCGGCGTCGACAGCACGCATCGCGTTGCGTACAGACGGCCAGAACGTTTCCAGAGCGCCGGAGATCTCATCGACGGAATGGTGGGTCGTGATGGATTCGAACCATCGACCAGCGGATTAAAAGTCCGATGCTCTACCGACTGAGCTAACGACCCATCGACGGGCGGCGTACCACCCGGTCAGCGCCTCCTGGCCACCAGGGTGGCGGAGGATGCTTGCCGCCCTGTGGCGGCACCGGCACCAGGCCGGAGGCGCATTGTACCGGACAGGAGCCGCCGTCTGCAGCGGTGCGCCACCAGACGCACTCTAGGTGTGCGGACCGCCGACGAGCTCGCGCCCCTGATCGGTCAAGTCGATGTCGCCGTCTTCGGCCAGCACCGCATAGCCGGCACGCACGGCCCAGTCGGTCTCGGCCTCGGTGATCGGCGTGGTGGCGTCGATATCGCGCAGGATCCGCAACTGATCGTCAGTCAGGGGCATCGGGGGTGTCCGCGTGTGGAGTTCATGCCCACGGTACGCACGCGCCGTGACAGGCACGTCGCGGCGCCGCCTGGAGCGCGCGATCGCGCAGATGTGCCCGCGATGTCGCTAAGAGGGGCGCGATACGCGCGTATCGGCGATGCCCGCATGCGATCGGGGACGGGATAGGCGCCGCCGACAGTCCCGCTGGCGGCCGTGAGAGAGCGTCGGCTCAGCCGTCGACGGTCGGCACGTAGTGCGTCGGATCAGGCGCGCCCGCGGCGGCGAAGCCATCGGCGCGCAGGCGGCAGGCATCGCAATGACCGCAGGCGCGGCCCTGCGCGTCGGCGCGGTAGCACGACACGGTCAGCCCGAAATCCACGCCCAGGCGCAGGCCCTCGCGGACAATGTCGGCCTTGCTCATGTGCTGCAGCGGTGCGTGGACGCGGATGCCAGCGCCCTCGACGCCAGCCTTGGTCGCCAGGTTCGCCAGCCGCTCGAACGCAGCGACGAACTCCGGCCGGCAGTCCGGATAGCCCGAGTAGTCGACCGCATTGACGCCGCAGAACAGGTCGGCCGCGCCGATCACCTCTGCCCAGCCCAGGGCCAGCGACAGCATGATCGTGTTGCGGGCCGGCACGTAGGTCACCGGGATGCCGGCACTGCCGGCTTCGGGCACCTCGATATCGTCGGTCAGTGCCGAGCCACCGAATGCGCGCAAGTCGACGTCGACCGTCTTGTGCGCGACCGCGCCCAGAGCCGCGGCCACGCGCGCGGCGGCGTCGAGCTCGGAGGTATGCCGCTGCCCGTAGCGCACGCTCAACGCATGCACGGCGAAGCCCTGCTCGCGGGCAATGGCGACGACGGCGGCGGAATCCATGCCCCCGGACAACAGGACGACGGCGTTTTTCATGTTCGGATTTCGTGTTTCGTGTTGATCGAAGGCTAGCGCATCGGGCAACCGCCGCGGCTGCGAATCGTCAATGCCCGTTGTGCTGTGCGGCTTTGGCTTACCGCCCGGGCTCGTCATTCCACAGCAGCTTGTGCAGTTGCATCTGGAACTTGACCGGCAGGCGATCAGCGACGATCCAGTCGGCGAGATCGCGTGCTGAGATTTCGCCCTTGCTCGGTGAGAACAGCACATCGCAGCGCTGGTGCAGGCCCCGCTCGAGGACAAGATCGCGGGCCCATTCGTAGTCGGCGCGCGAGCAGATCACGCACTTGATCTGATCGTGCGCAGTCAGCAGCGCGAGGTTGTCCCACAGATTGCGGTGCGCCTCGCCCGAGCCCGGCGTCTTGATGTCGACGACACGGCTCACGCGCGGGTCGACGTCGGAGACATCGAGCGCGCCCGAGGTTTCGAGCGAGACCTGGTAGCCGGCATCGCACAGCCGCTCGAGCAGGCCGATACAGCGCTTCTGCGCCAGCGGCTCGCCGCCGGTCACGCAGACATGCCGCACGCCCTGGCGCGCGACCTCGGCGAGGATCGCGTCGATCGTCCACCACTCACCGCCGTGGAAGGCGTAGGCGGTGTCGCAGTAGCCGCAGCGCAGCGGGCAGCCGGTCAGACGGACGAACACCGTGGGCCAGCCCGCGTCACGGGCCTCGCCCTGCAGCGACAGGAAGATCTCGGTGAGCTTGAGCCGGTCGGCCGCGGATGCGGCGACCGCATCGTGCGCGACGGCGGTCATCGGGTCAACGCAGGCGCGAGAGCTGGATCGCGCGCAGCCGGTCGGCTGCCGTGCGGGCCGCATCGGTGCCCGGATACTGTGCGCCGACCTCGGCCAGCGTGGCCTCGGCGGCGTCCAGATTCTTCAGCCCGTACTGCGACAGGCCGACCTTGAGCAGGGCGCCGGGCGCCTTGTCGCTGGTCGGATAGCGCTGCAGCAGCGCGCGGAACTGCTCCTCGGCCAAGGCGTAGTTCTGGGTGACGTAATAGCTCTCGCCCAGCCAGTACAGCGCATTGGGCGCATAGCTGCCCTGCGGGTGCTGGGCCAGGAAAGCCTGGAACAAGGTCGCCGATTCGGCGTAGTCGCCATTGCGCAGCGCGGCGAACGCCTGCTCGTAAGCGCCGCGCTCGTCGGCCGGCGCCTGCGCCGTTGTCGGCGTGGCGGCGGGCGGCGGCGTGACCGCACCTTGTGGCGCCGGCGCGGGTGCGGACCCGACGGCCCCGCGTCCGAGCTCGGGTAGCTCCATGCCGCCGGCACCACCGGTGCCAGCTGCACCGCCTCCAGCGCCCTCGAGCCGGTTGAGCCGGCCGTCGATATCCAGGTACTGGCTACGGTTGCTGTTCTTGAGCTGTTCGTTCTGCTGCTGCAGCTCCTCGACCTGCGAACGCAGGGCGACGAGTTCCTGCCGCAGCTGGTTGACCTGGTTGAGCAGGTCCATGTTCGCGCTGGTATCTCCCGAGCGGGCCTCGAGCGCGGCGACACGGTCGGCCAGGCTCGCGCGCTGCGCGGACGCGGGCGCGGCGACCACGAGGGTCGCCGCGAACGCAACTGGGAGCACCAGCCATTGACGCATCGAAGGCATCAGCGGGCGGTGTAGATGATCTCGACGCGACGATTGCGGGCCCAGCAATCCTCGTTCGACTCAGTGCACACCGGACGCTCTTCGCCGTAGCTCACGACGGCCAGCTGGGCGGCCGAACCACCGTTGGCCTGCAGCGCCGAGGACACGCCATTGCCGCGGCGCTCGCCCAGGCCCTGGTTGTACTCGCGGCTACCGCGCTCGTCGGCGTGACCTTCGAGCGAGATGCGTGCCGAGCTGCGGTCGCGCAGGTACTTCGCGTGGCAGCTGACGATGGCCTGGAACTCCGGACGCAGCGAGTCCTGATCCAGATCGAAGTAGACCACGCGCTGGCGCAGGCAGGCATCGGTGTCCAGGTCGGCCGGCGTGTAGGCACCCGCGGTCGACGGGGTCGGCGCGACCGTGCCGGTGGACGGACCGGTGTCGACCGGCGCTTCTTCCTTCACCTTCTTGGAACACGCGACGGCGGCGGTGCAAAGCAGCGCGGCCAGCATCACACGGGTGGTCGTCTTCATCTCGTCGATCCTTGGTTATGTCGAATCAGGGCAGTGAGTATTGTTGTTAAGGACGTGCAGGCAGCGTCAGCGCTGTTCCCGGAACGGACCCCATGCCGGTTCGCGCACATCACCATCGGCGAGGACGAGGCGCTGGCGTACCCGGCCATCCGAAGAGACCGCGTACAGCACACCCCTACGCCCCTCGCGCGCCGCGTACAGGACCATGCCGGCGTTCGGAGCGAAACTCGGCGATTCGTCGAGCGATCCGGGCGACAGCGTGGACCAGCGGGGCGACCCCAGGCTGCGATCCAGCAGTGCAATACGGTACACGTTGCCCGACCCTTGCGCCACGACGATTTTCTTGCCATCGAAAGAAACCGACGGGTCGGCGTTGTAGCTGCCCTCGAAGGTCACCCGGGTGGCGTTGCCGCCGCTCGCCGGCGCCTGATAGACCTGCGGCCGGCCGCCCCGGTCGGAGATGAAGTACAGGCTGGCACCATCGGGCGCCCAGACCGGCGAAGTGTCGATCGCGAAGTGGTTGGTCACCTGGGTCAGCGCCTTGCTGCCCAGGTCCATCACGTAGATCTCGGGGTTGCCGCTGCGCGAGAGCGACAGCGCCAGACGCCGGCCATCGGGCGAGAACGCCGGGGCGCCGTTGATACCCCGGAAGCTGGAGACCAGCTCCCGGCCGCCGGTCGAAATGTCCTGGATATAGATCGCAGAATTGCCGCGCTCGAAGCTCACATAGGCGATGCGGCGGCCGTCCGGGCTCCAGGCCGGCGAGAGCAGCGGCTCGTTGGAGCGCACGACCGTCTGCGGGTTGTGACCGTCGGAATCGGCAACGACCAGCGCATAGCGGGCGTTCTGCCCCAAGCCGGTCTGGGTCACGTAGGCGATCCGGGTCCAGAACGCGCCGCGCACCCCGGTGATCTTCTCGTAGATCGCATCGGCCATCTGGTGGGCGACGTCGCGCATCGCATTGGCGCGGGCGGTCATCGCCAGGCCGAGCATGCGCTCTTGCTTGGCGACGTCGAACAGCTCGTACTCGACCCGGTAGCCACCGCCGCCGGCGTCGACGACCCGGCCCACGACCAGGAAGTCCTGGCGCAGCGCACGCCACGTCGGGTACTGGACTTCACTGCCGCGGGTCGGACGCTCGACGATGTCGCGGTCGGGCAGCGTGCGGAACTGCCCGGAGCGGTCGAGGTCGGCGCGGATCACCGCGGCCACGTCGGTGTCGGGCGCGGTGCCACTGCCCTGGTAGGGCATGGGGACGACCGCGATCGGCATCGCCTGCGCGCTGCCGCCGGTGATATCGATCTCCAGCCCCTGCTGCTGCGCACTGGCCATCATCGGCAGCGCAAGCGCGAACAGGGCGATCAGACAACGGATCAGGATGGGTTTCATCGGCCTACCGGACATGGAAATGGAGAGAGACCCGCGCAGCTTGGCCGCTGCACGGCGCAACAGGATGAATCCGGGCGCAATCATGGCGCGCCGCTGGTGAAGGTGATGACGAGCTGGCGCTCGAACACCCGCTCGAACCCCGCGTACGGCAATGGGGAGGCCCGGTACACCGCCTCGAGCAAGGATTGCCGGGCGGTTGCATCGAATCCGCACTCGAGCACGGGCTCGACCGACACCACGTCACCGCCGGGCAACTGCCGGACCAGTACCCGGCAGCGCACATCCTCGGCGATGTCGGGCTTGCGCCACTGGCTCTGCACGGCCTGATGCAGCGCCATCCGATAGCGAGTCTCGAGCGCGTCGTCAGCGCGGCCGGCGCCCGGTGTCACCAAGCCGCACAGCGCCAGCACGCCCGCTACGAAGGCCGCCCTGGCCGTCGAAACCGCAGCCGGCATCGGTCAGTCCTGCGCGGTGAAGTTGAAGTTGAGCCGGCGGTTGAAGACCGATTCGAAGCCGGCGTACGGCAGCGGTTCGGCGGCACGCACGGCAGCTTCGACCGAGCGCCGCCCCTGGGCGTCGTACGGGCACGATGGATCGAACTCGACGCTGATCACCTCGCCGCCCGGCAACTGGGTGATGTACAGGCGACAGCGCTGGCCCAACTGGACATTGTCGGGCCGGCGCCAGTTGCGACGCACGGCTTCCTGGATCGCCGCCGCGTACTTGGCGGCCAGGCCGCTGTCGCCGTCGGGACGGCCGGGCGGCGGGCTCGCCGCCGACGACGCTGCGGACGCGGCCGCACGCTCGGCCGCCTGACGCGCCTCCCGGTCGGCGATCTGCTTGAGCCGCTGTTCGGCCAGGCGCGCCTCGCGCTGGGCCTTTTCGCGCTCGGCGCGCAGCTTCTCCAGTTCCTGACGGGCAAGCCGGCGCTTCTCTTCGGCTTCCTGCTGCTTCTGCTGTTCGGCCAGCTCGATCTGCGCCTGCCGGCGCTTCTCTTCCTGCTCTCGTTCACGCGCCTCGGCAGCCTGCGCTTCGCGACGCACGGCATCCTGGGACACGGTGTCGGGCTTGGGCACGACTTCCTGCGGGGCCGGCTGGCGGGGCTCGACCGCATCCTCCGGACGCGGTTCGGGCAGCGGCTGCGGCGGCGCGGCGACCGGTTCGGGCTCCGGTTCGGGCAGCGGCTCGACCACAGGTTCGGGCGTGGGCTCTTGCGCCGGCTCCGGTTCGGGCACGGGCTCGGCGACCGGCTCGGGGCGACTGGCAAGCGCGCGCCGGTCGGCCGCGCTCAGCGCGTTGGGGTCGATGACGTCCGCAGAGACCGGCGAGCCAGCGGCCGAGGTCGGGCGCGACGACGCGCTCCACAGCGCGCCGAGCAGGATCAGCCCGAACAGCAGCACGTGGACCAGGATCGCCAGTCCGACTGCGATCGCGTCGTCGGAGCGCGATTCACGCATTCAGTTCGCGCCCTCCTGCGGGCGGCTGATCAGGCTGACCTTGGAGATCCCGGCCTCGTTGATGAGGTCGATGGCGTTCATGATCCGCTGGTAGCTGGCGGCGCCGTCGCCGTTGACCAGAATCGTGGCCTCCGGGTTCTGCGTGTGGATGCCGCGCAGGCGCGCGACCAGATCCTCGCGCGTGACCGAGGTGTTCTGCTGCTCGACCATCAGCGCCAGCTGGCCGTCGGGATAGACGCTGACGACCACCGGGTCCTTCGGCGTGCCGAGCGACTTGGCGCGCGAATCGGGCAGGTTGATGTCGGTGCCCAGGTTCATCAGCGGCGTGGTGACCATGAAGATGATCAGCAGCACCAGCATCACGTCGATATAGGGCACGACGTTGATTTCGTTCTTGAGCTTGCGCCGCTTGGCACGGCGAAGGGAGATCGACGACATGGTGGGGTCCGGGTTCGTGGACGGTCCAGCGACCGCCCGGCGCGGCTGGGATCAGTCGGCGCCGGTCTGACGTTCGAGGATCGAGGAGAACTCGTCGGAGAAGGCCTCATAGCGCGTGGCGATGCGCTCGACCTTGGTCGCGAAGCGGTTGTAGGCCCACACCGCCGGGATCGCCGCGAACAGGCCCATCGCGGTCGCGATCAGCGCCTCGGAGATACCCGGCGCGACGGTGGCGATGGTGGCTTCTTTGACGCTGGCCAGGCCGTGGAACGAGATCATGATGCCCCACACCGTGCCCAGCAGGCCGACATATGGCGCGATCGAGCCGACGTTGGCGAGGAATTCCAGGTTGCGCTCCAGGCCGTCGAGTTCGCGGGCACCGGCCACGCGCATGCCGCGCTGCGCGCCTTCGAGCTGGGTGCGGCTGTCGATGCCGCGCCGCTGGCGCTGGCGCGAATACTCGCGGTAGCCGGCCTCGAAGATCGCCTCCAGACCTTCGATCTCACGGCTGCGTTCGGTCGCCGAACTGTAGAGCTTGCCGATCTCGGCGCCCGACCAGAAGCGTTCCTCGAAGCGGTCGGCCTCCTTCTCGGCGCGGTCGAGCATGCGCTTCTTGCGGAAGATGATGACCCACGAGGAGATCGACGCCAGCAACAGCAGCAGCATCACCAACTGGACCGGGATCGAGGCATGCACGATCAGGTCGAGGATGCTCAGGTCGTTGGGCAGCGGCGCGGTCGCGGCGGCAGCCGCACCGGTGTTCGCCAGATCGGCGGCGCTGGCGGCCGCCTCCTCGGGCAGCGCCTGCACCTGGGTGGCGGACTGCAACAGCACGGGCATGGGGCTCATCCAGGATTACTCCGCTGACGTTTCGAGTGACTTGAGTTGGGTGTACAGCGCATCGGGCAGCGCGCGCGGACGGAAATCGGCCGTGCCCAGCGCCGCCACGCGCACCTCGGCATCGACCAGCAGCACGCCGTCCCGGCGGATCCGCTGGACGAACACCGCGCTCGCGCGTCGGCACTCACGCAGCACCACCTCGACCTCCAGCGCATCGTCGAGGCGTGCGGGGCTGCGGAAATCGATCCGCATCGCGCGCACCGCGAACAACGTGCCGTGCGCCTCCTGCAACGTGCTCTGGCCATGGCCGTGGGCACGTAACCATTCGCTGCGTGCGCGCTCCATGAAGGCGACGTACTGCGCGTGATAGACGACACCGCCGGCGTCGGTATCTTCCCAGTAGACGCGTGTCGGCCAACTGAATGCAGGCGAACCGGAATCTGGCATTGGTGATGGGGCGCTCATTGGGTTGGCTGATGGTTGGTGGCGTGCGGAGGGCGCGCGGGCACTCAGAACAAGGCCCCGGATTCCCCACTGCCCAATGCAGGTTCCTTGGGCTTGAGCCCCAGATGCAGGTAGGCCTTACGGGTGGCCATGCGGCCACGCGCAGTGCGCACCAGAAAGCCCTGCTGGATCAGATAGGGTTCGATCACGTCCTCGAGCGTGCCGCGTTCTTCGCTGAGCGCGGCGGCCATCGACTCGACGCCGACCGGGCCGCCGTCGAAATTCTCGATGATCAACTGCAGCAGGCGCCGGTCGAGCTCGTCGAAGCCCTCCGGATCGACCTTGAGCATCTGCATCGCGGCATGCGCGACGGCATGATCGATGCGGCCGCCGGCCCGGACCTGGGCGTAGTCGCGCACCCGCCGCAGCAGGCGGTTGGCGATGCGCGGGGTGCCGCGCGCGCGCCGCGCGATCTCGGCCGCGCCTTCCGGCTCGCAGGCCATGCCCAGGATCTGCGCCGAACGACGGACGATGCGGGTCAGTTCCTCGGTGCTGTAGAACTCCAGGCGCTGGACGATGCCGAAGCGATCGCGCAGCGGGGCGGTCAGCAGGCCGGCGCGGGTCGTCGCGCCGATCAGCGTGAACGGCGGCAGGTCGATCTTGATCGAGCGCGCAGCCGGCCCCTCGCCGATCATGATGTCGAGCTGGAAGTCCTCCATCGCCGGATACAGGACTTCCTCCACGACCGGCGACAGGCGGTGGATCTCGTCGATGAAGAGCACATCGTGCGGCTGCAGGTTGGTCAGCAACGCGGCCAGGTCGCCGGCCTTCTCGATCACCGGGCCCGAGGTCACGCGCAGCGCCACACCCAGCTCGTTGGCGATCACATGGCTGAGCGTGGTCTTGCCCAGACCGGGCGGCCCGAACACCAGCACATGGTCCAACGCCTCACGGCGCTGCCGGGCGGCTTCGATGTAGATCGCCAACTGCTCGCGGACCGGTTGCTGGCCGAGATAGTCGTCGAGCCGCTGCGGCCGGATGCTCGCCTCGACGGCGTCGTCCTCGCGGGTGGCGTCGGCGGCGATGATGCGATCCTGGGTCATCCCGGCATGATCGCACGCCGCCGCCCCGAACCAGAACCGGGGTCAGTGTGCATTTTTCCTCGGGCCTCGATCAGCCCAGGCCCAAACCGGGGTTGGAGCGCGTTTCTTCAAAAAAATGCACGCTGACCCCGGTTCTTGAGGTCAGCGGTGCATGGCCTCGGCGGCCAGGGCGAAGCTGTGGCGACGGGCGTCGTGGTCGAAGATGTTGGCGGTGAGCATCAGTTCGTCGGGCCGATGCCGGGCGACGAAGTCGGCGATGCCCTCGCGCACGTCGGCCGGATCGCCGACCACCGAGCAGGCCAGAGCCTGGGCCACCATGGCTTTTTCCGCCGGGTTCCAGAACGCCTCGATGTCGTCGATCGGCGGCGGGATCAGGCCCGGCATGCCACGGCGCAGGCGCACGAAGCTCTGCTGCTGCGTGGTGAACAGCCGCTGGGCCTCGGCGCGCGTATCGGCGGCAACGACGTTGAGCGCGAGCATCGCATGCGGCTGCTGCAGCCGCTTGGACGGGCGGAAGTCCCGGTGATAGAGCGCGAGCGCCTCGGTCATCGCGGCCGGTGCGAAGTGCGAGGCGAACGCATACGGCAGGCCGAGCGAGGCGGCCAACTGCGCGCCGAACAGGCTCGAGCCGAGGATCCAGACCGGTACGTCCAGCCCGGCACCGGGCACGGCCTGCACCGGTTGACCCGGCTTGGCGGGCTCGAAGTAGCGCAGCAGCTCCATGACGTCGGACGGGAACGCGTCGGCGCCCGCGTAATAGCGCCGCAGCGCCTGGGTGGTCGCCTGATCGGTGCCCGGTGCGCGCCCCAGCCCCAGGTCGATACGCCCTGGATACAGCGAGGCGAGCGTGCCGAACTGCTCGGCGACCTGCAGCGGCGCGTGGTTGGGCAGCATCACGCCGCCAGCGCCGACCCGGATCGTCGAAGTCCCCCCGGCAATATGGCCGATCAGCACGGCGGTCGCGGCGCTGGCGATGCCGGGCATGTTGTGATGCTCGGCCAGCCAGTAGCGTCGGTAGCCCAGCGCCTCGGCGTGACGGGCGAGATCGAGCGAGCGGGCGAACGAGTCGGCGGGCGTCGAGCCCTCGGTGACAGGCGCGAGGTCGAGAACGGAATACGGAATCATCGGTGGGCCTGGAGGGGGCATGCCCAGAGACATGGGGCCAGGGTCGGCGAACTCCATGGAAGGCAGGTGGAACGCTGCCGTGCGGTTGCCGTAACGGCTGTCGGCTGGGTACCGCGTGCTGCATCCGGCCGCATCGCGGGCCCTTTTCTCAGGCCCGACGCAGGACGAAATGCGCGAACCGCGCCGCGAGCGCATCGGCGGCATGGAGCTGCCATTCCTCGGCCGGGTAGCCCGGACCACGGCATTGCTGCAGCGACCAGTGGCGCACGCCGCGCGCAGCGAGCGCATCTGCCAGCCGCAGCAGTTCGTCTTCCGGATACAGCCGTGGGTGCCAGGTCGTGCGGCACTCGTAGGCGATGCCGCTGTCGAGGACATGATCCAGCGACCGCCAGACGCGCTCGCCGCTGCCGGCAGCCGTTGTGACCTCGGCATTGCGCGCTGGCAGGGCCTTGATGTCCAGACCGATCCAGTCCAGCGCCGGCAGCAACGCAGCCAACCGCGCCGGATACATGCCACCGGTATGCAACGCGGTCTGGAACCCCAGACCGCGGACCGCGGCGACCGCGTCCCCGAGTGCCGGCTGCAGCGTCGGTTCACCGCCGGAGAAGACCACGCCGTCGAGCAACCCCCGGCGGCGATGGAGGAAGGCCTCGACCGTCGACCAGGGGATCTCGACATCGCCACGCGCCGGCAGCAGATCCGGGTTGTGGCAGTACCCGCAGCGCCACGGGCAGCCCTGCAGGAACAGCACAGCCGCCAGCCGACCGGGAAAGTCGATCCCGGTCATGGCGGTCATGCCGCCGATGCGGATCACGCGGCGCGCGCCGGGCGTCCAGGCTCGGCGAAGAAGCGGCGCTCGGCGTGCTCGCCGCGCTTGCCGATGTTGAAGCTGGACACGGGCCGGTGATAGCCCATCACGCGGGTCCAGACCTCGCAGCGCTGGCGCTCGTCGTCGCGCAGGGAGGTGGTGGCAGCAGGGGCGACATGGGACATACAAAACACTCCTTGGAGGTCATGGGTAGGCAGTGGTGCAACGAGGTTAGGAAGCGGGGTCAGAGTCGATTTTTCGATGCCCGGACATCCCGCTGACCCGGTTCTGGTATTTGAAATTCGACTCTGACCCGGTTTTGGGGTCAGGCGGTGGCGCGGCCCTTCTCGGCCAGGCGTTCGTCGTCGCAGCGCGGGCAGAACGGATGCTCGCCGGCGAGGTAGCCGTGGGTCGGGCAGATCGAGAAGGTCGGGGTCACGGTGACGTAGGGCAGCCGGAAGCGGCTCAGCGCGCGCCGCACCAGGTCCCGGCAGGCATCGCCGCTCGACAGTCGCTCGCCCATGTACAGGTGCAGCACGGTGCCGCCGGTGTAGCGCGACTGCAACGCCTCCTGGCGCTCCAGCGCCTCGAACGGGTCGTCGGTGAAGCCGACCGGCAACTGCGACGAATTGGTGTAGTACGGCTGGGCATCGGTGCCGGCCTGCAGGATGTCCGGCCAGCGGCGGCGGTCCTCCTTGGCGAAGCGGTAGGTCGTGCCCTCGGCCGGCGTGGCCTCGAGGTTGTAGAGGTGGCCCGTCTGTTCCTGGAACTCCACCATCCGTGCGCGCACATGATCGAGCAGGCGCACGGCGAACGCGTGGCCCCAGTCGCTGGTCAGGTCGTGCGCATCGCCGGTGAAGTTGCGGATCATCTCGTTGATGCCGTTCACGCCCAACGTCGAAAAGTGGTTGCGCAGCGTGCCCAGATAGCGCTTGGTGTACGGGAACAGACCGTCGTCGATCAGCCGCTGGATCACCTCGCGCTTGATCTCCAGGCTGCGCCGGCCCAGCTCGAGCAGGGCGTCGAGCCGCTCAAACAGCGCTGTCTCGTCGCCGCGATGCAGGTAGCCCAGTCGCGCACAGTTGACCGTGACCACGCCCAGACTGCCGGTCTGCTCGGCGCTGCCGAACAGGCCGTTGCCGCGCTTGAGCAGTTCGCGCAGGTCGAGCTGCAAGCGGCAGCACATCGAGCGGATCATTCCCGGATCGAGCTCGGAGTTGATGAAGTTCTGGAAGTACGGCAGGCCGTACTTGGCGGTCATGTCGAACAGCCGCTGCGCGTTCTCCGACTCCCACGGGAAATCGGCCGTGATGTTGTAGGTCGGGATCGGGAAGGTGAACACCCGGCCCTTGGCATCGCCCGCGCTCATGACCTCGATGTAGGCACGGTTGATCATGTCCATCTCGACCTGCAGCTCGCCGTAGGCGAACGGCATCGGCTCGCCGGCGATCACCGGCACCTGCGTGCGCAGATCCTCGGGGCACACCCAGTCGAAGGTGAGGTTGGTGAAGGGCGTCTGCGTGCCCCAGCGTGAGGGCACGTTGAGGTTGTAGATCAGTTCCTGGATGCACTGGCGCACGTCGTCGTAGGACAGCGCGTCCTTGCGCACGAACGGGGCCATGTAGGTGTCGAACGATGAGAACGCCTGCGCGCCGGCCCATTCGTTCTGCAACGTACCCAGGAAATTGACGATCTGCCCGACCGCCGAGGACAGGTGCCGGGGCGGGCCGGCTTCGACCCGATTGGGCACGCCGTTGAGGCCTTCATGCAACAGCGTGCGCAGCGACCAGCCGGCGCAATAGCCCGACAGCATGTCGAGGTCATGGATGTGCAGGTCGCCCTCGCGATGGGCGCGGCCGACCTCGGGCGGGTAGACCTGCTCGAGCCAGTAGTTCGCGGTGACCTTGCCGGCCACATTGAGGATCAGTCCGCCCAGCGAGTAGCCCTGGTTGGCATTGGCATTGACCCGCCAATCGGCCCGGCTCAGGTACTCGTCGATCGAAGCGACCGGATCGATCAGGGCGGGCGCCCGGGTGCGTGCCATCGGCATTGCTTTCTTCCTCGACCACAATATGTGGTGCGCATTCTGATTTTTATCACCACATATTGGATTGACCTGGATCAAGCACCGCACAGATCGCCTGGTTCCCGCATGACGGGGCTCGGATCGGACACGCACCTGACGCGGATCAAGGCGGCGACCGCGTGGCGGTGGCACCGTGGCTCGCCTGGCGGCCCCTGACCGCCCCGTCGGATCGAGGAGCCTTGCGATGTCCGTGTCGTTGCAGCGGGTTGCGCCGCCACCGGTGCCGGGCGCATGAGTGGCGACATCGCCATGCCCAACAGCCATGGCCGCCCTGCTCCGCCACTGGCCGCGATCGCATTGGAGGCGGCGCGCCACGGCATCGACCGCATCGATGCAGTCCTGATCGCATTGCTGGCCGCGCGCCGCGGCGCTGCGGCACTGGTCGGCGGCATGAAGCGCGCGCTGGACCGCCCATTGCGCGATGCCGGCCGCGAGGCCCAGGTCCGGGCGCACGTACATCGGATGGCCGCGCGCCTGCACGTGCCCGGCGACACGGTGGACCGGCTGGCCACGCTGCTGATCGCCGACGCCTGCGACCGGCAGTCCCGCTCCGCCTTCCCTCCTTCCCCACCGGCCCCCGCCATGACCGCGACCGCTTCTGCCTTCGATCCAACCGATCCCTACCCGGCCGCCGCGCTGCTGCGCCTGCTCCCTCCGCCCGCGCGCTGGAAGCCGGTGCTGCGGCGCCTGCCACAACCGGTTGTCGAGGCCCCGCTCGAACGCGCGTTATCTCAGGTGTTGCAGACCGCGCAGATCGGGCCTGCGCTCGACCTGGTCGCCGGTCGGCGGCTGGGCATCGAGGTCGAGGATCTCGGCATCTCCGTGGTTCTGAGCTGGACGCAAGGCCGACTGCGGGCCGTACCCGGTCCGGCCGAGGCCAGCGTCCGCGGCAGCGCAACCGACCTGATGTTGCTCGCCAGCCGCCTGGAAGATGCCGACACGCTGTTCTTCCAGCGCCGACTGGTGCTCATCGGCGATGTCGAGCTCGGGCTGACCGTGCGCAATCTGCTCGACCGCATGCCTTGGGACACGCTGCCACTGGCCCTGCGCATCGCGCTGCAACGCAGCGCCCGAATCGCACGCGCCGCCCGCAAGGCGCATCGCTCGGCCTGAGGCGACAGCGCGCCGCCACGCAAATACAAGTCGGGTGAGCGATCCGCCCCGCGCGACGGGCCAAACGGCTGTCCTGCGGCATGTTGCAGACGCTGCGCGCATGCGCACCCCGCAACGAGATGCGCCGCACGGCAGCGGCGCGATCGCGCGTTGACAAGAATCGGCATCAGGCCGGCTGTGCGGGCAGCGTCCCCAGGCCTGGCGTGCCGTGCCAGTAGCCGTTACGGGCGCCCATGGGCGCGGGTGGCTCCGGTGCGTCGAGCATCGTGCGGAAACGCTCGACGATGGCGGCCATATCGCCGACCTGCGGTGACAGGCGCAGTACATCGACACCACAGGCGTGCAGCGCGTCACGCTCGGGCGCCATGTCGATCACATCGGTGCCCTGGATCTGCACGCCGTTGATCGTCAGGAACGGGTCGCCCTCGCGCGTGTGCAACGGCAGCCCGTCGGGATGCTCGATGCAACGCAGGCCGCAGCGGTCCTTGGGCAGGTCGAGCGCGCGGGCGGTGAAGCAGCGCGCCGAGTACGACAGCGGCAGCCGGCCCCAGGCCAGCACCTCGAGTTCCGGCATTGTGCCGCCGTCGGCCTGGAGCGCGGCACGCAATTCGGTCAGCAGCGTGCGCCCCTGCTCGACGCCCGGTACCCAGCGCTGCAGACCGTCCTCGACCAGCATCGCCAGCGCACGATGGTTGTAGACGTTGAGCGTCGGGCCACCGACGAACGGCAGTCCACGCTCGCGGCACAGTTGCACGGCCGACAGATCGTTGGCCTCGATCATGAAACGGCCGTTCTCGACCAGGCGCTGCATCGCACCGAGCTCGGACTCGGCCTCCAGCAACGCCAGCGTCGACAGCACGACCGCCTTGCCCGCCTCGGCCAGCGTGTCGGCCAGCGCCAGCCAGTCGGCGCCGCGCAACTCGCGGCGCTTGCTGCATACAGTTTCGCCCAGGTAGACGATGTCGACCGGCCAGGCAGTGACATCTCGATAGAACGCGAGTGTGGTCGCGCGCGGCCAGTAGTACTGCAACGGTCCAAGGCTGAGCTTCATCGAATCAATGCCAGGCACGGTGATAAGGCCCCAACGTGGTCTGCTGGCCTTCGGCATGCGCTGACAGCGCACGTTGCCAGTCGGGCTCGGTACGCCAGCGCTGCGGATCGTCGCGGTGACGGTCCAACGCCCGACGCCAGGTCTGCGCCACTGCGCGCACATACGCCACACCACGCTGGCGCCCCTCGATCTTCAGCGCCGCGACGCCGGCCTGCGCCAGCCGCGGCAGCAGTTCCAACGTGTTGAGACTGGTCGGCTCCTCGAGCGCGTGGAAGATCTCGCCGCCGACGTTATAGCGGCCCTTGCACACGGTCGGATAGCCGGCCGGTTCGCCGTCTGCGAAGCGGTCGATCAGCATGCCGTTCACCCGCACGCTGCGGCTGCGGTCCGCGTGTTCGTCCCAGCGCACGAAGGCCGCGGGCGAGCACACACCGTGGCGATTGGGCGATTGCCCGGTCACATAGCTCGAGAGCTGGCAGCGGCCCTCGACCATGATGCACAGGCTGCCGAACGCGAAGACCTCCAGCGGCACCGGCGACGCCGCGCACAGGCGCTCGACCTGCTGCACCGACAACACGCGCGGCAGTACCGCGCGCGCGATGCCGAAGCGCTCGTGGGCGTAACGCAACGCGGCCGCAGTGGTCGCCGATCCCTGCACCGACAGATGCCGGGCAAGCTGCGGATAGCGGCGCGCGGCGTAGTCGAGCACCGCCATCTCGGCCGCGATGATGGCGTCTGCGCCGAGCGCCGCCGCGCGGTCCACCGCGCGCAGCCACTGCGGCAGCCGAACGCTGTCTGGATAGGTGTTGAGTGCAAGGTAGACCTGACGACCGCGCGCGTGCGCATAGGCGATGCCTTGGCGCAATTCGGCCTCGTCGAAGTTCAGCCCCGGAAACGCGCGCGCGTTGGTCTGGTCGCGCAGGCCGGCGTAGACCGCGTCGGCGCCGGCATCGATCGCCGCCTGCAGCGCGGGCAGGTTGCCCGCTGGACACACCAGTTGCATCGCTCGTCCTCGTCATTGCGCAGGGGCTTGCATGCTAGGCGCCGCCCTTGCACGGCTCATTGACCCAGGTCAGGCGCTGCGTGCATCGCGCAATGCCTCCCACAGCCGCCCCATACGTGCGGCGACCTGCGGGTCGGGCACGATCGGTCGGCCCCAGTCGCGTGCGGTCTCGCCGGGCCACTTGTTGGTCGCATCGAGCCCGAGCTTGGAGCCGAGCCCAGCGACCGGGGATGCGAAGTCGAGGTAGTCGATCGGCGTGTTGTCGACCAGCATCGCATCGCGCGCAGGATCGACCCGGGTCGAGATCGCCCACAGCACCTGGCCCCAATCGCGCGCGTCGATGTCGTCGTCGACCACGATCACGAACTTGGTGTAGGTGAACTGGCGCAGGTACGACCAGATGCCCATCATCACCCGCCGCGCATGGCCGGCGTACTGCTTGCGGATCGAGACCACCGCGACCCGGTACGAGCACGCCTGCGCCGGCAGGTGGAAGTCGACGATCTCCGGGAACACCTTGCGCAGGATCGGCACGAAGACCTCGTTGAGTGCCATCGCCAGCACCGAAGGTTCGTCATGCGGCGCGCGCCCCATGTAGCTGCCGTGATAGATCGCACCGCGACGCAGACGCATGCACTCGATCGTAAGCACCGGGAACGCATCGCGCGCGTTGTAGTAGCCGGTGTGGTCACCGAATGGGCCCTCGGGCGCGGTGTCGCCGGGATGGATGAAGCCTTCGAGCACGATCTCCGCACCCGCCGGCGCGTCGAGTCCGGTCATCGCGCTGCGCCACACCCGCGTACGCGCACCACGCAGCAGACCGGCGAACTCGTACTCCGACAGCGTGTCGGGCACCGGCGCGACCGCGGCAAGCAGCGTCGCCGGATCGGCGCCGATCGCGACCACGACCGGAAACGGACGGTCGGGATGCATGCGCTGCCAGGCTGCATGATCCTGCGCACCGCCGCGATGCGGCAGCCAGCGCATGATCACGCGGTTGTGCCCGATCGGCTGCTGACGGTAGATCGCCACGTTCTGCCGCGCCTGTTCGGTGCCGCGAGTGACGACCAGGCCGAAGGTGATCAGGCGGTCGACGTCGCCGGGCCAGCAGCGCTGGATCGGCAACCGCGCCAGATCGATGTCGCCACCGTGGACGACCTCCTCGCAGAACGCCGCCTCCTCCACGCGGCGCGGCGCGACATGCGCCAGTTGCGCCAGCCCCGGCCAGGCCTCGAGCGCGCCCCGCAGTGACGACGGCCAGCGCGGCTCCTTGAGCTCGGCGAGCAGTTCGCCCAGTTCGCGCAGCGAAGCCAGTGGCCGCTCACCGAGCGCCAGTTCGATGCGTCGACGATGCCCGAACAGGTTGCCGAGCATCGGGTGTGCCGATCCGACCGACCGGCGCATCAGCAGCGCCGGCCCCTGTTCGCGAAGCGCATGGAGCGACAACGCCGTGCTCTCGAGCTCAGGATCGACCGGCGCGCCGACCTCCCACAGCTGGTCGTGCCGGGTCAGGCGGTCGAGGAACTGGCGCAGATCGTGCAAACGGGGGCTCCGGCGCGGACGCTCCCGGCCGGGAGACGATGCCGGCAAGGCTAGGCAGCGGCCGCAGCGGCTGCGATGACGCAGGTCAAGCGCATCGAATGCAGCATTGGCGCGCCTGCATGGCGCGCCGCGCAATCAGCCGGCCACCACCACTCGGTTGCGGCCGCCGGCCTTGGCCAGATAGAGACGACGGTCGGCCTCGGCCAGCAGCCGGTGCAGGTCGTCGCTGGTGGAGGCCGCGCACACGCCGATGCTGACCGTCATCCGCAGATCGCCGCCGCGCACCGGCACCCGCAGATCCTCGACGCTGGCGCGCAGGCGCTCGAAGTACGCGGCCAGCGCGTCGGCATCGAGCCCGGGCACCAGCAGGCAGAACTCCTCGCCACCGAAGCGCGCGATCAGGTCCTGTGGGCGCGCGTGCGCCGACAGCGCGGTCGCCAGCGCACGCAGCGCGTGGTCGCCGGTCTCGTGCCCCCAGCTGTCGTTGATGTGCTTGAAGTGGTCGACATCGAGGATCGCCATCGCCACCGGCGTGCCGCCGTCCTGCAGTGCCGGCAGTTGCTGCTCGGCACGCTCGAGGAAGCAGCGCCGGTTGGGCAGGCCGGTGAGGAAATCGCGCGTCGCCAGGTCCTGCAGGCTGCCGATGAGCTCCAGCTGGTCGACGTTCTGAGAGACGCGGCAGAAGAACTCCTCGCGCGAGTAGGGCTTGCGCAGGAAATCGTTGGCGCCGTTCTTGAGGAAACGCGCGACCAGGTCGGCATCCTCGCAGCCCGACACGCCGATCACCGCGACCCGGTCGCGGGCGCGCAGCGCGCGCAGGCGCCGTGTTACCTCCACGCCCTGCATGCCCGGCATTTCCTCGTCGATCAAGGCCAGGCGGATCGTCGGGTCGGCTTCGAGCGCGCGCAGCGCGGCATCGCCTTCGGCGGCCTGCACCACCCGGTAGCCGAACATCTCCAGCAACCAGGCGGTGCGCTCGCGCGCGGAGGCCGAATCGTCGACCACCAGTGCGGAGATCCGCCGGTTGCGCTCCAGGCGCTGCACCAGCCAGACAATGTAGTCCAGGCTGCCGGGCGTGCTCTTGAGTACGAAGTCGATCACCTGCCGACGCAGCAGGCGGTCGCGCAGTTCGCGGTCGTAGACGCCGCTCACGACCACCGTTGCCAGGCCGCGCGCCAGGAAGAAATCGACGACCGAATCGCGGTCCCCGTCGGCCAGCACCAGTCCGGTCAACACCAGGAACCAGTCGTCGTGCGCGTCGAGCGCCCGCTTGGCCTCGGCCAGCGATCCGGCGACCGTCACCGGCAACTCGAGCCGGCTCTCGATGGTGCCGGCCACGGCCTGGGTGTAGGCACGCGAGTTCTCCACCAGCAGCACACGCTGTGGCAGGGGCGAGGTCGGGATCCTGGGCAGGAGCGCGTGCATGCGGTTCGGCGTCCGGCGGTACTCGCCGACGTTATCGACCGCCGGCGGGCCGACTTGACTGCGACGCAGCGTCGCACCCGCCCGACGGGGCATGCCCCGCCTAGATATGCACCTGCGATCCGAGCTCGACCAGGCGATTGCCGGGGATGCGGAAGAAGCCCGTGGCCGGCGCCGCGTTGCGGTGCATCAGCGCGAACAGCTTGTCGCGCCAGACCGGCATGCCGCGCCGCGGCGTGGCGACCACGGTCTCGCGGCTGGTGAAGTAGGTGGTGTCCATCGGGTCGATCACGATGCCGCCCTCGACATCGCCGCAGCGCATCAGCGCCATCGGCACGTCCGGCGTCTCCATGAAACCGAAGCGCAAGGTGATGCGATGGAAGTCGTCGCCGACGTGTTCGATCCGCATTCGCCGCGATGGCGCCGCATAGGGCACGGTGAGCGTTTCGACCGTCAGGAACACGTTGCGCTCGTGCAGCACCTTGTTGTGCTTGAGGTTGTGCATCAACGCCTGCGGCACCACGCCGCGATCGGCGGTCAGGAACACCGCGGTGCCTGGCACCCGCACCGGCGGAGCGAGCATCAGACCCGGCAGGAAGGTATCCAGGCGAATGCCCTCCTTCTGGATCTCGTCGCGCAGCAACTGGCGGCCGCGCCGCCAGGTCCTGAGCAGCGTGAACAGCGTGATGCCCAGCACCAGCGGGAACCAGGCGCCCTGCAGCACCTTGGCGCCGTTGGCGATCACGAAGGCGATGTCGATCAGGATGAAGACCGCGCACGACGGCAACACCCAGCGCCGCCAGCGCGGCCACAGCGCGCGCGCCACCACGATCAGCAGCAGCGTGTCGATGAGCATCGTCAGCGATACCGAGATGCCGTAAGCGGCCGCGAGCGCCGAAGAGGTTCGGAACGTGAGCACCAGCGCGATCACCACCACCGCCATCGCCCAGTTCACGCCCGGGATGTAGATCTGGCCGATGGTGTCGCTGGAGGTGTGGCGCACGTGCATCCGAGGGATGTAGCCCAGCTGCATCGCCTGCCGCGCAACCGAAAAGCCACCAGTGATCACCGCCTGGGACGCGATCACCGTCGCCGCGGTCGCCATCACGATCATCGGCCAGCGCGCCCATTCGGGCACGCCGACATAGAACGGGTTACGGATCGCCGCCGGGTCCTCAAGCACCAACGCGCCCTGCCCCAGATAGTTGAGCATCAGCGCCGGCAGCACGAAGAAGTACCAGGCGTAGCGGATCGGCCGCGCACCGAAGTGACCCATGTCGGTGTAGATCGCCTCGCCACCGGTCACCGCCAGCACCACCGCGCCGAGGATGAACACCCCGCCCCAACTGTGCTCGACGAAGAAGCGCCCCGCCCACCACGGATTGAGCGCGTGCAGCACCTCGGGCGCGTGCAGGATGTTGAGCACGCCCAGCATCGCCAGCGAAGCGAACCACAGCATCATGATCGGGCCGAACACCCGCCCCACCTTGGTGGTGCCGAAGCGCTGGGTCGCGAACAGGATGCCGAGCACGAGCACGGTGATCGGAATGATCCACGCGTGCAGGCCCGGCGCCACCACTTCGAGGCCCTCGACTGCCGACAGCACCGAGATCGCCGGGGTGATGACGCCGTCGCTGAAGAACAGCGAGGCGCCGAAGACGCCGAGGATGCCGATCAGATACGCAGACTTCCCGCCCTTGGCGAGACAGCGCTGGGCAAGCGCCATCAACGCCATGATGCCGCCCTCGCCATCGTTGTCGGCACGCAGGATGATGGTGACGTACTTGTAGGTCACCACGATCGTCAACGACCAGAAGATCATCGACAGCACCCCGAGCACGGTGTCGTGGTCAGCGATGAGCCCGTAATGCGACGAGAACGCCTCGCGCAGGGTGTACAGCGGACTGGTGCCGATGTCGCCGAAGACGACGCCGATCGCGCCGGCGACCAGCCCCGCCAGGCCGATCTGGCCATGGGTCTGGCCGTGCCCGGGCGGGCTGCGCGGATCGGGCGCCGCCTGGCGCGTGGACTGGGTCATGACGTGGGGCCCCTGACGGGCGAAGGGTCAGCGAAGCGCGGACTGTAGCGCTTTGCGGATGATGATTTCGGCCGCATCGCCATCACGCGCCGCGGCCTTCGCCATCTTGGCCGCCTCGGCCGGCTTGTAGCCCAGTTGCTGCAGGGCGACGGTCGCCTCCGACAGCGGATCGGCGGGCCCGGTGCGTCCGCCCACCGCGCCACCCGCGCCGCCGAGGTCGGCGACACGATCACGCAGTTCGACCACGATCCGCTCGGCGGTCTTCTTGCCGATGCCCGGGATCCGGGTCAGTGCGGTGACGTCGCCGGCCTGCACCAGTTGCGCGAACGCATCGACACTGACCCCCGACAGCACAGCGAGCGCGATCTTGGCGCCGATCCCGCTGACCTTCTGCACGTCGCGGAACAGCCGACGCTCGGACTCGTGCAGGAAGCCGTACAGCGAGACGGTGTCTTCCTTGTGGGCGTAGTGCGTGAACAGCGCGACCTCGCGCCCGACCTCGGGCAGATCGTAGAACGTGCTCATCGGGGCTTCGAGCTCATACCCCACCCCGCCCACGTCGACGACCAGCCAGGGGGGGGCCTTGTGCACGAGCTTGCCGCGCAATCTTCCAATCATCGGGCGCCTCCGGCCGCGGGCCGGTCGTGGAACTTGGGGAGGGGGAGGGACGGGGTCGCGATGTCACTCATTTCCTGCTCCAGGCCTGGCGCGCGTCGAGCCCCAACCGGCCAGCCGTCGCCCGCACGTGGGCATGGGTGATCGCCACCGCCAGCGCGTCGGCGGCGTCGGCCTGCAACTTGCCGGTCAGCCCGAGCATCAGGCCGACCATGTGCTGGACCTGGCCCTTCTCGGCACTGCCGCGGCCCACGACCGCGAGCTTGATCTCGCTGGCCGCGTACTCATGCACCGGCAGGTCGCGCAGCACCACCGCACCGATCGCAGCCCCGCGCGCCTGGCCGAGCTTGAGCGCCGAGTCGGGATTGCGCGACATGAACACCCGTTCGATCGCGACCTCGTCGGGCCGATGCAGCTCGACCAGCTCGCCCAGCCCCACCAGCAACCGACGCAGCCGCGCCGGAAAATCGCCGGCCGACAGCAACGACAGCGGCGCGTGATGCACATGCGTGACGCGGCCGGCCGCATCGACGTCGATGATGCCCACGCCCGTGCGCTGCGAGCCGGGATCGATACCGAGGATGCGGGTCATTGGGCGACGGATCACCGGCGCCGTCAGGCGCCGTCCAGCGAGGCCTGGTCCACGTTCGAGTACACGTCCTGCACGTCGTCGAGATCCTCGAGCAGGTCCAGCAGCTTGCGGACCTGCTGCGCGGTCTCGGCATCCACCGCGACATCGTTGTCGGCGCGGAACGTCAGCTCGGCGTGCTCGGGCGCCAGGCCCGCGGCGGCCATCGCCTCGCGCACCGCGGCGAAGTCCTCGGGCGCGGTGACCACGTCGATCGCGCCGTCCTCGGGATAGACGATCACGTCGTCGGCCCCGGCCTCGATCGCGACCTCGGTGATCCGTTCTTCATCGGCGCCGGCGTCGTAGCTCAGCACGCCCAGGCGCTTGAACATGAAGGCCACCGAGCCATCGGTGCCGAGGTTGCCGCCGCACTTGCCGAACGCATGGCGCACGTCGGCCACAGTGCGGACCTTGTTGTCGGTCAATGCATCGACGATGACCGCCACCCCGCCCGGCGCGTAGCCCTCGTAGCGGATCTCCTCGTACTCGACCCCTTCCAGCTCGCCGGTCGCCTTCTTGATCGCGCGCTCGACCACGTCCTTGGACATGTTCTGCGCCATGCCCTTGTCGATGGCGGCGCGCAGGCGCGGATTGTTGGCAGGATCGCCGCCGCCGGCACGGGCGGCGACGCCGATCTCGCGGATGATCTTGGTGAAGATCTTGCCGCGCTTGGCGTCGGTCGCGTTCTTGCGGGCCTCGATCGAAGGTCCTCGTCCCATGGTCGTTCTTTTCAGGCGTCGAAGGCGCGATTTTAGCGCGCGAAGCGCCCTGCGCGCAGGAACGCGGCGGTCTGGATCACCGCCTGCGAGGAGAACAGCAGCCCGCTGTGGCTGGCCTCGACGACCACGTGGTCGGCCAACCCCGGCGCGTGCGTCTCGGCCACCGCCACGGTGCCGTCATGGGGACCGTCGAAGCGCGCGAACAGCGCCCCCAGCCCGCGTGGCACCCGGCCAGCGACCATCCCGACCGCCACCTGCGGCGGCCACTGCGCGCAGCCGGTGAGCAGGATGTCGGCGCTGCGTCCGAAGTACAGCCGCGAGATCGGCCACCGCGACAGCGCGGCGGCCGCGCCACTGCCGCACACCGGCGAGCCCAGGCAGACCACGCGCCCGACCGGCACCTCCGGTGCCTGCGCCAGCGCCTGCAGCGCCACCAGGCCCCCGAGGCTGTGTCCGACCAGATGCGCCGGCCCGCCGCGACGCAGCTGCGCGAGCAGGCCGTCCATCGCCGCCTGCGGTCCGCCGGTGATGCTGGGATAGCCGAAGATCTCCGGGGCGAACCCTTCCGCCTCCAAATGCCGCGCGAAGCGCCGCATCGTCAGGCCGACCATCCAGATGCCATGCAGCAGCACGACACGCTGCGGCCCGCCGCTCATGCGGCCGCGTCCCGCAGACCCATCGTCTGCCGCCAGGCCCTGGGCGAGAGTCCACTGCGGGCCTTGAACGCCCGCGACAGGGCCGCCTCGCTGCCGTAGCCAACTTCGTCGGCGATCACCTTCAGTGGCCGGCCGCGCCGCAGTGCCCGCTGCGCGAGCGCGATTCGCCAGTCCTGCAGGTACTGGCCCGGCGTCTGCCCGAGCGCCTCGCGAAAGCTCTGCGCGAAGGCGCTGCGCGACATCCCCGCAGCCTGCGCCAGCGACGCCAGCGTCCAGTCGCGTGCCGGCGCTTCGTGCAACGCGACCAGCGCGCGTCGCAGCCGCAGGTGGGCCATGCCCGCCAGCAGGCCGCCTCGCAGGTCGCCCGACTCCATCTGCTGGCGCAGCACCTGGACCAGCAAGGCCTCGATCAGCCGATCGAGCAGCACCGTGCGTCCACAGCGGCCGTCGAAGGCCTCCTCGAACAACAGCGCGAACAGCCCGGCCGACCCTGGCACCGCATCGGCGGGCAGCCACAACACCGTGGGCAGGGCCCGCACCAGCGGGTTGTCGGCGCCACCCTCGAAGCGCAGCCGGGCCGCGAGCACGCGCGCCCCCGGCCCGGCGATGACCCCGTCGGCCAGGGCGCGCTGCGGCGCGAGCAACAGGCCCGGCCCGGCCATCGGCGGCGACGGCGCGGCCATGTGCAGCGATCCGGCGGCGACCAGCCACAACGCGCCGTCGTCGTGCGTGCCGACCTCGCCAGGGCCGGCATCGACATCGGCGGTGATCCGGAACCGATCCAGCAGCACGGCGAGACGATCGACCATATCAGGACTCCAGGCCAAGTTTCCTGGACTTGGCATGCCCAAACGTATCAGCGAACGGCGCACAGTGTCGATACCGCACCGGCATCCCGCCGCCTGCCACTCACGGAGATCTTTCGCATGTCCCTCGACACCGTGCTCTACACCGCAACCGCGACCGCCACCGGCGGACGCGAAGGCCGCGCCGCCTCCAACGACGGTGCGCTCGATATCGCTCTGTCCACGCCGCGCGAACTGGGCGGCGCCGGTGGCCCTGGCACCAACCCCGAGCAGTTGTTCGCCGCCGGCTATGCGGCGTGCTTCCTGGGTGCGCTCAAGCTGGTCGCCGGCAAGCAGAAGGTGACGCTGCCCGCCGACACCACGATCACCGGCGAGGTCGGCATCGGCCCGATTCCGGCCGGCTTCGGGATCCAGGCCACGTTGACGATCCGCGCCCCTGGCGTGCCGCGCGAGCAGTTGCAGCCGCTGGTCGACGCCGCGCACGCGGTCTGCCCTTACTCGAATGCGACCCGCGGCAACATCGATGTGACCCTGGTCGTGGCCTGAGCGCAGCGGCCGGGCGCCGTCGCAGGCGCCCGGCTCAGCGCTGGGCGGGCCGACGCAGGATGAACTCCAGATCCTGCGTTGCGCCGACCGGAAACAGATACTCGCCGACCTTGCCGAAACCGTAGCGTCCATAGAACCGCTGCGCGCCGTGGTTCTCCGACCACACGCCGACCCACAGCGTGCGCGGCCCGTCGCGCAGCAGCCAGTCCATCGCGGTCTGCATCATCCGGGTGCCGAGCGCGGCCCCCTGCAGGCCACGGACGAGATACAGCCGCTTGAGCTCGCCATCGCCCGGCGCCACCTCGGCATGCGGCAGGCCGCAAGGACCGGCGGCCGCATGGCCGACGGCCTCGCCATCGCGCTCGAGCAGCCAGACCGCATAGTCGGGATGGCTCAGCACGATGCGCTGGCGCTCGACGGCATAGGCCTCGTCGAGGAACGCGTCCAGATCGGCGTGCGGATACAGGTGCCCAAAGGTCTCGGTGAACGTGCGGGCGGCGAGCGTGGACAGCCGCGCGGCGTCGGCCTCGACGCCGCGGCGCAATACGAAACCCGGCGGCAGCGCCGCGTCGGAAGATGGGGAGACGGTCATCGCGTCATTGTCGCGCGATGCCCCGCCGGCCTCCAGCGCAACGACCGGTGGCGCCATCCCGGCCACCGCGTCGCCCCGTCAGGCGTCAGTGCGCGGTATGGGCCGCCGGCACCGCCTGCACGCCCTGCTGCACACCGGTCATGTCGGGCAGCCGGTGCGCGATGCCCTTGTGGCAGTCGATGCAGGTCGCCTGCCCCGTCGCCAAGTACGTGCGGTGGATCTGCGCCGCCCGGCTCGCCTGGCGGGTC
This sequence comes from Xanthomonas citri pv. mangiferaeindicae, assembly GCA_002240395.1. NCBI lineage: Bacteria > Pseudomonadati > Pseudomonadota > Gammaproteobacteria > Lysobacterales > Lysobacteraceae > Xanthomonas > Xanthomonas citri. The sequence continues at coordinate 649,752 of CP016836.1, forward strand.
AGGTCCATCGAGTCGTAGTCGTGGCAGTTGCGGCACTCGAGCGAATCGTTGGCCTTCAGCCGCGCCCACTCGTGCTCGGCCAGCGTCAGGCGCATGTCCAGGAACTTCTCGCGCGTATTGATCGTGCCGAAGATCTTGCCCCAGACCTCCTTGGACGCCTGCATCTTGCGGCCGATCTTGTTGGTCCAATTGTGCGGGACATGGCAGTCGGGACAGGTCGCGCGCACGCCAGAACGGTTGTTGTAGTGGATGGTGGTCTTGAGCTCCTCGAAGACGTTGTCGCGCATCTCGTGGCAGCCGGTGCAGAACTCCTCGGTGTTGGTGACCTCGAGCGCGGTGTTGAAGCCGCCCCAGAAGATCACCCCGGCAATGAACCCGCCCAGCGTCAGAAAGCCCAGGCTCAGGTGGACTGCCGGCGAGCGCAGCGTCTTCCAGAATGACCGAACCGTGGTTGCGACCCGCCCGAACGCCTTCATTCCGACGGCTCCGCGCGCTCGGACCGCAGCACGCTGTCGATGTCGCGGAAGCCGTTGGCGACCAGCGGCTGCGCGTCGGTCTGCACGACGTGGCACTGCAGGCAGAAGTAGCGCCGCGAGGACACCTCCGCCAGGAACTGGTCGTCGCGATCCATGTAATGGGTCACGCTGATCTCCGGCGCCTGGAACTGCGCAGCGTTGCTGCGCGCGTGGCACAGCATGCAGCGGTTGGAGTTCTTGTCGACCTGGTAGCCCTCGATGCTGTGCGGCACGGTCGGCGGCTGCATCGGGTAGGCACGGCCGCGGCGACGGTCGAAGTTCTCGACCCGCGCCATCGGCAGCGGCGTGATCTCGGCGGTGATCGGCACGTTGCGGCGCAGGTTGTCGATGTCCTGGGCGGGATTGCCGCGCGCACCGACTTCAGGGGCCGGCGGCACGATTTCGGGCTTGGGGTCGCGGTCGCCGCACGCGGCCAGCACGAGCGTCAACACGATGGCGAGGATCTTGCGCATGTCAGGCCACTCCCACCGCGGCGACCTTGGCCGCGCATTTCTTGAAATCGGTCTGCTTGGAGATCGGGTCGGTCGCATCGAGCGTGACCTTGTTGATCAGCTGGGCGGCGTCGAACCACGGCACGAAGATCACCCCACGCGGCATCCGGTTGCGGCCGCGGGTCTCCACGCGCGTGCGCATCGCACCGCGGCGCGACGATACCGAGACCTCATCGCCGCGCTTGAGGCCACGCGCGCGGGCGTCGTCGGGATGCATGAACACCACCGCCGACGGGAATGCGCGATACAGCTCGGGAATGCGCATGGTCATCGAGCCCGAGTGCCAGTGCTCGAGCACCCGGCCGGTCACCAGCCACAGGTCGTATTCGTCATCGGGCGATTCGGCAGGCGGCTCGTAGGGCAGCGCCCAGATCACCGCGCGGCCGTCCTTGTTGCCGTAGAACTGGAAGCCCGTGCCCGGCTTGACGTACGGATCGGCGCCCTCGCGGTAGCGCCAGCGCGTCTCCTTGCCGTCGACCACCGGCCAGCGCAGGCCGCGCTCGCGGTGGTACATGTCGAACGGCGCCAGGTCGTGCGCGTGGCCGCGGCCGAACTCGGCGTACTCCTCGAACAGACCCTTCTGCACGTAGAAGCCGAACGCATCGGCCTCGGCGTTGGCGTAGCCTTCCTCGATCTGCTCGACCCCGAACGCATCGACCTTGCCGTTGCGATAGAGCACGTCGAACAGCGTCTTGCCGCGGAACTGCGGGTTCGCCGCGAGGATCTCTTCGGGCCAGCATTCGTCGGTGGTGAAACGCTTGGAGAACTCCATCAACTGCCACAGGTCCGAACGCGCCTCGCCCGGCGCATGCACCAGTTGATGCCAGAAGTGGGTGCGACGCTCGGCGTTGCCGTAGGCGCCCTCCTTCTCCACCCACATCGCCGAGGGCAGGATCAGGTCGGCGGCCTGGCAGGTCACCGTCGGGTAGGCGTCGGAGACGACAATGAAATTGTCGGGATTGCGGTAGCCGGGGTAGCCCTCTTCGAGCATGTTCGCGCCGGCCTGCATGTTGTTGTTGACCTGCACCCAGTACGCGTTGAGCTTGCCGTCGCGCAGCGCGCGGTTCTGTTCGACCGCGTGATAGCCAATCTTGTCCTTGATGATCCCGTGCGGGATCTTCCAGATCTCCTCGGCATGGTGGCGGTGCTCAGGGTTGGTGACCACCATGTCGGCCGGCAGGCGGTGGCTGAACGTGCCGACCTCGCGCGCGGTGCCGCAGGCCGAGGGCTGGCCGGTCAGCGAGAACGGGCTGTTGCCCGGGGTCGCGATCTTCCCGGTCAACAGGTGGATGTTGTAGACCATGTTGTTGGCCCACGTGCCGCGCGTGTGCTGGTTGAAGCCCATGGTCCAGAACGACATGACCTTGATCTTCGGATCGGCGTACAGCTCGGCCAGTTGCTCGAGCCACGCGCGCTCCACGCCGGTCATCTCGATGGCGCGCTCGAGCGTGTACGGGGCGACGAAATCGGCGAACGCCTGGAAGTCGATCGGCGTGCCGCCGTTGGGGTCCTGCGCGTTCTTGGCCGCGACCTCCAGCGGGTGCTCCGGCCGCAGGCCGTAGCCGATGTCGTCGTTGCCGCGCTTGAAGGTCGTGTGCTTGTCGACGAAATCGCGGTTGACCCGGCCGGTCTTGATGATGTGGTTGGCGATGAAGTTCAGGATGACCAGGTCGGTCTGCGGCTTGAACACCATCGGGATGTCAGCCAGCTCGAAGCTACGGTGCTCGTAGGTCGACAGCACGGCGACCTTGACGTGCGGATGGGTGAGCCGGCGATCGGTCACGCGCGTCCACAGGATCGGATGCATCTCGGCCATGTTCGAGCCCCACAGCACGAACGCATCGGCCGCCTCGATGTCGTCGTAGCAGCCCATCGGCTCGTCCATGCCGAAGGTACGCATGAAGCCGGTCACCGCCGAGGCCATGCAATGGCGCGCGTTCGGGTCGATGTGGTTGCTGCGGAAGCCGGCCTTCATCAGCTTGTTGGCCGCGTAGCCTTCCCACACGGTCCACTGCCCGGAGCCGAACATGCCGATGCCGTCGCCGCCCTTGGCCTTGAGCACGGCGCGGAACTTCTCGGCCATGACATCGAAGGCCTCGTCCCAGCTGACCGGAGTGAAATCGCCGTCCTTCGCGAACACGCCGTTGCGCTTGCGCAGCATCGGCGTGGTCAGGCGGTCGGCGCCGTAGAGCACTTTCGACAGGAAGTAGCCTTTGACGCAGTTCAGGCCGCGATTGACCTCGGCATGCACGTCGCCGTGGGTGGCGACGACCCGCCCATCGCGCACCGCGACGTTGATGCCGCAACCGGTGCCGCAGTAGCGGCACGGCGCCTTGCTCCATTTGAGCTGCCCGTCGCCCTCGGTCATCGCCTCGGCCAAATGGGCGGGCACCGGCATGCCGGCGGCGGCCGCGGCGCTGGCGATGGCGGTGTTGCGGATGAACTCGCGGCGGCTGGTCATGCCGTTGCTCCTGTCGTGTCTTGTGTACGGGTGTCGGCCGGCGCGAGGTCGCGATCGATCGCGGATGTCGGCTCGGCATGGTGGTAGACGAGGTTGACGGCCATCACCCCGGCCACGGCCTGCAGGACATCGATGCTCGCCATCAGGCCGCGCGTGCCGTCGCTCTCCTGCAGCAGCACGCTGCAGGTGTCCTCCTGCATCGCGAGCTCCAGGCCGTCGGTGGTCGCGACCGCAGCCGCCAATGCATCGCGCGCCTCGGGACGGTGGCGGACGACCAGGCTGGCGACATGCCATTCGGGACGGGGGTCAGACATGGGCAGCGTCCTCAGAGGTGACGGGCCGCAGCGAGATCGCGGCCGATGGGCAGCCAGCAACGCAGGCGCCGCAGCCGGTGCAGCGGTCCGCGGCCACGACCGGCGTGGGCACGCGCGAGGTCACCGGAAAATGGATCGCCGATTCGCCGCAGGCATCGCGGCAGCTCGAACACACGATGCCGTGCAGCGTCAGGCAGGTCTCGGCGACGCGCGCCTGCAGCGCCCAGGCGATGTCTGTGACCGAACGGAACGCGGGGGCCTCACAGGCGGACGCGCAATCGGTGCAGAACGTACATTCGCCCAGCGCCGGATCGAACACCGGCAAGCGCCCCTCGCCGATCACCAGCACACGCTCGGGACAGGCCGCAACGCAGGCACCGCAGCCCGTGCAGGCATCGACGAACGCGCGCTCGTCCAGCGCCCAGGGCGGGCGCAAGGGATGCGGGGCGTGCAGACGACCGCGCAGCAGCGCGCGTCGGCGCGGATCGGGCGGTCTGGTGGCGGCGGCTACCATGACGAAGGCGGCCTAGTGCGTGGGTGGGCCAGTGAACATCTGCCAGAACCACACGGAGAACCCGTAGCTGGCGACGATCAGCACCGACAGTATCGGGAACATCACCACCGTGATGAACAGGAACAGCAGCAGTTCCTTGCGCTTGGCCCGGCGCGGATCGACCGGCTCGGCCGGTTCGGCGGGGGCGGTCAAGAGGGCAGCCTCCTGCGCTTCGGGCTTCATGGGCGGTCCTGTCGAAGAAGAAGTCGCGCTCGGAGGATACCCAACCGGCGCGACAGATGTGTTGATCGCGATCAACAATGGGCCACTGCGCGATACCGGCCGCGCAGCGATGGGGCCGCGCGGTCATTCAGCGCGGGCGCGCACCTGGATGTGGACTTCGGCCAGCTGCGCGTCGGCGATCGGCGACGGCGCATCGGTCATCAGGCACTGCGCGCCGGTGGTCTTGGGGAACGCGATGACATCGCGGATCGATTCGGTGCCGGCCATCAGTGCCGCGAGGCGATCGATGCCGAACGCGATCCCGCCGTGCGGCGGCGCGCCGTACTTCAAGGCATCGAGCAGGAAGCCGAACTTGGCCTGGGCCTCCTCGGCGCCGATGCCGAGCAGATCGAATACCGCCGACTGCATCGAGGACCGGTGGATACGGATCGAGCCGCCGCCGATCTCGTTGCCGTTGAGCACCATGTCGTAGCCGCGCGAGACCGCAGTCGCCGCATTGGCTCGCAGGTCGGCCTCGTCATCGACCGCCGGCGCGGTGAAGGGATGGTGCAAGGCGACGTAGCGCTGCGCCTCGTCGTCCCATTCGAACATCGGAAAATCGGTCACCCACAGCGGCTTCCACCCCTCGGCCACCAGGCCGAAGTCCTTACCGGCCTTCAGACGGATCGCGCCCATGAAGTCGCTGACCGTCGCGTACTTGCCCGCGCCGAAGAACACCAGGTCGCCGTTGCCCGCACCCACGTGCGACACCAGCGCGGCGAAGGCCGCCTCGTCGAAGAACTTCTGGATCGGCGAACTGACCTCGCCGGACTCGGCGATCTTGATGTACGCCAGGCCCTTGGCGCCGTACTTGGCCGCGTGGGCGGCGTACTCGTCGATCTGCTTGCGGCTCAGCGACGCGCCGCCAGGAATGCGCAGCGCGCAGACGCGGCCATTCGCCTCGTTCGCGGGACCCGCGAACACCGCAAAGCCGCAATCCTTGACCAGCTCGGCGACATCGACCAGTTCCAGCGCGATGCGCAGGTCCGGCTTGTCGGAGCCGTAACGGCGCATGGCTTCGGCATAGGTCATGCGCGGGAACTGCGCGTCGAGTTCGACGCCGGCGACCTCGCGGAACACATCACGGATCATCGCTTCGACCGTGTCCTGCACGTCGCGCTCGGACACCCAGGCGAATTCCATGTCGAGCTGGGTGAATTCCAGCTGGCGATCGGCGCGCAGCGCCTCGTCGCGGAAGCAACGCGCCACCTGGTAGTAGCGGTCGAAGCCGGACATCATCAGGATCTGCTTGAACAGCTGCGGCGACTGCGGCAACGCGTAAAACTCGCCCGGATGCATGCGTGCAGGCACCAGGAAGTCGCGCGCACCTTCCGGCGTCGCCTTGGTCAGGATCGGGGTCTCGATGTCCTGGAAGCCGCGCGCATCGAGCCAGTGGCGCAGCGCGCTGACCAGCTTGGTGCGCGTGCGCATGCGGCGCTGCATCTGCGGATGGCGCAGGTCGAGATAGCGGTACTTGAGGCGCGTCTCCTCGCCCGGGTTCTCGTGGTGATGGAACGGCAGCGGCTCGGCCTTGTTCAAGACCTCGATGGTCTGCGCGACGACCTCGACCTGGCCGGTCCGGATCTTCGGGTTGACCGAATGCCGGCGACGGACGACGCCGGTGATGCGCAGGCAGTCCTCGTAGCCCACCTGCTCGGCCAGGGACAGCACCTCCGCGTTGCCCGGCTCGGCCGACGGCTCGGCGACGACCTGGACGATGCCCTCGTGGTCGCGCAGATCGATGAAGCAGACGCCGCCGAGGTTGCGGGCGACATCGGCCCAGCCGCACAGGGTGACGGTCTGGTCGATCAGCGCCTCGTCGACGAGGCCGCAGAAATGGGTACGCATGGACACTCCGAACGCGGAAAAGACACGGGATACCGACCGCCCGGCGGGCGGAACCCGATAGTGTAAGGCGTGCGCGGCGGTCCGCGCGCGCCTGCGTTGGGAGCGGCGTCGGCCGCGTGGCCTCAGTCGGCCGCGGCGGCGGGCTTGGCGGCCGGCTTGGTCTCGACCTTGGGTGCGGGCACGTCCGACTTGGCCGCCGGCGCCGGGCTCGCGGCGGCGTCGCCGGCAGGCTTGGCGGATTCGCCGCCTTCGGCCAGGTTGCGCTTCTTGTCGCCGTCCTTCTTGAAGTCGGTCTCGTACCAGCCGCTGCCGGCCAGACGGAACGCAGGCGCGGTGAGCTGGCGCTTGACGGCCGCCGCGCCGCAGGCCGGACAGGTCTCGGGATCGGGATCGGAGAGCTTCTGCAGACGGTCGAAATCGTGGCCGCAGTCGGCGCAGCGGAAGGCGTAGATCGGCATGGTGGGAAAGAAGGAACCTTGACTGGGCGTGGACATGGGGGCGCCGGCGACCGGATCAAGCCCGCCGCACACCGTCACGGCGCGCTCGCACGATCCCACCCGACCACTTGTCGGTTCCCGTCCACGGGCCTCCGCTCGCCTTGGACGCTACGCGCTGCGCACCTGGGCGAGCGCCAGCTCGCTGGCGCGACACAGCACGGCATCGCGCGCCGCGCCAGCGAGCGCCGAGCCCTGTAGATAGCAGGCCAGCAACCACGGCCGGCCGCCATCGGCAGGCCATAGCACCGCGATGTCGTTGCTGATGCCGCTCGCGCCGCCGGTCTTGTCGCCGACCCGCCAACCGGCAGGCGCACCGGCGCGGATGCGCGCATCGCCGGTGCGGTTGCCGATCAGCCAGTCGGTCAACTGCAGGCGCGAGGCTGGCAGCAGCGCGTCGCCAAGTACGAACCGTTGCAGATTGCCGGCCATCGCCAGCGGCGTGGTGGTGTCGCGCGGATCGCCGTCCGCGAACAGGTTGACCTCCGGCTCATTGCGGGCGCAGACCGTCACCGCATCGCCGGCGGCGCGCAGGAAGGCGGTGAGTCCGGCCGGGCCGTCGACCAGCGGCAGCAGCAGGTTCGCCGCCGGGTTGTCGCTCCAGACCATCGTGGCCTGGCACAGGTCGCGCACGGTGAGGTCGCGTCCGACATGCCGGCTGGTCACCGGCGCATGCTCGAGCATGTCAGCCTCGCGCACCGCGAGCCGCCGGTCCAGCGACAGCACGCCGCGATCGGCGCGGGCGAGCACTGCCGAGGCCAGCAGGAACTTGAAGGTGCTGGCCATCGGGAAGGGCGCGTCGACCCGGTGTCCGGCACGCACAGCCGGATCTCCATCGCGCAGCAGCGCCACGCCGAGCCGGCCACCGCTCGCTGCCTCGAGCGCAGCCAGGTCCGGCGCCCCGGCGATCGCGTCCGGGCTGGCCTCCGGCGCCGCGGCACGCGCGTCCGGCAATGCGGCCATCGGCAGCGACAGGGCGGACAGGCCGGCGAGTTTCAACAGCGCGCGTCGCGATGCCATCAAACGGTCTCCGAAGCTGGGGAAGTGCCGATTCTGGCGCCCGCACGACGGCGGTCACCAGCGCGAAGAATCAGGGGCAGCCATGAGCCGTATCGATGGCTGGATAGTGATTGGCGCGTTCCCATGCCCGAAATGCGATCATCGATCGATCCCGCTCACCCCTGCTGCCCATGTCGCGTCCGCCGCTGCCGCTCAACGCATTGCGCGCCTTCGAGGCCGCTGCGCGCCACCAGAACTTCACCCGCGCCGCGCTCGAACTGTGCGTGAGCCAAGCGGCCCTCAGCCACCAGATCCGCAGCCTGGAGGACCGGCTGGGCGTGCGCCTGTTCCACCGCCTGCCGCGCGGCGTCGCACTGACCGATGAGGCCAGCGCGCTGTATCCGGTGCTCCACGATGCCTTCGACCGCATCGCCACTGCAGTCCAGCGCGCCGCCGGCACCGCCGAGCGCCAGGTTCTGAGTCTGGGTGTGGTCGGCACCTTCGCCACCGGCTGGCTGCTGCCGCGCTTGCCGGCGTTCGAGGCCGCGCATCCGGATGTCGAGTTGCGCCTGCAGACCCACAACAACCGCATCGACCTCGCCAGCGAAGGGCTGGATGCCGCCGTGCGCTTCGGCGACGGCGACTGGCAGGGCCAGGCCTGCACACCGATCGTCGACACACTGTTCGCCCCAGTCTGTGCGCCCGCGCTGGCGCGCCGCCTGGCCAGTCCGCGCGACCTCGACCGCGCGACGCTGCTGCGCTCCTACCGCGGCGACGAGTGGCCGCGCTGGCTGCAGGCAGCCGGCGCCGACGCGATCGAAGCGCGCGGGCCGGTTTTCGATTCGTCGCTGGCGCTCGCCACTGCCGCAGCAGCCGGCGCCGGCGTGGCGCTGCTGCCGCTGACGATGTTCGAACGCGAACTGCGCGAGGGCCGCCTGGTGCAACCCTTCGACACCGGCATCGCGCTGGGCCGCTACTGGCTGACCCAGTTACGCTCACGGCCGGAACCGGCGCCGCTGCGCCAGTTCCGGACCTGGCTGCAGGCGCAGCGGGCGCTCGCGCCCGAACGTGTGCCTGACCTGTCCGCCGTTGCCGGCGGTCAGTAGCCCCAGGGCGTCGGCGGGGCCGCGACGGTCTTGGTCAGGTCGAACTCGACCTGGAACTTGCGCCCGCCGGGACGGGTGAGTTCGTAGACAAAACGCTCGCCGGGATGGATCTCCATCGCCCAGGTGTTGGTCACCGAGTCGTTCAGGCCTTCCTTTTCGAACAGCGCGATCGATTCGGCATCGACCGGGAATTCCTGGCGCTGATCGGTGCCGGCGTTCTGGGTCTCGCCGCCGTACATCGTCACCGGGTTCTCGCTGCCGTCGGGCTTGCGGTGGTCGTGCTTGAGCTGCAGGCCGTGTTCGGTACGGGTCAGGATCCAGGTGCGCGAATGGTCGTCGCCGACATGGAAGGGGATCCGCAGTTCGCGCGTCTTGTCGCTGCAGCCGCGCACGTGCATCACCAGTTCCTTGCCCTCGAAGGGATCGGGCGCGGCATCGGCGGCCGGCGCGGGCTCGTTGGCGACGATGCGGCCGGCAAAGGCCTCGCCGCAGTGGCGCGCGATTGCCGCCAGGAATGCGTCGGCGGGCACATGCTCACGCGCGGCGGCCTCGGCGGCCGCAGCCGCGGCAGCATCAGCGGTCGGATTGGCCGGTGGCGGACGGGTGTCGGCGGCCGGTTCGGTGTTGCCGCAGGCGGCGAGCACGAGGGCGGCGGCCAGGGCGGTCGGGATCAGGAGTCGGTTCATCGCGCCACCCTACCCGCCCATACCGCGCAACGGCAACCCGGGTCCGCCCGGGTTGCCGATCAGGCGTCGTAGAGGGCCAGCAGTTCGGCCTCGGCCGTCTCCAGCTCGTCGCGCAGCGCCGCCTGCTGCTGGCCCAGCTCGGCCACGCGCGGGCCATCGGCATAGGTCGCCGGGTCGGTCAGCATCGCCTCGATTCGGGCCAGTTCAGCCGCAAGTTCGGAGACCCGCGTCTCGACCTTCTGCAGCCGATGCGGATTGACCTTGGTGCGCGTCGGCGGCGGGGCCGGCGACGCCTCGGCGACGGGCGTGGCGGCCGGCGTGCGCAACTCGCCGGCATTGCCGCGCGCGCGCAGCCACGCCGCGTACTCGTCGAGGTCGCCGTCGAAGGGCACGACCTTGCCATCGGCGACGCGCCAATAGAGGTCGCTGACCAGGCCGATGAGGTGACGGTCGTGCGAGACCAGCACGATCGCGCCGGGAAAGTCGCTCAGCGCCTCGGCCAGCGCTTCGCGCATCTCCAGGTCGAGATGGTTGGTCGGCTCGTCGAGCAGCAGCACATTGGGCTGCAGCCAGGCGATCAGCGCCAGCGCCAGGCGCGCGCGCTCGCCACCGGAGAAGCCATCGATGCTCTCGAACGCACGATCCCCGGGAAAACTCCACTTGCCCAGGAAGTCGCGGAAGGCCTGGGTGGCGACGTTGGGCGAGAGTTCGCGCAGGTGGTCGATCGGCGACGTGCCGGCAACCAGCGACTCGACCGTATGCTGGGCGAAGTAGCCGATCCGCAGGTCCGGATGCGCGTAGCGCTCGCCGGCCAGCAGCGGCAGGTCGCCGACCAGCGACTTGACCAAGGTGGATTTACCGGCGCCGTTGGGGCCCAGCAGGCCGATGCGGTCACCGGCCTCCAAACCAAAGCCCACCTTGTCCAGAATCACCACCTGTCCATCGGCCGAGGGATACCCGCAGACGCCGTCGTTGATGCGCAGCAACGCGTGCGGCAGCTTCAGCGGCTGCGGGAAGTCGATCCGCACCTCGCGCTCGGCGCGCACCGCTTCGGTATCGGCGAGCTTGGCCAGACGCTTGACTCGCGACTGCGCCTGCTTGGCTTTCGCCGCGCTGGCCTTGAAGCGATCGATGAACTTCTGCAGGTGCGCGCGCTCGGCCTGGGTCTTTTCGTGGGTGATCTGCTGCAGGCGCAACTGCTCGGCGCGCTGACGCTCGAACGCGGTGAAGTTACCGGTGTAGAGCTTCGCGCCGCCGCCGTGCAGATGCAGGGTGTGGGTGCAGACGTTGTCGAGGAACTCGCGGTCGTGGCTGATCAGCAGCAACGTGCCGGGGTATTTGAGCAGCCACTGCTCCAGCCACAGCACCGCATCGAGGTCGAGGTGGTTGGTCGGTTCGTCGAGCAGCAGCAGGTCGCTGGGCGTCATCAGCGCGCGCGCCAGATTCAGGCGCACGCGCCAGCCGCCGGAGAACGTGGCGACCGCGCGCTGGTGAGTCTCGGCCGGAAAGCCCAGGCCGTGCAACAGCTTGCCGGCGCGCGCCGAGGCGTCGTAGGCGCCGAGCTCGGCCATGCGCACATGGGCCTCGGCCACGGCCTCCCAGTCCTCGGCGGCCATCGCATCGGCCTCGGCCTTGAGCACGCCGGCGACCGCAGCATCGCCGCCGAGCACGAACTCGATCGCCGGGTCAGGCAACGACGGCAGTTCCTGGGCAATGCTCGCCACGCGCAGCCGGTTGGGCAGGTCGAGGTCGCCGCGGTCGGCTTCGACTTCGCCGCGCACGGCCGCGAACAGCGACGACTTGCCGGCGCCGTTGCGGCCGACCACGCCGGCGCGCCAGCCCGAGTGCAGGGTGAGGTCGACGTCGGACAGCAGCAGGCGTTCGCCGCGCCGCAGGGCGAAATTCTTGAAGGAGATCATCGGTTGATTTTACAGGAGCGCGACCCGGAACCCGCCGACCCGCGCCGTCGTTTCATAAACGGAACAATCGAAACCTATTGCTGGCTGCATTGACGCCTTTGAAACGCGCCTGTTAAATCGCCATTAACACCGCCTCCCCTTCCCCCAAAGCTCGAGGTCTGCCATGTCCCGCCATCGCCTCACCCTCGCCGTACTCGCGGCCCTGCTGCCCGTCGCTCCCGCCGCGCTCGCGCAGGACGCCCAGCCGCAGACCCGCACCTCCACCCTCGACACACTGATCGTCACCGGCACCCGGGTCAGCGACCGCACGGTGGCCGAATCGCAGTCGCCGATCGATATCATCACCGCCGAATCGCTGCAGGCCACCGGTACGACCGAACTGGCGACCGCACTGGCGCGCGCGCTGCCGTCGCTGAATTTCCCGCGCCCGGCGCTGGTGGACGGCTCCTCGGCGATCCGTCCGGCGCAGTTGCGCGGTCTGTCGCCCGACCAGGTGCTGGTGCTGGTCAACGGCAAACGCCGCCACGCCTCTTCTCTGCTCAATCTCAACGGCACGATCGGTCGCGGCTCGGCCCCGGTCGATCTCAACACGATCCCGGTCTCGGCGATCGAGCGCGTCGAGGTATTGCGCGACGGCGCTTCGGCGCAGTACGGCTCGGACGCAATCGCCGGCGTGGTCAACATCGTGCTCAAGGGCGCCTCGCAGGGCGGCAGCCTGGCGGTGAATCTGGGCCAGTACTCGGCCGGCGACGGCACCCAGCACCAGATTGCCGGCGACACCGGCCTGGCCCTGGGCGAGCGCGGCTTCCTGCACCTGTCCGCCCAAGTCGGCCAGCAGGAGGCGACCAACCGCGCGCGGCCGTTCGCCGGCACGCCCGGCCCGACCCAGCCCGCGCTCGGGCAGAAGGCGTTCGTGATCGGCGAGCCGGAGGTCGACTTCGGCGCCGTCGGCTTCAACACCGACATCGCGCTGACCGATGCGATCAGCGTCTATGGCTTCGGTACCGCCAGCAACCGCGATGTCACCTCGTTCGCGTTCTTCCGCGCCCCGGCCAACCCGACCCAGAACATCCGCAGCATCCATCCCGATGGTTTCCTGCCCGAAATCAACAATATCTCCAAGGATCGTTCGATCGTCGCCGGCCTCAAGGGCCATACCGCCAGCGAATGGAACTGGGACCTGAGCTACAACTACGGCTACAACCGGCTGGAGTTCTATACCCGCAATTCGCTCAACGCGAGCCTGGGGCCGGATTCGCCGACTTCGTTCTATGACGGCGCGTTGGAGACCACGCAGAACATCATCAACTTCGATGTCAGCCGGCAGTTCGACTGGGGTCTGGCCTATCCGGTGACGCTGGCCTTCGGTGCCGAGGGCCGTAACGAGAAGTGGAACCAGTCGCCGGGCGAGCCGGGCTCGTACATCGACGCGGGCGCGGGCGTGCCCGGTGCGGCCGCCGGCGCGCAGGGCTTCGGCGGCTTCGCACCGGGCATCGCCGGCGCCTACGACCGCGACAGCCACGCGGTCTACGCCAACCTGGAAGCCGATCTGACCGAGAAGTTCTCCAGCGGCGTGGCCGCACGCTGGGAGGACTACGACGACTTCGGCAGCCAGCTGTCGGGCAAGCTGTCGGCGCGCTATGCGTTCACCGATGCGGTCGCGCTGCGCGGCACGGTGTCGAGCGGCTTCCGCGCGCCGTCGCTGGCCCAGCAGTACTTCCAGACCGTGAGCACGGTGTTCCTGCCGGGCATCACCACACCGTTCGAGATCCGCACGTTCCCGGCCAGCAGCGCGGTCGCACGGGCCTTCGGCGCCGAGCCGCTCAAGCCCGAGGAATCGCTGTCCTACAGCCTGGGTCTGGTGCTGCAGCCGGTCGACAACCTCTACGTCACCGTCGATGCCTATCAGATCGACGTCGACGACCGTATCGCGCTGTCGTCGAACCTGACGGGCGACGCGGTGCGCGCGCTGCTCGAGTCGCAGGGGATCTTCGGCGTCAACGGTGGCCGCTACTTCACCAACGCCATCGACACCCGCACCCGCGGCGTGGACGTCGTCGGTACCTACCGTTGGGACCTGGCCGCCGGCAGCCTCGATCTGACCGCCGGCTACAACCATTCCAAGACCGAGATCACCCGCATCGCCGACAACCCGGCCGCGCTCGAGGCGATCGGCGTGGATCTGGAGCGCATCGATCGCGTCGAGGCCGGCCGCATCGAGCAGGGTTTCCCGCGCAATAAGCTGCTGCTGGCCGGCACCTGGAATGCCGCCGACTGGGGCTTCTCGCTGTCGACCACCCGCTACGGCAGCGTGCGCACCACGCCCAACAACCCGGCGCTGGACCAGAAGTACGGGGCCAAGTGGCTGGTCGACGTGTCGGCGACCTACAAGCCGGGCGAGAACTGGGCATTGACGCTGGGCGCCGACAACGTGCTCAACGAATACCCGGACGAAAACATCTTCGGCAACTCGACCAACGGGCAGTTCCCGTACAGCAATCTGTCGCCATTCGGTTTCGGCGGCGCATTCGGCTACGCCAAGATCGCCTACACCTGGTGATCCACGGTCCGGCGCCTGCATGGCGCCGGACATCCAATGCGCCGTCGTCGTGCAGGCGACGGCGCGCCAATGTCTGCGCTCGCAGCCGTGATGGCGCGCATCGCCGCGCCTGTCGGCTTGCGGGCGCGGGTTGCCTGGATACGGACGCGTCGGCGACACTGCAATACTTGTCCCCCACACTTCGCCGATGCCGCACAACACCGACCTGATCAACATCGTCGCCGTCGGCCTGGGCATGGCCTTCGTGTTCGGCGCGCTCGCCAACCGACTCCGGCTCTCGCCGCTGGTGGGCTATCTGGTCGCAGGCATCCTCGTCGGACCGTTCACGCCCGGCTTCGTCGCCGACCAGGCGCTGGCCGACCAGTTGGCCGAGATCGGCGTGATGCTGCTGATGTTCGGCGTCGGCCTGCACTTCTCGCTCAAGGACCTGCTCGACGTGAAGTCGATCGCGATCCCGGGCGCGTTGACCCAGATCACCGTGGCCACCCTTCTGGGCTGGGGACTGGCGGCGCTGATGGGATGGCCGACCGTCCAGGGCATCGTGTTCGGCTTCGCACTGGCGACCGCCAGTACGGTCGTGCTGCTGCGGGCGATGGAGGAGCGCCGGTTGCTCGACACCACGCGCGGCAAGATCGCGGTCGGCTGGCTGATCGTCGAGGACCTGGCCTGCGTGATCGCCCTGGTGCTGATGCCGGTGCTGGCCGATGTGATGCACAGCACCGGCGGCGAGGAGACCACGGTCGGCTCGGTGCTGCTGAGCGTCGGCTGGACGCTGCTCAAAGTCGCGATGTTCGTCGCGGTGATGCTGCTGGTCGGGCGGCGCGTGATCCCGTGGGTGCTCGAGCGGATCGCCGGCACCGGCTCGCGCGAACTGTTCACGCTGTCCGTACTCGCGATCGCGCTGGGCGTGGCGTTCGGCTCGGCGGCGATCTTCAGTGTGTCGTTCGCGCTCGGCGCGTTCTTCGCCGGCATGCTGCTCAACGAGTCGGAGCTCAGCCACAAGGCCGCGAACGATTCGCTCCCCCTGCGCGACGCATTCGCGGTGCTGTTCTTCGTCTCGGTTGGCATGCTGTTCGATCCCCGCATCCTGCTGCTGCACCCCTGGCAGGTGCTGGCGACGGCGCTGATCATCATCTTCGGCAAGTCGGCGGCCGCGTTCCTGATCGTGCGCGCGTTCAAGCACCCGACCAGCACCGCACTGACGATCTCCGCCAGCCTGGCGCAGATCGGCGAGTTCGCCTTCATCATCGCCGGGCTCGGCGTGGCGCTGGACATCCTGCCGCCCGATGGCCGCTCGCTGGTGCTCGCCGGCGCGCTGATCTCGATCATGGCCAACCCGCTGATCTTCGGCCTGCTCGACAGCTGGCAGGCGCGTCGCGCGGCCGCCACGGCGGCGTCGGCACCCGAGCCAGCCCAGCCGATCCAGGCGATTCCGGCCGACCTGCGCGGCCATGCCATCCTCGTCGGCTACGGTCGCGTCGGCCGGCAGCTGGCCGAACTGCTGCAACAGCGTGAAGTGCCGCTGGTGATCGTCGAGGACGATCCGGACCTGGTACGCAAGGCCCGCGATCGCGGCCTGCTGGTGGTGCGCGGCAACGTCGCCTCCGAACCGGTGATGCGTGACGCCGCTCCCGAGCGCGCGGCGCTTGCGATCTTTGCCATCCCACAGGCACTGGAAGCCGGCGAGGCGATCGAGCGCATGAAAGCCATCAATCCGGGCATCACGGTGCTGGCACGCGCGCACAGCGACGGCGAAGTCCGCCATCTGCTCGAGCACGGCGCAGACGGCGCGGTGCTGGCCGAGCGCGAACTGGCCTATTCGCTGGCCGAGATGGTCATGTCGACGCCGCCGTTCCGACCGGTACGTCCGGGCAGCGACGCGGCCACACCGCCGGCGCCGCAGCCGGGCTGAGCGCAGACCTGGGTCAGCGCAGTTCGGCGTCGAGATAAGGCGCCAGGCGCGACCACGCGAATTCAAAGCCCGAGGCCAGCAAGCGCGCCGGCAACACGCGCTGCCCGTCCACCAGCAGCGTGGCCATCTCGCCCAGGCCCAGCGCCAGCGCGCGCGCCGGCACCGCCAGCACCACCGGACGCCGCAGGGCATCGGCCAGCGCGCGGGTGAAATCGGTGTTGTCCACCGGCTCGGGCGCCGTGAGATTGCACGCGCCGACCGGCGCCTGCGGCTCGCCGCGCAGATGCGCATGCAGTAACGCAAGGACGGCCGCCACCCAGTCCTCACGTGCGATCCAGCTCAGCATCTGGCGGCCGTCTCCGAGCCGGGCGCCAAGGCCGAGCCGGAACGGCGGCAGCAGCCGCTGCAGCATGCCGCCGTCGGGATGCAGCACCACACCGGTCCGCAGCCGCACCACCGGCACGCGGTCCTCGGCAACGCGGGCGGCGGCCTCCCATTCCTCGCACAGACGATGCTGGAACTCGTCATGCGGCGCGCCCTCCTCGTCCAGCGGCAGGTCGCCCTGGGCGCCATACCAGCCGACCGCCGAGCCGCTCAACAGTACCTTCGGCGGGACATGCGCCGAGCGAATCCAGTCGACGAGGACACGCGTCGGGATCAAGCGGCTGTCGCGCAGCACCTGCTTGCGCGCGGCGCTCCAGCGGCGTTCGGCAATGCCGGCGCCGGCCAGATTGACCACCGCATCGAAACGGTCGTCCGACCACAACGCGGCGTAGTCGCGGACCTCGACGCCGTCGGGAGCCGGGGTCGAGGCCCGGCGCGACAGCCAGGTCACACGCGCGCCATCGCGCTGCAGCGCGCGGGTCAATGCGCTGCCGAGAAAACCGCTGCCGCCGGTGATCAGGATGTGCATGCCGAAGGCCCTGTCGCGTTGCGGGGATGCTCGCGCGGCGGTAGGGAAGCGAGCGTCAAGGTCATGGCGAACCGCGCTTTGGCTGGTCGAAGGACGTGTATCGGGAAGGCCCGTGCCCCCACCCGGCACGCTTGCGCGCGCCGACCTCCCCCTCGGGCGGGGGAGGTGTCCGTACTCGCTCGCGCCGAGACCACGCGACAGGTGGAGAGGTGCAGGCTGCGGGCTCGCCAGCGGGGGTCAGGCCTTTGCGAAGCCCAGTTCGCCGCCGGCCGCGTCGACCATGATCGTGTCTCCGCTGGCGAACTCGCCGGCGAGGATGCGTGAGGCCAGCGGGTTCTCGAGTTGCTGCTGGATCGCGCGCTTGAGTGGGCGTGCGCCATAGACCGGGTCGAAGCCGACGTTGCCCAGCAGATCGAACGCAGCGTCCGAGACCTCGATGCGCAGCCCGCGCTCGGCCAGGCGCTTTTCCAGCCCGCGCATCTGGATCTTCGCGATCTCGCGGATCTGCGCCTTGCGCAGGGGGTGGAACACGACGATGTCGTCGAGCCGGTTGATGAACTCGGGCCGGAAATGCGCCTGCACCACGCCCATCACCGCGGCCTTCATCTGCGTGTAGGCCTCGGCCGAATCGTCGCCGGCCAACTCCTGGATCTGGTGCGAGCCGAGGTTGGAGGTCATCACGATCACCGCATTGCGGAAATCGACCGTGCGCCCCTGGCCATCGGTCAGACGGCCATCGTCGAGCACCTGCAGCAGGATGTTGAACACGTCGGGATGCGCCTTCTCGACCTCGTCGAGCAGGATCACGCTGTAGGGCCGACGGCGCACCGCCTCGGTCAGGTAGCCGCCTTCCTCGTAGCCGACGTAGCCCGGAGGTGCGCCGATCAGCCGGGCGACCGAGTGCTTCTCCATGAACTCGCTCATGTCGATGCGCACCATCGCGTCCTGGCTGTCGAACAGGAACTCGGCGAGTGCCTTGCACAGCTCGGTCTTGCCGACGCCGGTCGGCCCCAGGAACAGGAACGAACCGGTCGGCCGATCGGGATCGGACAGGCCGGCGCGCGAGCGGCGCACCGAATCGGAGACAACCTTGATCGCCTCCTCCTGGCCGACCACGCGCGCATGCAGCTGCGACTCCATCGCCAGCAGCTTCTCGCGCTCGCCCTCGAGCATCTTGCTGACCGGAATACCGGTCCAGCGCGCGACGACCTGCGCGATCTCCTCGGCGGTGACCTTGTCCTGCAGCAGTTGGAAGCCCTGGGTCTCGGCCTCCTGCGCCGCCTTGAGCTGCTTCTCCAGTTCCGGGATGCGCCCGTACTGGATCTCGCTCATGCGCGCATAGTCCTGCGTACGTTGCGCCGATTCGAGATCGAGCTTGGCCGCTTCGATCTGCTCCTTGATCTTGGTCGCGCCCTGCACCGTGGCCTTCTCGGCCTTCCAGACTTCCTCCAGGTCGTTGTACTCGCGTTCCAGAGTGCCGATCTCGGCCTCGAGGTCCGACAGACGCTGCTTCGACTCGGCGTCCTTTTCCTTCTTCAGCGCCTCGCGCTGGATCTTGAGCTGGATCAGCCGGCGCTCCTTGCGGTCGAGCTCCTCGGGCTTGGAGTCGATCTCCATGCGGATGCGGCTGGCCGCCTCGTCCATCAGGTCGATGGCCTTGTCGGGCAACTGGCGGTCGGCGATGTAGCGGTTGGACAGCGTGGCCGCGGCGACGATCGCCGGATCGGTGATCTCCACGCCGTGGTGCACCGCATAGCGCTCTTTCAGACCGCGCAGGATCGCGATCGTGTCCTCGACGCTGGGCTCGCCGACGAACACCTTCTGGAAGCGGCGCTCGAGCGCGGCGTCTTTCTCGACGTACTTGCGGTACTCGTCGAGCGTGGTCGCGCCAATGCAGTGCAGCTCGCCACGGGCGAGCGCGGGCTTGAGCATGTTGCCCGCGTCCATCGCACCGTCGGCCTTGCCGGCGCCGACCATCGTGTGCAGTTCGTCGATGAACAGGATGATCTGGCCCTCGTTCTTGGCCAGATCGTTCAGCACGCCCTTGAGGCGCTCCTCGAATTCACCGCGATACTTGGCGCCGGCGATCAGCGCGCCCATGTCCAGCGAGAGCACCCGCTTGCCGCGCAGGCCTTCGGGCACCTCGCCGTTGACGATGCGCTGGGCCAGACCCTCGACGATCGCGGTCTTGCCCACGCCGGGCTCGCCGATCAGCACCGGGTTGTTCTTGGTGCGCCGCTGCAGCACCTGTACCGTGCGGCGGATCTCCTCATCGCGCCCGACGACCGGGTCGAGCTTGCCGCTCTCGGCGCGCGCGGTCAGATCGATCGTGTACTTCTCCAGTGCCTGGCGCGCGTCCTCGGCGTTTTCGTCCTGCACGCTCTCCCCGCCGCGGATCTTCGCGATCGCGGCCTCGAGCCGGGCCTTGTCCGCGCCGGCCGCCTTTAGCGCCTTGCCTGCGTCGCCGCCGTCGTCGAGCGCGGCCAACACGAACAGTTCGGAGGCGATGAAGGCATCGCCGCGCTGCTGGGCAAGCTTGTCAGTGACATTGAGCAGGCGCGACAGGTCGTTGCCGACCGACAACTGCCCGGCCTGCCCAGTCACCTTGGGCATGCGCTCGAGCGCCTCGGTCAGCCGCTCGCGCAGCACCGGCACGTTGACGCCGGCCTGGCCCAACAGCGGCCGGGTGCCGCCGCCCTGCTGATCGAGCAGCGCCAACAGCAGGTGCACCGGCTCGATGAAATTGTGGTCGCGGCCCACGGCCAGCGACTGCGCGTCGGCCAGCGCCTGCTGGAAACGCGACGTGAGCTTGTCCATCCGCATGACGGGTGTCCTCGAAGAAAGAGGCCGGCGCCTGCCGGCGATGTCCACCACATGCGGCCGAAGCGGCCGGTTGCAAGCGTCAGCCCGTGCTCCGTTGGCCCCGGGCCGGCGAACGGCCGCCGTGTCCTCACCCGGCGCAGGCACCGCGCCCGGCAGGATGCGGGGCGATCCCGCCTGGAGGCATGTCCATGCAGTACCGCCTGTATTACTGGAACGGCCTCCAGGGGCGCGGCGAGTTCGTTCGCCTGGCGCTCGAGGACGCAGGCGCCGACTATATCGACGTGGTGCGCGAGCAGGGCGACACGGCAATGGACTCGTTTCTCGCTGGCCGGGCGATCGGCCTGCGCCCCTTCGCCGCCCCGTTCCTGGAAGCCGGCGGCCAAGTCATCGCTCAGGTTGCGGCGATCCTGCACTTCCTCGGCCCGCGGCTGGACCTGGTGCCCGACGATGCGGCGGGCCGGCTGCAGGCGCTGCAACTGCAGCTCACGATCGCCGACCTGGTGACCGAGGTCCACGACAGCCACCATCCGATCGCCAGTGCCGCGTACTACGAGGACCAGAAGGATGCCGCGGCGCGCCGGGCGGCCGATCTGCGCCAACACCGCCTGCCGAAATTCCTCGGCTACTTCGAAGCCGTGCTCGGCCAGGCCGGCGGCGCGTACATCCTCGGGCGCCACTCCTACGTCGACCTGTCGCTGTTCCAACTGCTGCGCGGCCTCGACTACGCCTACCCCGAGGCGATGGCGTCGCTGTCGCCGACACTGCCGCGGCTGCGCGCGCTCGAGGCGCGGATCGCCGAGCGCCCGAACCTCGCGGCCTACTTGGCCTCGACGCGTCGGCTGCCGTTCAACGAGCAGGGCATCTTCCGCCACTACCCCGAACTCGATGGCGCGATTGCACGCTCGAGCCTGTGACACGCTGCGCGGATTCACATCGGTTTATCGCCGCGCAGGCAATCATGTTGCGATGCGCCAATCACTGGAAGCCACCGCGCCCTCGCCCTCCACCCCCGCCCCGCACCGCGGGCCGCCCCCGCCTCCAGCCGACGACTGGGCCTTGTTTCTCGATGTCGACGGCTGCCTGCTGCCATTCGCCGAACGTCCTGATGCGGTGTCCGTGCCCGCCGCGCTGCTCGCGCGGCTGGTCGCACTGCGCGCTTCACTGGGCGGTGCACTGGCGCTGGTCAGCGGACGCAGCCTGACGACGCTCGACCGGCTGTTCGCACCCGAACGGTTCACCGCCGCCGGCCTGCACGGCGTCGAGCGGCGCCGTGCCGATGGCATCGGCCACGGCGCGCCGTCGCCGGCCGCATTGGCCGCGATCCGCGACGAGGCCGTGGTGGTCGCACGTCGGTATCCCGGGGCCGTGGTCGAAGACAAGGGCGCGGCGCTCGGCCTGCACTGGCGCGGCGCGCCGCAGGCCGAGGTCGCACTGCGCACGTTCGCCCAAGCCATGCTGCCGCGGCTGCCCGGCTACCAGCTCCAGCCCGGCGACCATGTCGTCGAACTGCGCCCCGAGCATGCCGACAAGGGCAGTGCGATCCTCGCGTTCCTGGAGGAGTCGCCGTTCGCCGGCCGCCGTCCGGTGTTCGCAGGCGACGATCTGACCGACGAGACCGGCTTTGCCGCGGTCAATGCCCGTGGCGGTATCAGCGTGCTGGTCGGCGACCGCGCTGCCTCGGCCGCCCAGTTCGCGCTGGCCGACCCGGCCCAAGTGCACCGCTGGCTCGGCGTGCCCGCCCCCCTTTCCGCCCCGCCCCGGAGATCTCCCGATGACGCCAGCCGACACCTCCACCCTCAACCTGGGCCTCGTCGGCAACGGCAGCTTCGGCGCGCTGTTCGACGCGAAGGCCCGGTTGGTCTGGTCGTGCTTGCCGGCCTTCGACGGCGATCCGACATTCTGCGCCCTGCTCTCGCCCAAGGCCGGCCATGGCGACTGGTCGATCGAACTCGACGATTTCGCGCGCAGCGAGCAGACCTACATCGAGAACACCGCGATCCTGCGCACGGTGTTGCACGACCGCCACGGCGCCTCGATCGAGATCCTCGACTTCGCGCCGCGCTGGCGCCAGCACGGGCGGTTCTACCGCCCTGTCATGCTGACGCGCCGGGTCCGCCTGCTCTCGGGCAGCCCGCGCATCCGCGTGCTGCTGCGCCCGCTCGCCGACTGGGGCGCGCGCACGCCGGAAAGCACTTGGGGCAGCAACCACATCCGTTTCCTGCTGCAGGACTTCGCGCTGCGCGCGACCACCGACATGCCGATCCGGCTGCTGCGCGAAGGCCTGGCATTTGTGCTCGATCGCGATCTGCATTTCGTGCTCGGCCCGGACGAAACGCTGACCCAGCCGATCGACGAGTTCGTGCGCGACGCCCTGCACCGCACGACCGACTACTGGCGCGAGTGGGTGCGCTACCTGTCGATCCCGCTCGACTTCCAGGAGGCGGTGATCCGCAGCGCGATCACCCTGAAGCTGTGCCAGTACGAGGACAGCGGCGGCATCATCGCCGCGATGACCACCTCGATCCCCGAGGCACCGGGCACCGCACGCAACTGGGACTATCGCTACTGCTGGCTGCGCGACGCGGCGTTCGTCGTGCGCACGCTCAATCGCCTGGGGGCGACCCGGACGATGGAGGAATACATTCGCTACATCTTCAACCTGGCGGTCAGCGACGACGGCGACATGCAGCCGGTCTACGGCATCGACTACGCGCACGAGTTGACCGAGGAGGAGATGCCCGCCCTGGCCGGCTACCGCGGCATGGGTCCCGTGCGTCGTGGCAACCTGGCCTATGTGCAGCGTCAGCACGACACCTACGGCAGCGTGGTATTGGCCTCGGCCCAGCTGTTCTTCGACCGCCGCCTGGAACACCCGGGCGATGCAGCGACATTCGCCAAGCTCGAACCACTCGGCGATCTGGCCTGGAAGCTCTACGACCAGCCCGATGCGGGGCTGTGGGAATTCCGCGGCAAGGCCCACGTGCACACCTATTCAAGCGCGATGTGCTGGGCGGCGTGCGACCGGCTGGCGCGGATTGCGGTGCAGCTCGGCCTGGACGCGCGCGCTACCCACTGGCGCGAGCGCGCCGATACGATGCGCACGCGGATCCTGGCCGAGGCCTGGAACGCCGAACTCGGTCATTTCGCCGATGCCTTCGGCGGCGACCGCCTCGACGCCTCGCTGCTGCTGCTTGCCGATCTCGGCTTCGTGACGCCTGAGGACCCGCGCTTCATCGCCACCGTCGATGCGATCGGACGCACGTTGCGCCATGGCGACGGCCTGTTCCGCTACGTCGTCCCCGACGATTTCGGCGCGCCGGAAACGAGCTTCACGATCTGCACGTTCTGGTACATCGACGCGCTGGCCTCGATCGGGCGCCACCACGAAGCACGCAGTCTGTTCGAGACCATGCTCGCGCGACGCAACCACCTCGGCCTGCTGTCGGAGGACATGTCGTTCGAGGACGGCGAGGCATGGGGCAACTTCCCGCAGACCTACTCGCATGTCGGCCTGATCATGGCCGCGATGCGGCTGTCGCGGTCGTGGCAGGAGGCGGCATGAGTCGCCTGGTCGTCGTCTCCAACCGGGTGGCGCTGCCGGACTCGGACCAGAACGGCGGCCTGGCGACCGCGCTCGATGCCGCGCTCAAGGAGGCCGGCGGCCTGTGGTTCGGCTGGAGCGGCAAGGTTGCCCGCGCGCATTCGGGCGAGGTGCATCGCGCCACGCACGAGAACATCGACTACCTGACCATCGACCTGTCGCGGGAGGACTACGAGGGCTACTACAACGGCTTCTCCAACCGCACGCTGTGGCCGCTGCTGCATTTCAGGCTGGATCTGGTCGACTACAACGCGTTGACCCAGGCCGCCTACCGCGGCGTCAATGCGCTGTTCGCCGAGAAACTGGCCAAGGAGATCCGCGACGATGACATCGTCTGGGTCCACGACTATCACCTGCTGCCGCTCGCACAGGAGCTGCGCCGACGCGGCGTGCGCGCGCGCATCGGTTTCTTTCTGCACGTGCCGTTCCCCTCGGCCGACATCGTGGCCGGGCTGCCGCACCACGAAAAGACCTTCGGCGCGCTGGCTGCCTACGACCTGGTCGGTTTCCAGACCGAACGCGACCTGGAGCGGTTCCAGGACTACATCCGGCTGTTCCGCGGCGGCAGCGTGGCCACGCGCGGAACGCTGCGCGACCACGACGGGCGCAGCTTCCAGGCCGATGCCTTCCCGATCGGCATCGACGCCTCGGCGATCGCGAAGCTGGCGGCAAATGCCGCACGCAATCCCGCGGTGCGGCGGATGCAGGCCAGCCTCACCGGTCGCGCGCTGGCGATCGGCGTCGACCGCCTGGACTACTCCAAGGGCCTGCCCGAGCGCTTCCGCGCCTTCGAGCGCGTGCTCGACAAGCACACCGACCTGCGTGGCCAGCTGACCTACCTGCAGATCGCCCCGGTCTCGCGCGGCGGCGTCGCCAGCTATCGCGCATTGCGCCGCGAACTCGAGCAGTACGCCGGCCACATCAACGGCGCCCACGCCGACCCGGACTGGACGCCGGTGCGCTACGTCAACCGCACCTACCCGCACGCGACGCTGGCCGGCTTCTACCGGCTGGCGCGCATCGGCCTGGTCACCCCGCTGCGCGACGGCATGAACCTGGTCGCCAAGGAGTACGTCGCCTCCCAGGATCCCGAAGATCCCGGCGCATTGGTGCTGTCGATCTTCGCCGGCGCCGCCCGCGAACTCGACGGCGCCCTGCTGATCAATCCCTTCGACAGCGACGGCGTCGCCGACGCGATCGCCGCGGCCCTGAAGATGCCGCTGGACGAACGCCGCGAGCGTTGGCAGTCGATGATGCAGCGCATCTCCAGCTACGACATCCACGCCTGGCGACGCGACTTCCTCGACCGCCTCCAACAGACCCGCTGACGGGGCTAACACCGGGGTCAGAGTCGCTTTTCTTCCGAGTCGGTCGATACCCTCAGCGTCCCCACGCAACCCCGGTTGAGCTCAAAGCGGCGCGGGCTGGATGATTTCGACCCAATAGCCGTCGGGATCCTTGATGAAGGCGATCGAGCGCATGCTGCCGTCGCTGAGCCGCTTCTGGAACGGGACCTCCAGCGCTTCGAAGCGGGCGCAGGCGGCGCGGATGTCGGGCACGCTGACGCAGATGTGGCCGAAGCCGCGCGGTTCGCGGTTGCCGTCGTGGTAGACGGGGCCGTCCTGATGTTCGGTGCCGTGGTTGTGGGTCAACTCGAGCACGCCGCGTTGCGAGGCCAGCCACTGGCGGCGCGCTTCGTCGTCGTCGGGCAGGACGCCGGCGTCGTCGATCAGGACCAGGAAGTACAGCGAGAACTTCGCGTCGGGGAAATCCACCTTGCGCGCAAGGGTGAACCCGAGCACGCGGGTGTAGAAATCCAGCGATGCGACCGGATCCTTGACCCGCAGCATCGTGTGGTTGAAGACGAATTCGCGCGTGGCGGTGTCGCGTTCGGCGGCGACGCCGGGGACCTGGGCGAGCGCGGCACGGGTCTGTGCGGTCATGGCACGGCATCCAAAAGGCGGGGGATGCGCCATTATCGGCGATCGGCCGACGGCCTGCGGCGACCCCGCGCAACGCTGCGTCGCGGGCCCACCCGCCCGCGCCTCCCGTCAGCCCTCGCCGGTCTGCGGTTGCAGCCAGCCGCGCGCCCGGAATACTGGACCGACCAGCGGCAGCACCGCCTCGATCTCGAACACGCAGCGCCCGTCGACCTCGCGCTCGTTGCCACGCACGTCCGCCAGCAGCCGCGCCGGCAGCGGCAGCACGCCGAGCGCGCGTGCGCCGACCACATTCCAGTACAGCGTCCCGCTATGATGGTGGAGGACGCAGCGTAGTTGCAGCGCGCCCCGACGCAAACGCAGCTGGCCGTTGCGGTGCCACAGCCGCCAGCGCGCCTGGGCCCGTCTCGGCGTCGTGGCGAGATCGCGCAGCCAGATTTCCCCGCGTGGCCCGGTCGTGCAATCCAGGGTCAATGCCGCATCCGTGGTGGCGCCGGGCACGCCGGCCAGACGCGCACACAGCCGCGCCAAGAGCCCCGACTGCGCTCGATCGTCATCGCGCCGGCATGGCGCGCCTGCCCGCGCACGCCGTGCAGCGTGCGCAGCGCATCGGGCATCCGGAAGAACGCGGCGCCGAGCAGGGTCTGGAACAGCGTCGGCGCCATCGCGCGGCCTGGAACGGATCGGGCGCGCAGGATAGCGCTTGCGCGCCTTGCGTTCAGCCCGGATCGATCACCGCAGGCGGTCGTCGCTGCAGGCCGAGCAGGCCGATCGCCACCGCCAGCACCGCGTACGCGGCCGCGAACTGGAACGCGATCGCCTGGCGCAACCCTTCCAGTTGCCACGGCAGCACCAGCGCACCGGCCGGGTGCACCGAATGGATCACCCCGAACAGGGTCGCGACCGCCGCCACCAGCAGCGTCGCCACGGCCGTGCCCAGGCGCCGATCGACCAGCGCGACCAGCGCCGTCGCCCACAGCATCGCGGTGATAATGAAGCCGTTGCCGAGCACGACGATCGTCGCCATCTCGGGCAGGCCATGGCCGGCATCGACCTGTGCATACAGCGCGGCCATCCGCGCAGGATCGATCCAGGCCGGATTGCCGAACTTGATGTTGAGCAGGTAGGCAATGGCCGGCAGGAATGCGAGCGCCACCGCGATCGCATGCTCGCGTCGCGTGCTGTGAAAGGCCTGCACGGTGATGTCGATCCCGACAAACACGATGATCGGTGCCAGGACCGCGACCGGCAGCCACTGCACCAGACCCGAGACCAGGCCCAGCATGCCGCCCAGGCCGACAAACAGCCCGGTCAGCAGCGTGTAGCCACTGCGCGCACCCATCTGTTTGTAGGCCGGCTGGCCGATGTATGGCGTGGTCTGGGCGACGCCGCCGCAGACGCCCGCGACCAACGTCGCGATCGCCTCGACCAGCAGCACATCGCGCGTGCGGTAGTCGTCGCCGGCCGCGCGTGCGCTTTCGCTGACGTTGATGCCGCCCACGACCATCAGCAGGCCGAACGGCAGCAGCAGCGACAGATACGGCAGCGTGGCAGGCAGCCCGGCGAGAAACCCGAGGTTCGGCCATGGCAGTGCAGGCGCCGGCCAATTCGCGTCCGGCAACGCGAAGCCCGGCGAGAGGCCGGCGAGACCGAGGCCGTAGTACAACGCGAGACCGACCAGTAGCGCGAACGGCACGCCCGGTAGACGGAACGGCACGGGGCCGCGCGCGACCAGCACGTAGAGCAGCAGGCCCAGCGTCGCGATCCCCGCAACCGGTGAGCGCAGCGTTTCGATCAGCGGCAGAAAACCGAGCAGCATCAGCGCCGCGCCCCGATCGAACCCAGCAGTGCTGCGCGCGGCACAACGCGCGTGATCCAGTCGCCGGCGAAAGACAGCGCGAGCTTCAGCACGCCCATGACGATCAGCGAGGCCATGCCCAGCTGCCAGGTCGCGATGCCGGCGGCTTCGGCGTCCATCCCCTGCCGGCCGAACGCGAGGAACGCGGGACCCAGCACCAGCAAGGCCATGCCGATGCTGGTCGGGGCATCCAGGCCGAGCGGCATCGCGGTGACGTCATCGCGGCCGCTGCGCCGTGCAAGACGACGCGCCATCGCCGTGTACAGCAGATTGCCGATCAGCACGCCGAGCGCGGTGCCCGGAAACATGCGACCGAACACGATGTCAGCGGGCACCCCGAAGATTCCGACCAGCGCGGCGGCGATGAAGCCGAGGATCGAGAGGTTGTCGACGACGAGGCCGAAAACGCCGTTGATATCGCCGACGACGAACCAGCGAAGACGAGAGCGGGGAGCGGCAGCGGTGGACATCGGCATTCCGGAAAAACGGGGGATCGAGCGCACGGTCACCGCGACAGATGCCGACGCATCCGTCGTCAGCAGACCCATGTCGACAGGCTGCGCGTGCGCCGACATCGCGATCTTGCGGCGCCTGCCGGGAGACGGCAACGGGCGGGCGGAACCCATAGCGTGCGCCCCACGCCGGCGCCCGCCGCGCCATCGGCGGCGGGCCGGGTCGGCCTTTTAGAACTTCGCCATGAACTCCACGCCCCAGGTCCGGGGCTCGTTGACGAATCCGGTCAGGTTGTTGAAGTCGATGCCACCGACGATGCGCGTGCTGTCGGTGATGTTGCGACCGAACACGGCGAGATCGTAGCGGCCCTGGTTCCAGTTCGTGCCCACGCGCAGGCCGCCTTCCAAGGTCGAGCGGCCGCGGAACTCCGGCGACTCGTAGAGGAAGAAGTTGACCTGTCCGCGATACGCCCAGTCGGTATAGACGTAGAACTCCGCGTCGTCGCCGACCGGCACGCCCCAGCGCGCGGTGAGGTTGTGGATCCACTTGGGCGCCTGCGGCAGCGCATTGCCGTCCACGCGCGCGGAGGTCTGCCCGTCGATGACCACCGTGGGATCGTTGACCGTGCAGCCGCCGCCGCAGATCGCGACCGCAAGGTTCGGATCGCGGATCTCGGTGTCGTTGTAACTCGTGCCCCAGGTCACCAGCAGGGTGTCGGTGAGCCAGGCCTGCAGGTCGAGCTCGACGCCCTGGCCGATCGACTTGTCGGCGTTGAGCAGGATCGCCTGATTGGTCGCGCCGCCCACGGCGATCAGCTGCTGGCCGTCGACGTTGTAGCGGAACAGGTTGAAGCCGATCCGGCCACGGCGGTCCCACAGGTCCGCCTTGATGCCGAGCTCGTACGAAATCACTTCTTCCGAATCCGCGACCGAGATGCCGCCGAAGGCCAGCCGGCCCTGGATCGAGGGCGCGCGGAAGCCCTTGGCGACGCGGCCGTAGACGTTGACGTCCTCATTGAGCTCGTAGACCGCGCTCGCATCCCAGCTGATGTCGTCGACATCGGTATCGGCGAAGTACGGGCCGCCGACCGGCGTCCCTAACGGCACCGCCTGCAACACGCTGGCGCTGAAATCCTTCTTGTCCTGGGTGTAACGCAGGCCGCCGCGTAACTTCAGACGATCGGTCGCGGCGTATTCGCCCGACGCGAACAGCGCCCAGGCGGTATTGCGTTGCTGCTGCACCGCGTGGCCGATCTGCGGATTGCCGGGGCTGAGCGAATCGTAGTTGAGGCTGTCGACGGTCAGTTCCTCGCGGAACCAGAACGCGCCTGCCTGCCAATCGAAGGGGCCGTCGAGATTCGACTCCAGGCGCACTTCCTGGCTGATCTGCTTGTGATCGGGAATACCGTCGGCCGATTCGGAGGAGAAGGGAATCAGCCCGGGCCCCGAGTCGGGCAGGAAGACGGCGCCGTAGCCGCCGTCGATGTCGCCGCGGTTCAACGATTCCAGCGTCTCGTAGCCGGTAACCGAGTACAGACTGTACTGGCCGAAGTCCCAGCGCAGCCGGGCGCTGGCGCCCCAGGTCTTGAGATCGGAAAAGTTGACGCCGTCGAGCGCGACCCGGTCGCGGTCGAAGCCGGGGCGGAACCGGTTGCCGCCCGGCGAGACGAGGTTGGCGCGGAACAGTCGCGCGGTGCCATTGAGATCGCGCCGATGCAGGTTGAACAGCCCCTCGAAGCCGTCGCCCTCGTACAGGAACTGCACGCGCGCGGCCGATTCGTCGTAGCCCTCGAAGCCGTCGTTGGGCGCACCGGCCAGGGTGTTGCGCACCGAGTCGTCGCGGCGCTGGTAGAGCGCCGACACGCGCGCCGACCAGCGCTCGGCCAACGCGCCGCCGACCGCGCCCTCGAAGTTCCACATGTTGTCGCTGCCGTAGGCGAGCTTGCCGTAGCCCTCGAAGTCCTGGCTCGGGCGCACCGAATCGAACTTCACCACGCCGGCCGGCGTGTTGCGTCCGAACAGCGTGCCCTGCGGGCCGCGCAGCACCTCCACGCCGGCGATGTCGAACACCGGGAAGCCCTTCAGCAGCGGGTTCTCCAGCACCACATCGTCATAGATCAGCGACACCGGCTGCGAGGCGTTGAGATCGAAGTCGGTGTTGCCCAGGCCGCGGATGTAGAAGCGCGGAAATGCGCGGCCGTAGCTCGACTCGATGTTGAGGCTGGGCACGCGGCCCGACAGGAACCGGATGTCAGTGCCACCGCTGCCCAGCACGCCGAGCTTCTCGGCATCGAGGGTGGTGATCGAGACCGGCACGTCCTGGATGTTTTCCACACGCCGCTGCGCGGTCACTTCGACCGCATCGAGCGTCGCGGCCGTCGTCGGCGGCGCGTCGGTGACCTGGGCGAAGGCGGCCAGCGGCAGTGCAGCGGCAAGCGCCGCGGCGAGCTGCGAACGGGACGGACGGCACGCCTGGCGGAAGGGCTTGAGCGACATGGCAGGGATCTCGAGCAAGGAGGGAAAGATCGGCGAGAAACGATGGGGCGACGCGCGGCCAGGCGCGACGCACGCGCAGCCGGCACCGGGCGGCTCGGACAGCAGACGCACAACGGATACGGCAGGACGATCGTCGGCAAGGCGGGGCGCGTCCCGGAGCCGGGGCGCGCCGCCACACTGTATTGCGATCTCCGGCTGGGCGCCTGAACCGGTTTGGCGGCGCTAGTCGCCGATCCAGGCGAGCGTGGCGATCCGGCCGCTGCGGCCGTCGCGTCGGTGCGAGAAGAACGCAGTCGGCTCGCAGATCGTGCAGCGCCCGCCGCCGTGCAGCGCACCGGGGCACAGGCCCGCAGCGACCAGCCGGCGGCGTGCCAGCGCGAACAGGTCGACCCGCCAGTGGCCGGGCCGGGTAGCGACGAAGGCCGCCGCCGCGCCCGCGTCGGGCCCGACGAAGGCATCGTGCACCTCGGCGCCCACTTCATAGGCCCGCGGCCCCGCCGCCGGGCCCAACCAAGCGCGCACATCGCCGGGCGGCGTGCGCATCGCGCCGAGCGTACGTTCGAGCACACCGGCGGCCAGGCCGCGCCAGCCCGCATGCGCCGCGGCGACCTCGCGGCCGTCGTCGGCGGCGAACACCACCGGCAGGCAGTCGGCGGTCAGGATCGCCAGCACGGTCCCGGGCACCGACGTCACCGCCGCATCGGCTTCGGGCTCGGCATCGATCGACTCGGCGCCAGTGGCCGGCGCGTCGAAACGCAGCACCGTCGTGCCATGCACTTGGCGCAGCCAGTGCGGCGGAGATGGCAGCGCAAGCAGTTGCGCCAATGCGGCGCGGTTGCGGTCGACGACCACCGGGTCGTCGCCCTCGGGCGAATAGCGGTTGCCGAGATTGAAGTGATCGAACGGCGGCGCCGACGCGCCCGCACCATGACGCAGCGTGGTCCCGGCGCGCACGCCCGGCGGCGCGGGCCAGTCGGCGGGCAGCCAGGCGCTCATCGGCGCGCCAGGTCGCCGTGCTCCGCAGCGTCGGCGCGCAACACTTTGAGCAGGGCCTGCATGTCGGCCGGCAGCGGTGCGCTGCAGCGCACGGCCTCGCCGGTCGTGGGATGGCGGAATTCCAGCGTCTCGGCATGCAGCGCCTGGCGACGGAAGCCGCGCAGCATCGCCGCGGTCTCCTCCGACGCGCCCTTGGGCAGCTTCAGCGCACCGCCGTATAGCGGGTCGCCGAGGATCGGATGGCGCAGATGCGCCATGTGCACGCGGATCTGGTGGGTGCGGCCGGTCTCGAGCCGGCACTCGAGCGCGGTGTGCGCGCGGAACCGCTCGCGCAGGCGGTAGTGGGTGACCGCCTCGCGGCCGTCCTCGCGCACAGCCATGCGCAGGCGATCGCGCGGGTGCCGGTCGATCGGCGCGTCCGCGGTGCCGCCCGAGACCAGGGCCCCGACGACGATCGCGAGGTACTGGCGATGCACGTCGCGCGCCGAGAGCTGCTCGACCAGCGCGTTGTGCGCCTCGAGCGTGCGCGCGACGACCATCACGCCCGAGGTGTCCTTGTCGAGCCGGTGGACGATGCCTGCGCGCGGCAGTGCGGTCAGCGACGGATCGCGAAACAGCAGCGCGTTGACCAGGGTGCCGTCGGGGTTGCCGGCACCCGGGTGCACGACCAGGCCGGCCGGCTTGTCGATCACGAAGACCTGGTCGTCCTCGTACAGCACCGACAACGGGATGTCCTGCGGCAGCGCCTCGGTCTGGGTGTCGAGGACCACGTTCAGGCGGACGGTCTCACCCCGACCACCGGGTCACGGGGCGCGGCACGGCCCCGTCGAGCAGGACGTCGCCGGCCTTGATCCAGGCGGTGAGACGGGAGCGCGAGAACTGCGGGAACAGTTCGGCCAGGACCGCGTCGAATCGGCGTCCCGCG
The DNA here is from genome assembly GCA_002240395.1 of Xanthomonas citri pv. mangiferaeindicae. Classification (NCBI taxonomy): domain Bacteria; kingdom Pseudomonadati; phylum Pseudomonadota; class Gammaproteobacteria; order Lysobacterales; family Lysobacteraceae; genus Xanthomonas; species Xanthomonas citri. The sequence goes on from CP016836.1 coordinate 681,857, forward strand.
GCGGCGTCGGGCACCGTGGCGGTGCGCTGGTCGGGAAGGTCGCTGGGGACTGGCTGCATTGGACGGCTCGGATTCAGGCGTGGGCGACGGGCACAGGGCCCGGACTGGTATTATCCGCGGTTCGTGCCCCGACCGCCCATCGCCTCCATGACCCCACGCCTTGCATCGACGACCCGCGCCCTGGTGTGCCTGCTGCTGGCCGTGCTGGTTGCCACCGGCTGTTCCCGCGGCAAGACCAAGGACGACGAGAACGAGGGCGTGCCGGTCACCGAGCTCTACGACAAGGGCCACGCGTCGATGCGCATGGGCAACTGGAGCAACGCGGCGACGACCTTCCGCCGCCTGGTCGCCCAGTACCCTTACGGGCCGCACACCGAGCAGGCGCTGATCGAGATCGCCTACGCGCAGTACAAGATGGGCAACAACGAGGAAGCGATCTCCAGCATCGACCGCTTCATCCGGACCTATCCCACGCACCGCAACATCGCCTACATGTACTACCTGCGCGGGCTGGTGAACTCCAACCGCGACACGGTGTTCCTGCAGCGCGTGTGGAGTCTGGACAGCAGTCGCCGCGACCTGGCCTCGCCCAATCAGGCCTACGCCGACTTCAACACCGTCACCGAGCGCTTCCCCAACAGCCGCTACGCCGCCGACGCGCGCCAGCGCATGGTCGCGCTGCGCAATATGTTCGCGCGCCACGAAATCGAGACCGCGCTCTACTATCTGCGCCGCGGTGCATACGTCGCTGCGACCGAGCGGGCGACCTATCTGCTGGAGACCTATCCGCAGAGCGAGTATCAGAACGATGCCGTCGCCGTGCTCGCACTCGCCTACGACCGCCTCGGCAACGACACGCTGTCTGCCGACGCGCGCCGGGTGCTGGAGCGCAACGAACCCGATCACCCGTATCTGACCGGCTCCTGGCCGAACGAGCCTTGGCGTATCCGCCGCCTCAACCCGTTCGCGACCGAGCGCACCGCGATCGACAGCGACCGCGACTGACGACACGCAACGCCGCCCTCCGGGGCGGCGTTCTTCGTTCGGGGCCCGGGCGCTTAAACTCCCCGGATGTCCGCCTTGCTCGCCCGCCTGCTGTACCTGCTCGCCACGCTGGTCGGCCTGTTGCCGCCTGTCGTGCAACGCGCGATCGCAACCGCCGTCGCCACCCTCGGTCGCCTTGCTGGCAGCCGCGAAAGCCGCGTCGCGCTGCGCAATCTCGAACTCGCCTATCCCGAGCTTTCGCCCGACGAGCGTGAGGCCTTGCGGCGTGCGGTGCTGCGCACCACTGCGCTGCAGATGCTCGAGACGCTGCGGCTGTGGACCCACCGCCCGGCGCACAACCTGCGCACGATCCGCGAGCAGCACGGTGTCGGACTGTTCGATGCGGCGCTCGCGTCGGGCCGTGGCCTGATCGTCGTCGCACCGCACTACGGCAACTGGGAACTGCTCAACCAGTGGCTGGCTGCACGCACGCCCATCTCGATCCTCTACCGCGCCCCGGAATCGGCCGTCGGCGAGGCCTTTCTGCGGCTGGTGCGCGCACGCGCCGGCGACGACAGCCGCGTGACCCAGGTGCGCGCCGAAGGCCCGGCCGTGCGCCAGTTGTGGAAGACCCTGCGCGACGGCGGCGTGGCCGGCATCCTGCCCGACCAGCAGCCCAAGGCCGGCGACGGCGAATTCGTGCCGTTCTTCGGTCTGCCGGCCCTGACGATGACCCTGGTGCCGCGGCTGGCCGAACGCACCGGCGCGACCGTGCTCTACGCCTACTGCGAGCGCATCGACGACGGCCCCGGGTTCGCACTGCACATCGAGCCGGCGCCCGAGGGCATCGCCGATGCCGACGTGCCGCGCGCGACCGCCGCGCTCAACGCCGGCGTCGAGCACATCGCCCGCCGCGATCCGGCGCAGTACCAGTGGACCTACAAGCGCTACAAGGCGCGGCCGTCCGGTTCGCACGACGACAACCCCTATCTCGACCTGGAGCGCCGCCGATGACCCTGCCGACCGAGGGTCGCGACGACACGCCGGCCGATCCATCACCACAAACGTTGGTGACCAATGCCGCGGCCCCGGTCGACACCGGCGCCTGGCAGCCACTGCCGGTCGCCGCGCGTACGCTGTCGACGATCACCGCGCTGATCGGCACGCTGCTGCCGCTGGCGGTCCTGTTGGTACCCGGGTTGCTCACATTCGGCCGCTCGCCGCTCTCGCTGGCTGCACACGCCGGCGCGCTGGTGCTGCTGCCGGCCTGGACCGTGTGGATCGCACGGCGGCGTTGGCTGCGCACGCGCTGGCGGCTCGACGACGACGGCCTGGGCATCCGCCGCGGGCACCTGTGGCGCAGCGATGTGCGCGTGCCGGGCAACCGTGTGCAGCATCTGGACATCCGGCGCGGGCCGCTGGAACGCGCGTTCGGCCTGTCGACGCTGACCGTGCACACGGCCGGCACCCGCAACAGCGCGGTGGCGTTGTCGGGCCTGGCACACGCCCAGGCCGAGCGGCTGCGCGATGCGCTGGCCGCGCGCGCGGCGCGCGACGATGACCATGACGACGCCTGAGCCGCCGCCGCTGCCGCCCCTGCCCCCTGCCGCTGGGCCCGGCGATGCCGAGCGCCGGCTGCACCCGGCCTCGTGGCTGTTCGTGCTGCTGCAGAACCTGCGCCAGTTCATCGTGCCGCTGATCGTGCTGCTGGTCGCCGGCCGGCGCGCCGACGACGGGCCGGCGTGGTTGCCGCTGATCGGCATCGGCGCGCTGGTCGCGGTGTCGGTGTGGCAGTACCTGACGTTCCGCTATCGCATCGCCGACGACCGCCTGGTGGTGCGCAGCGGCCTGCTCGAGCGCAGCGTGCGCCAGATCCCCTACTCGCGCATCCACAACGTCGCGATCCATCAGTCGCTGCTGCATCGCCTGGTCGGCGTGGCCGAGGTCCGGCTCGAGTCGGCCGGCGGTACCCGCCCCGAGGCGCAGATGCGGGTGTTGCGTCTGCCCGAGGCGCTGGCGCTGGAGCAAGTGATCCGCGACCGCGGTCGGACCGATGATGCGCGGTCGCCGCAGCCGGCGTCGGCGACCGCGCCCGGCGACACCCTGCTGGCGCTATCGACGGCCGAGGTCGTCAAGCTCGGGTTGATCTCCAATCGCGGCATGATCGTCGTCGCCGGCGCGCTGGCGCTCGCGTTCCAGGCGCTGCCCGACCGCACCGCGGGACGCTGGCTGGTTGAGGGCGGGCGCGAGGCGTTCGGCTACGCCAACGCCTTCGCCGCGACCTGGATGGCGAAGACGCTGGTGCTGGCCGGCGCGGTCGCGCTGGCGCTGCTGGCGATCCGCGCGTTCTCGGTGGCACTGGCGCTGGTGCGCTACCACGGCTTCCGGCTGCAGCGGCAGGGGCGGCGACTGACCGTCGAGCGCGGTCTGCTGAGTCGGTCGCGCAGCTCGGTGCCGCGCCGGCGCATCCAGGCCTGGACGCTGCGCGAAGGCGTGCTGCATCGGCTGTTCGCGCGGCGCACGCTGGAGATCGACACCGCCAGCGCGCGCGGCAGCGACGGCCAGGGGCAGCAGGATGGCCGCGGGCTCGATGCGCTGGCGCCGATCGCGACCGTCGCGACCTGCGATGCGATCGTCCGCGATATCGCCGCCGTCGCGAGTTGGCCGCCGACGCAATGGCGGCCCCTGCACCGCCGGGCCTGGCTGCGGCTGGCGCTTGGCGCCTGGTTGCCGACCACCGTGCTGTGCCTGGTGCTGGGCTGGTTCTTCGGCCGCTGGGGCCTGCTCGGACTGCTGTGGCTGCCGTGGTCGGCGTTCGCCGCGCATCGCCATGCGGCCCGCGCCGGCTATGCGATCGACGCCACCATGGTCGCGGTGCGCGAGGGCTGGTGGCGCCGGCACTGGCGCTTTGCCGAGATCGGCAAACTGCAAGCGGTGGAACTGCGCCAGTCACCGCTCGACCGTTGGACCGGCATGGCCGCGCTGTGGCTCGACACCGCCGGCGCGCAGCCCCTGGCACCGCCATTGCGTTTGCGCTTCGTCCCGCTCGCCGAGGCCGAACGCCTGCATGCGGCGCTGTCGCGCGAGATCGCCCGGCGACCGCTGCGCTGGTAGGCGGGGCCGCATCTCATTCAAAATGAGAATGGATGTCATTTATACTGGGCGACTGCATCCCGACGCCCCAGGCCCCGCGTGCCTTCGATCCCTCGCTTCCGCCCGCTCACCAAGTGGCTGATCGCCGCCCTTGCCGTCCCCGCCCTTGCCACTGCGGCCGAGCCACCGCAGGCCACTGACCTCGACGCGGTGCACGTCGTCGGCCGCGCGCAGGCGCTTTACCGCAGCGACGATGCCGCGGTCGCGACCCGCACCGGCACGCCGTTGTCGCAGGTCCCGGTCTCGGTCCAGGTCCTGCCGCGCGAGCTGATTGACGACCAGGCCGCGTACGAGGTCACCGATCTGTACCGCAGCATCAGCGGCGTGAGCTTCTTCAGCTACGCCGGGGTCACCCTGCGCGGCTTCCGCCAGGAGAACGTGCTCTACGACGGTCTGCGCGGCGACCCCTACGCAGGCTTCTCGGTGCCGCAGTTGTTCAATATCGAACGGCTGGAAGTGCTCAAGGGGCCGGCCGGCGCGCTCTACGGCGGCGGCGAGCCCGGCGGCATCATCAACTACGTCACCCGCAAGCCGCAGCGCCGGGCGTTGCGCCGGGTCGAGCTGGCAGCCGGCAACGCCGCATTCGCGGCCGGCTCGTTCGAAGCGACCGGCCCGCTGTCCGAGCGTGTGCGCTACCGGGTCGGCGTGCACGCCGACGGCGACGAGGGCGTACGCTGGAACGCCGACAGCGAGAGCCGGATCGGCGATGCGTCGCTGGCCTTCGACCTCGGCGACACCGGCGAGCTGACGCTGCAGCTGACCGACATCGAGCAGAACCTGGGCGGCAACCGGCTGCGCGGCGTACCGGTCGACGACAACGGCGTCTTCCTGACCGATCGCCGCTGGAACCACAACGAGGCCACCGACTTCCTCGACATGGACGCACGGGTGGCGCTGGTGCAATACCGCGCCTCGCCCTCGGCAGACTGGGACGTGGACCTGTCGGCACGCTGGTTCGAGAACGGTGAGCACCAGATCTACCACGAGCCGATGGGGCTGATCGACCGCGACGGCGACGGCCGCGCCGAATGGATGACCCGGCAATTGCGCAACCAGTTGCGCGACAACGAGGGACTGACGGTCGCCGGCAACGCGGTCTGGCGCTTCTCGACCGGCGCGCTTGGCCACACGCTGCTGTTCGGGGCCGATGGCTATCGGCTGGATGCCGACTTCAGTGCGCAGACCGCCAACAGCGCCGACCTCGCCCGTGGCGCCGGCCCGGTGCCGGGCCTCGATCTGCACGCACCGGTCTACGGCCGCAGTGGGTACTTCGACTATGGGCTCGACGCCCTGCCCTGGCGCAGCACCCGCACACGCGGCTTGCGTTACGGCGGCTACGTCCAGGACGAGATCGCGCTCACGCCGCGCTGGCAGGTGCTTGCCGGGCTGCGCTGGGACGGCTTCGAGGACGAAGACCGCATCGGTGGCAGCCGGATCGAGGGGCGCGACCTGAGCTGGCGTCTGGGCAGCACGGTGACGCTGCGCGAAGGCATCAACGCCTATGCCAACGTCGCCAGCGGCTTCCTGCCGCAGGCCACGTCCAACCAGGACCCGGCAGCCGGCGGCCCGTTCGACGCCGAGCGCAGCCGGCAGTGGGAGGCCGGGCTCAAGGCCGCCCTCGCCGACGGCCGCCTGACGCTCGGCACCGCGCTCTACCGCATCGAGCGCAGCAACATCGTGCAGGCCACGGGCGCGATCGTCGACGGCGTCAATCAACTCGCCCCGCTGGGCCTGGTGCGCAGCGAAGGCCTGGAGGTCGATCTGCTCGCCGACCTGACCCCACAGTGGGTGCTCAACATCGCCTATGCCTACAACGACGCCCGGGTGATCGATGCCGGCAGCAACGGCATCGTCAATGCCGCCGGCGACCGCTTCGCCAATGCACCGCGCAACAAGCTCGGCGTGTGGACGCGCTACGACCTGCCGGCGCTGGCCTCGGCGATCGGTTTCGGCCTGGATCACACCGGCGAGCGCCTGAGCCTGGATGGCCAGCGGGTCAAGCCCTACACCGTCTTCGACCTGAGCTGGCAGACGCACTGGCAGCGCTGGAAGTTCCAAGCCAACGTCAAGAATCTCTTCGACAAGGTCTATGCGGCCAGCGGCTTCACCGAACGCACCGGCCATTTCCCCGGCGAGCCGCGGCGGCTTTACCTGCAGGCCGCGTACACGTTCTGAGCCGATGCCCACCGACGCGTCCGCCCACCGCCAGCGCCCGCCCGCCACCGCGAAGAAGGCCAGCGGCCGCCGGCTGTGGTTCGACCTGCACAGTTGGGTCGGACTCAAGCTGTCGCTGCTGATGGGCTTCGTGTGCCTGACCGGCACCTTGGCGACGGTGTCGCAGGAGATCGACTGGCTGGTCTTCCCAGAGGCGCGGGTGGCGCCGTCCAGCCAGCACGCGAGCTGGGGCACGTGGGTGGCTGCGGTGCAGCGCGCCTATCCGACGTGGACGCTGGAATCGCTGGCCGCTCCGCACGCATCGCGCTTCGCCGCGCGCGCGGTGATGCGCTTGCCCGACGGCGAGCGCCGCTTCGTCTGGGTCGACCCGGGCAGCGGCCGGGTGACCGGCGACACGCCCTGGTTCAATGCCCAGCGGATCCTGCGCAACACCCATCGCCATCTGATGCTGCCGCTCAAGATCGGCGTGCCGCTGGTGACGGCGCTGTCGCTGCCGCTGCTGCTGTCGCTGGCCACCAGCCTGGTCATCTACAAACGCTGGTGGCGCGGATTCGGCGCCTGGCCGCGCGGCGACCGGCCCCGCCGGCTATGGGGCGATGTGCATCGGCTGGCCGGTGTCTGGAGCCTCTGGTTCATCGCGCTGATCGGGCTGACCGGAGGCTGGTACCTGGTCGAATCGCTCGGCGGCGATGCCGGGCCGGCAGCGAAGATCGCCCTGCCCGAGGCGCCCACCGCGACGCCCGCCGATCCAGCCGCAATCGACCGCGCGATCGCCGAGGCGGCGCGACGCTGGCCGCAGTTGCAGATTCGCGGCGTGCACGAGATTTCGTCCGCATCGCTGCTGGTCGACGGCCAGGCGCAGGCCTGGCTGGTGCGCGATCGTGCGAACGCAATTGGGTTCGATCTGCGCGATGGCACCGTCGCTGGCCTGCGCGACGGCCGGGACATGGGCCTGCACCAGCGCATCGCCGAACTGGCCGACCCCTTGCACTTCGGCACCTTCGGTGGCTGGCCGGTGCGCTGGCTGTGGTGTGCGTTCGGCGCGCTGCTGACCGCCTTGTGCGCGACCGGTGTCTACCTCTACGGCCTGCGCGTGGGCGATGCCCTGCGCTCGGCGCAGCGCCGGAGGCCGACGTGAAGTCACCCGGCCCCTGGCGGACCGCCTGGCGCGGCATCGGACGCTGGCGCTGGCTGTGGCTGGCGCTGTTGGCGCTGTGGGCCGTATTGCTGGCGGACGCCTTGCGGACGGTGTAGCCGCTAAACAGACGCCGACCGCGGCCCACCAGGCGGGCGCTCGTGTCGGATTCGGCCAGCCATTCTTCAGCTGGGCGTGGCTACGGTGTGCTCGCCCGACACCACATTCGAAGGACCCATCATGTCAGCAAGTCTTCGCACCGCACTTGTACTTGCAGCGCTGTCCCTTGTCGGTACGGGCACCGCGCAGGCGTTTCATGATGACGATCGGTACGGATACGACCATCGCCACGCGTACGACGATCGAGACGAGCGGTGGGCTCGCCGCGAGCGTGATGATCGAGACGAGCGCTGGGGCCGCGAACGACGCGACCGGCGTTCCGACCGCTACGGCCCGTCGATCACGGTGTACGAACACGCCGACTTCAAAGGTCGCATGCAGTCGTTCAGCCAAGGCATTCGCGATATGCGAAGTGTCGGCATGAACGACATGATCAGCTCGGTCGAGGTGCGCGGCGCATGGGAAGTCTGCGAGCACGCAGATTTCCGTGGCCGCTGCGAAATCATCGATCGTGATGTGCGCAATTTCGAGCGCATGCGCATGAACGATCAGATCTCGTCGCTGCGGCCCATCGAGTCTCGTCGACGCGGTTGGTAACCCGTCCTGGCCGACGCCGATCTCACCTCATCGACGCACGGCGTCGGCAATCGCCAGGCATTGCGGTACCAAGGTGCTGCGAAAGCGCGCGTCGCGTTCCAGGAAACGCTGGCGCGCGCGCGCCCGCCCGCGTGTCAGTTCAGCCTCATCGAATGCCAGGGCGCGGGCAACCCCTGCTTCGATCGCAGCCACGTCGACGACGAACCGTTCGACCAGCCCTTCGGGAATGCACGTGCGCGGCGTGAGCAATACACCATCATCGGCCGACACCAACTCGTTCATCGGTGCGCCATCTGTCGTCAACACGATTGCACCGACGGACATCGCCTCGTTGAGGTAATGCCCGAAGCCTTCCATCTCGGACGGGCACAGGTGGAAGAGACTCGCGTTCTGCAACTGGCGCAGTTCGTCTGCCCCCAAGTACTCGAGTCGGTGCGAGATATTCGCACCCGTCATCCGCCTGACTGCGGTCTTGGGGTTCTGCACGACCACCAGCTGCGGCCATTCGGGGTGCCGCTCCCAGGCGTCGAGCACGGCCTGAGTACCTTTCGCGCTGCTTCTGCCGGCCAGGTGGAAGAACTGACGCATGCGGGCGATGCCGGGGTCGAAGACATCGTCGCTGGTGAATCCGATCTCGCGCACCTCGCAGCCCAAGGCCGCGAAGGCGTGTGCGCCATGCTGGGTCTTGCACAGCACCGCATCGAATCGCGGTAGAAACTTCTGCCAGGCAGGCTGGAACCACTCAGGATTGGGGATCAGCAGGTTGCAGTCCGCCAACGACAGGAGCCGGTGATACACACGCTCGAGGAAGATCTGCATGTCCACGCGCCGGCCCAATGCATGTCGCGCACGGTGTCCGATCTCCATGCAGCGATCCAAGGTCCGGTTGCCGCCATAGGCAACGACCTCCACCGCATGCCCCGCGTCACGGAACAGGGCCGCGACCAGCGCCATATCCCGGCTGAGTCCGACCCCGTTGTCGCGGGAAATGATGCGGATGTTCGCCATGCCCTGCCGGTTTACTGAGAATCGAAGCGACACAGGATGCATGATGTGTCCCGGCAATGCGATTCTAGGCAATCGCGCTTACCCCGACGTGCCTGCCCTATGTCCGCCCCCTTCCCCTCTCTGGCGTCGTCATCACCCGCAACGAAGCCGACCGCATCGGCCGCTGCCTCGATTCGATGCGTGGGCTGTGCGCAGAACTGCTGGTCGTCGACTCGGGCTCGACCGACGACACGGTCGCGGTTGCCACGGCACACGGCGCACGCGTCGTGCACCAGGACTGGCTGGGCTACGCGGCGCAGAAGACCTTTGCCAACACGCTGGCCACGCACGACTGGCTGCTGCTGCTCGACGCCGACGAATGGCTCTCGCCCGGCACTGCCGACACGATCCGCGCGTTGTTCGCCGATGGCCGAGTCGAGCAGGCCGATGCCTGGCTGCTGACCCGCCGCAACTGGTTCCTCGGCCACCGCCTGCGCGGCGGCGAACCGATGGAACGTCTGGTGCGCGCCGGCTGGCGCTACCTGCCCTCGCAGGTGCACGAACGACCGGACCTCGCCGGCAAGACGGTGCGGGCGCTCGCTGCCGATTTCGAACACGACACCTCGCGCAGCCACGCCGAGCACGTCGCCAAGCTCTCGCGCTACGCCCAGCTCTGGGCCCGGCAGCGCTTCGACGCCGGCAAGCGTGCCGGCGCACTCGACGGTCCCCTGCACGCCGCCGCCTACCTGCTCAAGCAATACCTGCTGCGCGGCGCCTGGCTCGACGGCGCCGCCGGCTGGCGCTTCCACCGCGCCCAGGCCGGCTACGTGCTCGAGAAGTACCGCCGTCTGCGCGCACTCGCCCCTTAAAAACCGGGGTCAGAGTGCCTTTTCCGGAGCAAAACCGGGGTCAGAGTCGTATTTCCAGGGCAGAGTTGCGCGGCAGCCTCAGACTTCCCAAGAGGAAATACGACTCTGACCCCGGTTTCAGGGCGGCGGGCCGGGGACGAGGCCGTAGTCGGTCCAGGTGCGGCGGCCGGCTTTGACGGCATCGCGGATCGCCTGGTTGGCGGCCTTCATCTCCGGCTTGACGTAGCCGCGGGCGTGGTCGAGGTGCACGCACACCGCCGAGAAGCGGATCTGCTTGCCGGTCACGCCGGCGTTGGCCAGGCGCTCGCCCAGTTCCAGGTCCTCACCGCCGTAGGTCATGCGCTCGTCGAAGCCGTTGACGCGGACCAGGTCGGCCTTCCAGCCCGAGGCGTTGTTGCCGGCCCAGCGCGGCGGCGTCGGGGTGACGGCGTTGAGCAACCGCTCGCGCCAGCCCGGCCGCGCCCACAGCTTGAGCGAGCGCTTGTTGCGCGGCAGACCATTGGCCTTGAGCCAGCCCGGATCGGTATGCAGACCGCGCGCGATGACGTCGCGGTCGATTTTCAGGCTCAGATCCATCGGCAGCTTGCAGTAGCCACCGCCCAGGTAACGGCCCGGCTCACGCAGGCGCAGGTGCTGGGAGACGAAATCGGCTCGCGGCACGCAATCGCCGTCGGAGAAGATCAGATAGTCGGACCGCGCGTCCTCGATCCCGCGGTTGAGGATGGTGCACTTCCGGAAGCCCGCGTCCTCGTGCCAGACATGCCGCAGTGGATACGGCAGCGTCGGCGCCATCGCCTCGAGCATCTCGCGCGTCGCCGGGCCGGAGCCGTCGTCGGCGACGACCAACTCGAAATCCAGACGATCTTGCTGGGCATAGCCCCACAGACAGCGCTGCAGCCAGTCGGTGTTGTTGTAGGTGCTGATGATCAGGCTGGCGGCAGGCGTCGTCATGCCGGTGATTCTAAGCGAGCGCCTGCGCGGCCGCGGTGCTCAGCGCCCGCGGCGCAGCCGCGCGTAGAAGAAGCCGTCCATGCCGTTCTCGCCAGGCAGGCGCTGGTGGCCGGCACCGGTATCGCGGCCGAAGCCCGCGTCCAGCGGCTGCACTGCGAAGTCCGGATGCCGGGCCAGGAACGCCTCGACCTGCGCGGCGTTCTCGCGCCGCAGGATCGAGCAGGTCGCGTACAGCAGCACGCCGCCGGGTGCGACCGTCGGCGCCAGGGCGTCGAGCAGGCGCGCCTGCAGCGCGACCAGCGCCTGAAGATCGGACGCGCGCCGGTGCAACAGCACGTCGGGCTGGCGACGCACGACGCCGGTCGCCGAACACGGCGCATCGAGCAGCACCGCATCGAACGGCGTGCCGTCCCACCAGCGTCCGACCTCGAGCGCGTCGACCGTGCGCAGCGACGCCTGCTCGCCCACGCCGAGCCGGGCAAAGGTCGCGGCGATCCGCGCCACGCGTGATGCGGCGACATCGAGCGCGGTCAGCCGCAGCGCCGGGTCGCGCTCCAGCAAGTGGGCACTCTTGCCGCCAGGCGCGGCGCAGGCATCGAGCACGCGCGCGCCCGGGGCCGGCGCCAGCGCGGCGGCGACCTGCTGGGCCGAGCCGTCCTGCACCGAAAACAGACCCTCGGTGAAGCCGGGCAACGCGGCCACCGCGAACGGCGCATCGACCCGCAGCGCATCCGGCAGCCCCGGAGCCGCGACCGCCTCGACGCCCGCCTCGGCGAGCGCGGCGATGCAGGCCGCAGGCGTGCTGCGCCGGCGGTTGACCCGCAACCAGGTCGGTGCCTGCGATGCGCTGGCCGCCAGGATCGCCTCCCAGGCGTCCGGCCAGTCCTCGCGCACCTGCGCCAGCAGCCAGGCCGGCCAGCCGTCGCCGGGCGCCGGCGGCGGCAGGCCGTCGCGCTGGGCCCGGCGCAGCAGCGCATTGACGAGCCCGGCCTGGTGGCTGCGGCCCATCGCACGCGCGGCCTCGACCGTCGCCGACAGCGCGGCGTGCGCCGGCAGGCCGAGCGGGTCGAGCTGGGCGAAGCCGACATGCAGCAGCGCACGCAGCGAGGCGTCGCGACGCGGCAGCGGCCGCGGGATCCAGGCCGCGAGCGCGCGGTCATAGCGGGCGGCGCCTCGCAGCGCGCCGAAACAGATCGCCTCGAGCAAGGCGCGGTCGCGCGGATCGGTGAGCGTGGGCAGCGCCGTGGCGAGCGCGGCCTTGAGCGAGGTACCGCGGTGCGCGACTGCATCGAGCACCTGGGCGGCCTGCACACGGACCGTGGCGCCGGGCGCGCTCATGTCAGTCCTGTCCCGCCGGGGCGGCGACCAGTGCCTTGAGATCCTGGCGGGCGTTGAGATAGTCGGCCGCGGCGACGACCTTGCCGCCGGCGCGCTGCAGCCGCAGCACGCGCAGCGCACCGTCACCGCAGGCGATATCGAGCCCGTCGCGACCGGCTGCCAGCAACGTGCCCGGCGCGCGGTCATGGGCGAGCGGCAACGCCTGCGCCGCATGCACGCGCACGCGCTCACCGGCGATGTCGGCCTCGGCGATCGGCCAGGGGTCGAACGCACGCACCGTATCGGCCAGTGCGCGCGACGGACGCGTCCAGTCGAGCCGGGCCTCGGCCTTGTCGAGCTTGTGAGCGTAGGTCGCTCCGGCCTCGGACTGCACCTCGGGCACCGGCCGGATGCCGGCACGCAGCAGGCCCAGCCCGTCGGCAAGCACCTGCGCACCGAGCTCGGCCAGGCGGTCGTGCAGCCGGCCGCCGGTGTCGTCGGGCGCGATCGGCGTCGATTGCCGCAGCAGCACCGGCCCGGTGTCCAGGCCCTTCTCCATCTGCATCAGGCAGACGCCCGTCTGCGCATCGCCGGCCTGGATCGCACGCTGGATCGGCGCCGCGCCGCGCCAGCGCGGCAGCAAAGAGGCATGGACGTTCCAGCAGCCCAGGCGCGGGATGTCGAGCACCGCCTGCGGCAACAACAGACCGTAGGCGACAACGACCATCAGGTCGGGTTCGAGCGCGCGCAGCGCATCGAGGACCTCGGCGCCGCGCAAGCGCTCGGGCTGGCGCACGATCAGTCCGCGGTCGAGCGCCGCCTGCTTGACCGGCGAGGCCGTCAGCGTGCGTCCGCGCCCGGCCGGCCGGTCGGGCTGGGTGTAGACGGCCACGACCTCGCGCCGCGCATCGGCGGCGAGCAGCGAGGGCACGGCGAAGTCCGGGGTGCCGGCGAAGACGATTCTCATGGGACGGCGTGGAGATCCGGGAACGGAGGGGCGGGAACGCGAGTCGAAACCGGCGGACTCGTAGGAACGGGAAACGGGTTCGGCGCCGTGGCGCCTGATCCTGCCGGCCTAGTCGCGGCCCTTGCGCAGCTTCTCGAGCTTCTTGAGCGCGCGGTCGCGCTTGAGCGGTGACAGATAGTCGATGAACAGCTTGCCGTCGAGATGGTCGATCTCGTGCTGCACGCAGGTCGCCAGCAGGCCGTCGACAGTCAGCTCGAACGCCTTGCCATGACGGTCGAAGGCCTCGACGACGATGCCGTCGGCGCGGGTCACATCGGCAAACACGCCGGGGATCGACAGGCAGCCCTCGGTATGCACGCGCAGGTCGGCCGAGCGGTCGCGGATCGTCGGATTGACGAACACCAGCGGCTGGTCGCGCGTCTCGGTGACGTCGATGACCATGAAACGCTCGTAGGTGTCGACCTGGGTCGAGGCCAGCCCGATGCCCGGCGCCTCGTACATGGTCTGGAACATGTCGTCGAGCAGGCGCTGGAACGCCGGGTCGGCGAAACGGTCGACGGGCACGGGCGCTGCGACCTTGCGCAGGCCGGTGTCGGGGTATTCGAGGATCGGGAGCAGGGCCATGGATTGGACGGCGTAGGTGGCAAGCGCAGGCGGGAGCCGGGCATTGTAACGCGGCGCGCAGTTGCTTCCGTTTCGCGGTTTCAGGCTATATTGCGGCGCTGCAAGGGGAGAAACCCAAGGGGAGCTGTAGATGGCCGGCACGCTTGAACGCCTTTCCGGAACGCTCCGCACGGTGTGTGCCGTCGCGCTGCTGACCGTGACCACGTATGCCGCGGCCCAGCAACTGCGCGGCGACCATCCCGACACCTACGTCGTGGTGCGTGGCGACACGCTCTGGGACATCGCGGGCCGCTTCCTCGACCGCCCGTGGCTGTGGCCGGAGATCTGGCAGGCCAACCCGCAGATCGCCAACCCGCATTTGATCTATCCGGGCGACGTCATCAGCCTGGCGTACCTCGACCGGGTCACCGCGACCGTGCGCCCGGGGCCGCGCACGACCGCGCAGGCGCCGATCGATGCGGTCTCGCTGTCGGACATCGAGCCGTTCCTGAAGAACCGCAGCATCGTCTTCAAGTTCGACCACCTGCCCTACGTGCTCGGCAGCGAGGGCACCCGCCTGCGCGGCAGCATCGACCGCGACATCTACGTCAAGGGCCTGGAGAACGCGCTGCCGGGCCAGCGCTACGCGGTGCAACGACCGGCGACCGAGTTCTACGGCGCGCGGCGCGCACGCGACCTCAACTACCGCGGCAAGCGCGTTGCCGGCGAAAGCCACCTGTGGCGACAGACGCTGCCGCGCCTGCGCGGCCAGGACGCGTTCCTGGGCGTGGAGATGGTCCAACTGGGCGTGGGCACCGTGGTCTCGGGCCCCACCGAGGACACCGACACCACCACGATCGCGCTCGATGGCGGCGGTTTCGAGGCCCGCCCGGGCGACCGCGTGGTGCCGGTCGACCCGCAGCCTTACGACCTGCAGTTCTTCCCGCATGCGCCGGCCGCCGATGCGATCGCCGCCGATGTGCAGGTGCTCGCGGTCGCCGACACGCTGATCACCGGCGGTCCGCGCGACGTGATCGCGATTTCGGCCGGTCGCGCGTCGGGGATCGACAACGGCACGGTGTTCTCGATCTGGAACAGCGGCGACTACGTCGTCGACCGTGTGCGCCATCCCAACACTTCGCGCATCGACGCCGCGCCCGACCGCGGCTCGCGCCGCGACCGGCTGCCCGACGAGTACGCCGCGCACGCGATGGTGTTCCGGACCTTCGACCACGTCAGCTATGCGCTGGTCATGGAAGGCACCAAGCCGGTCCAGATCGGCGACCGCCTCAAGCACCCCGACGCGACCCACTGACCCGCGCTGCGGGGCCACGCGCTCCGCATCGTCGCGCGCGGGCATTTCCGACCCGCACGCGCGGTTTGCGCCGACTGCCGGCGCGCCCGGGCGCGCCTAGCCTGGGCGCATGCCCGACACTGCCCACACCGATGCCGACGCGCTGCTGCAGCTGATCCACGCCGCCGGTCCGCTGGCGCCGCGCCGCGCCTTGCTCGACCGCCACGGCGGGCCTGCCGCCGCCCTTGCCGCCGGCGCCGACGCCTGGCGCGAAGCCGGCCTCACCCCGGCGCAATGCCGTGCGCTGCGCACGCCCGAGCCAGCATGGCGCCGCTCGCGCGCCTGGCTGCAAGCCGCCCCCGGGCGCTACCTCGTGGGCTGCCACGACCCCGACTATCCGGCCCTACTACGGCGCGCGCCCGGTCCGCCGCTGGGGCTGTTCGTCAACGGCGATCCCGCGCTGCTCTGGCATCCGGGTGTCGCCGTGGTGGGCAGCCGCGCGCCGACCGCGGCCGGGCTGGACACCGCCGCCGCGTTCGCCCGGCGGTTCGCTGCGCAGGGGCTGGCGGTGATCAGTGGCCTGGCCGGCGGCATCGACGCCGCGGCCCACCTGGCCGCGCTCCAGGCCGGCGGCGTCACGGTGGCGGTGCTCGGCAGCGGCATCGACGTGCCCTACCCGCGCTGCAACGCCGGTCTGCACGCGCGAATCGCGGCCGAAGGCGCGGTGATCAGCGAGTACCCGCCCGGCACCCCGGCGCGGCGCGCGCAGTTCCCCAGCCGCAACCGCATCGTCGCCGGCCTCGCGCTTGGCACCCTGGTCGTCGAGGCGGCATACCGCTCGGGCGCCTTGATCACCGCGCGTCTGGCCGGCGAAGCGGGCCGTGAGGTGTTCGCGATCCCCGGATCGATCCGTAACCCCAAGGCCCGCGGCTGCCACCGCCTGCTACGCGATGGGGCGATGCTGGTCGAATCGCCGGACGAGGTGAGCGCCGCGCTCGGCCCGGTCGCCGCCGACCTCGCCGATGCCTTGCGCGGGCGCCTGGCCGTCCCCATCGAAGACAGGGCGGCAGCCCCGACACCCACCGGCCCGATCCTGGATCCTGACTACAACTGCTTGTGGCAGGCCCTGGGCCACGACCCAAGCGGTATGGATGAACTGATCGCCCGCACCGGATTGACGGTCGCCCGTGCGTCGGCCATGCTCCTGGCCATGGAGCTGGATGGACGCATCGACGTCGCGCACGGTCGCTATTGCCGAAAGTCCTGAATGACGCGCCCCTTCGGGCGCAGGCCGGGGAACATGAAAGAAAGCATCCTGGATGTCCTGCTCTATCTGTTCGAGCACTACTTCACCGAGGACGCGGACCTGGTCCGCGACCGCGACTCGCTGCAGAGCGGTCTGCTGCAGGCCGGATTCAGCCCGGCGGAGACCAGCAAGGCCTTCGACTGGCTCGATGCCCTGGCCGAGCAGCGCCCGGCCGTGTCGGAAATCCGTGCGAACGGGCCCACCCGCGTGTACTCGGCACCCGAGATCGACCGGCTGGATGTCGAGGGCCGCGGCTTTCTGATGTTTCTTGAGCAGCACGGCGTGCTCGATGCCGACCAGCGCGAGCTGGTGCTCGACCGCGTGATGGCGCTCGACCAGGACGAGCTCGACCTCGACGACCTGAAGTGGGTCGTGCTGATGGTGCTGTTCAACCAGCCCGGCAGCGAGGCGGCCTACGCCTGGATGGAAACCCAGATGTTCATCGACGAGCCCGAGCCGGTGCACTGATCGGGCCAGCTGCGGGCCTGACTGCCGACGATGACCCGCCCCCGTCCCGCCGCCGCGGAACGGGGCAAAATCGCGCCGCACGGGTTAGCATGCCGCCCACGACGCCCGCACGGCCGGCCAGGCCAGCGGCCATCGCGTTGCAGGGGCAGGACGTCCGGCGGGTCAGCCATATCGTATCCATGGCCTCCGACGTTGGGCGATGCATGCCACGCGTGCTGCCGATGCTCACCGCCCGCAACGCGATATGGCCGATGGCCTGCCTGCGTGTGCGGATGCAGCGTCGCCCCCTCGTTTTGCCGCAGCTGCGGCACCGCTCCCAGCACAGGATCCGCCCCGATGACCGACTGGTTCTACGCCGACGCCACACATGTCCGCCGGGGCCGGTCCCGGCCACCGAACTGCTGCGCCTGTACCAGGCCCGCCAGATCGACGACCGGACCCTAGTCTGGCGCGACGGCCTGGCCGAGTGGGTGCCGCTGGATGCAGTGCGCGGCGAGTTTGCCAGCGCGGGCTCCCCGGCCCCGGCGGCATCGGAATGGACCCTCGAGGCGCTGGCGCCGACACAAAGCGACGTCGACAGCGCACCGGCGCCCGGCGATGCCTGGCGGCCGGTCACCGAGAGCGCCCATGCCGCCGCGATCACGGCGGCCGGCCCGGCAGCCAGTGGCTCTCCGTACGCGCCCCCGACCGCCCCGGTCGCCCGCGTCGATACCGTCGTACACGGTGGTGAGGTGGTCTACGCCGGCTTCTGGAAGCGAGTGGCGGCCTATCTGATCGACGGCCTGATCGTCGGCGTCATCGGCATGGTGATCGGCGGGCTCGCTATCGCCGTGCTCGGCGGCATCATCGCGGTCGGCTCGGATTCGGCTACGGGCATCGCGATCGTGCTGGTCCAGCTCCTGTCCAACCTGCTGTCGATCGCCGCCGGCGCGCTCTACTACGCCTGGTTCCACGCGTCCGCCTCGATGGCCACGCCGGGCAAGATGGCGGTGGGCATCAAGGTGGTCCGCACCACCGGCGAGCGCATCTCGCTGCTGCGCGGCATCGGCCGTTATTTTTCGACCATCCTCAGCGCGCTGATCCTGATGATCGGCTTCCTGATGGCCGCTTTCACCCAGCGCAAACAGGCGCTGCACGACATCGTGTGCGACACGTTGGTGGTCGACAAGTGGGCCTTCACCGAGCGTCCCGAGCTGCAGCGGCGCGAGCTCGGCACGGTGACGGTCGTCGTGCTGGCGATCTTCGGCGCGCTGTTCGGACTGGTGCTGGTGGGCATGATCATCGCCATCGGGTTCGCTGCGATGTGAACCCCGGCAGGGCCTGCGCTTGACAGCCCTGCCCGCCCGTGATTCCACTATAAAAGCAACCGACCGCCCGGGGCCTCCTCGGGCGGCGGCGTCTTCACACCTTTCGGGGCGCCGGGCCAACGGCGCACCCACGGATGTCGCCCACCATGGCCAAACACCTCCTCATCGTCGAGTCGCCCGCCAAGGCCAAGACGATCAACAAGTACCTCGGCAACGACTTCCAGGTCTTGGCGTCCTATGGTCATGTGCGCGATCTGATTCCAAAGGAAGGTGCGGTCGACCCCGACCACGGCTTCGCGATGCGCTACGACCTGATCGAGAAAAACGAAAAGCACGTCGAGGCGATCGCCAAGGCCGCGCGGGGCGCGCAGGACATCTTTCTGGCGACCGACCCGGACCGCGAGGGTGAGGCGATCAGCTGGCACATCGCCGAGATCCTGAAAGAGCGCGGGCTGCTCGAGGACCGGTCGCTGCAGCGCGTGGTGTTCACCGAGATCACGCCGCGAGCGATCAAGGAGGCCATGCAGAAGCCGCGTTCGATCGCCGGCGATCTGGTCGATGCACAGCAGGCACGTCGCGCGCTCGACTACCTGGTCGGCTTCAACCTCTCGCCGGTACTGTGGCGCAAGGTGCAGCGCGGACTGTCGGCCGGCCGCGTGCAATCACCGGCGCTGCGCATGATCGTCGAGCGCGAGGAGGAGATCGAAGCCTTCATCGCCCGCGAGTACTGGTCCATCGAGGCCGCCCTCGCCCACCCCTCGCAGCCGTTCAATGCGCGTCTGACCAAGCTCGACGGCCAGAAGTTCGAACAGTTCACCGTGACCGATGGCGACACCGCCGAGGCCGCGCGCGCGCGCATCCAGGCTGCAGCCCAGGGCGCACTGCATGTCACCGACGTCGGCGCCAAGGAGCGCAAGCGCCGCCCCGCCGCGCCGTTCACCACATCCACGCTCCAGCAGGAAGGCGCGCGCAAGCTCGGCTTCACCACGCGCAAGACCATGCAGGTCGCGCAGAAGCTCTACGAGGGTGTGGCGATCGGCGACGAAGGCACGGTCGGCCTGATCACCTACATGCGTACCGACTCGGTGAGCCTGTCGCAGGATGCGCTGGGCGAGATCCGCGACGTCATCGCGCGGGACTACGGCACGTCCTCGCTGCCGGACAAGCCCAACATCTACACCACCAAGTCCAAGAATGCGCAGGAAGCGCACGAAGCGGTGCGTCCGACGTCGGCGCTGCGCACGCCCGCACAGGTCGCGCGCTTCCTTTCCGACGACGAGCGCCGCCTGTATGAGCTGATCTGGAAGCGCGCAGTCGCCTCGCAGATGATCCCGGCCACGCTCAACACTGTGTCGGTGGACCTGGCCGCCGGCAGCGAGCACAGCTTCCGCGCCAGCGGCACGACCGTCGTCGTGCCGGGCTTTCTGGCTGTCTACGAGGAAGGCAAGGACACCAAGGGCAAGGACGACGAGGACGAGGGCCGCAAACTGCCGCAGATGAAGCCGGGCGACCGTGTGCCGCTCGACCGCATCATCGCCGAGCAGCATTTCACCCAGCCGCCGCCGCGCTTCACCGAAGCGGCGCTGGTCAAGGCGCTCGAGGAGTACGGCATCGGCCGGCCATCGACCTACGCCTCGATCATCCAAACCCTGCTGTTCCGCAAGTACGTCGAGATGGAGGGCCGCAGCTTCCGTCCCAGCGATGTCGGCCGCGCAGTGTCGAAGTTCCTGTCCAGCCACTTCACCCGCTACGTGGACTACGACTTCACCGCCAAGCTCGAGGACGAGCTCGATGCGGTCAGCCGCGGCGAGGAGGACTGGATCCCGCTGATGGAGAAGTTCTGGGGCCCGTTCAAGGAGCTGGTCGCCGAGAAGACCGAATCGGTCGACCGCACCGAGGCCACCGGCGCGCGCGAACTGGGCACCGATCCGAAGACCGGCAAGCCGGTCAGCGTGCGGCTGGGCCGCTTCGGGCCCTATGCGGCGATCGGCAGCACTGCCGAGGACGCCGAGGACAAGCCCAAGTTCGCCTCGCTGCGCCCTGGCCAGAGCATGCACACGATCACGCTCGAGCAGGCGCTTGAGCTGTTCCTGATGCCGCGCATCCTCGGCGAGGACAAGGGCGAGCAGGTCAGTGTGGGCATCGGCCGCTTCGGCCCCTTCGCCAAGCGCGGCAGCACCTACGCCTCGCTCAAGAAGGAGGACGATCCGTACAAGATCGACCTGGCGCGCGCGGTGTTCCTGATCGAAGAGAAAGAGGAGATCGCGCGCAACCGGATCATCAAGTCCTTCGACGGCAGCGACATCCAGGTGCTCAACGGCCGTTTCGGGCCGTACATCAGCGACGGCAAGCTCAACGGCAAGATCCCCAAGGACCGCGAGCCTGCGTCGCTGACGTTCGAGGAGGTCACCCGCCTGCTCGAGGAAACCGGCAAGCCGGTGCGCAAGGGCTTCGGCGCGAAGAAGGTCGCCGCCAAGAAGGTCGCGGCGAAGAAGGCCGCGCCCGACAAGAGTCCAGCTGCGAAGAAGACAGCGACCAAGAAGGCACCTGCCAAGAAAGCCGCCAAGAAGACAGCGAAGAAGACTGCGAAAAAGGTCGCCAAGCAGGCGGTCGCAGCGCCCGAGCCGGCGAAGTCGTTGCTGACGCCGGCCAAGGTCGCGCTGGGTAAGAAGCGCGTGGTCAAGGCCGCGCCCGACGACGCCGCGCCGTTCTGACCCGCGACCGGTCTCGCGCATGTCCGCCCTCGCGCGCCTGGACATCGCCGCCGCGGCCGCCGTGCTCGCGCGCGGCGGTGTGATCGCCTACCCCACCGAAGGCGTGTGGGGGCTGGGCTGCGACCCGTTCGACGCGGCCGCCGTGCATCGTCTGCTCGAGATCAAGCGCCGGCCCGTCGACAAAGGCGTCATCCTGATCGCCGGCACCACCGCGCAGCTGGCGGGCATCGTCGACTGGTCCGCGCTTGAGGTCGAGCGCCAGGACGCGGTGCACGCCACCTGGCCGGGCCCCAACACCTGGATCGTGCCGGCGCTGTCCGGCGTTCCAGCCTGGCTGACCGGGGCGCATGCCGGCATCGCGGTGCGCGTCAGCGCCCATCCCGGCGTCGTCGCGCTGTGCGCTGCCTTCGGCGGGCCGCTGGTATCGACCAGCGCCAATCTCTCGGGCGAACCGGCCGTGCACGAAGCGTCCGCGCTCGACCCGCGACTGCTGGCGCAGATCGACGGCGTGGCGGCCGGCGAGACCGGCGGTCGACGCGAGCCGTCGACGATCCGAGACGCGGCCACCGGACGCGTGCTCCGCGGCTGACCGCTGCGTCCAGGACGCGCTTGCACCAGTGCCGGTGCTGCGTCGCAATGGTTGCATCAGAAACGTCCGAAGCGCCGCAAATCGCGTATTGCCGCACTGCACAAACTGTGCTCTAGTCGATGGCCCGACGTGGACGCGTTGCGAGACCGCCACACGCTCCGATCCCCACGCCGGCTCTGCTCCCCTGACCGGATGGCAATGACGACGATGCGGGAATCCCCGGTGCGCGGGCTGTACGACCCCGCTGACGAACGCGACGCCTGTGGCTTCGGCCTGATCTCCACGATTGGCGGCGAGGCCTCGCGCGAGATCGTCGACGGCGCGCTGCAGGCGCTGTCGCGGATGGCGCATCGCGGCGGCATCGCCGCCGATGGACTCTCGGGCGACGGCTGCGGCGTACTGCTGGTCGGCGTCGAGGCCTTTGTGCGCACGCTCGCCGCCGAAAGCGGCTTCGTCATCACCGGTCCTCGAATCGCTGCCGGCATGGTGTTCCTGCCGCACGACGCGACGGCCGCGGCGCAGTGCCGCGAGACGCTGTCCGCGCAGTTGGCGGCGCTGGACGTGCGCACGCTCGGCTGGCGCGACGTGCCACTCGACACCGCCGCGCTCGGCCGACTGGCGTTGTCGTCGCTGCCGCGCGTGGCGCAGGTGTTCGTCGAGGCCGATGGCGACGATGCGCCGGCATTCGAGCGCGTGCTGTACCTGGCGCGGCGTCGCGCCGAGCAGGCGCTGCGCGAGGTCGCCGATTTCTACGTCGTCGGCCTGACGCCGGGGCTGCTCGGCTACAAGGGCATGGTGCTGCCGCGCCATCTGACCCAGTTGTTCCCGGACCTGGCGCGGCCCGACCTGGCCGCGGTCACGGTGGTGTTCCACCAGCGCTTTTCGACCAACACGCTGCCGCGCTGGCCGCTGGCGCATCCGTTCCGGCGGCTGGCGCACAACGGCGAGATCAACAGCATCGAAGGCAACCGGCGCTGGGCCCAGGCGCGCCGCGGAGTCTGGGCCTCGCCGCTGCTCGACATCGGCGAGTTCGACGCGCCGGTCACGATGCACGGCTCCGATTCCCAGACCCTCGACAACATGCTCGAGTGGCTGCTGCTCGGCGGCATGGACCTGCTGCAGGCGATGCGCATCCTGATGCCGCCGGCGACCCAGTCGCTGGAATACAAGGACGCCGACCTCGCCGCGTTCTACGAGTACTACGCGATCAACTCCGAACCATGGGACGGCCCGGCCGGCGTGGTGATGTGCGACGGCCGGTACGCAGCCTGCACACTCGACCGCAACGGCCTGCGCCCGGCGCGCTGGACGCTGTCGCACGACGGCATCTTCGTGATCGCCTCCGAGACCGGCGTGTGGGACGTCGCGCCCGAACGGGTCAAGGCCAAGGGCAAGCTCGGGCCCGGCGAGATGATCGCGATCGATCTGGAAGCCGGCACGCTGCTCGACAACGACGCGATCGATGCGGTCAACCGCGCGCGCGCGCCGTACAAGCAATGGCTCAAGCGCGGCATGAGCTATCTGCACACCGAACTGATCGATCCCGCGCTGGCCGCAGAGCCCTTCCCGGCCGACACCTTGCTGGCGTTCCAGAAGCTGTTCCAGCTCACCCGCGAGGAACAGGAATCGGTGCTGCGGCCGCTGGCTCAGACCGAACAGGAAGGCATCGGGTCGATGGGCGACGACGTGCCGATGGCCGCGATCAGCCAGCGCGTACGTCCGCTCTACGACGGCTTCCGCCAGGCGTTCGCGCAGGTCACCAACCCGCCGATCGATCCGCTGCGCGAGGGCGGGGTCATGACCCTGGCCACGCAGATCGGACGCGAGGGCAACCTGTTTCTCGACCGCGCCGAGAACGTGCACCACGTGCTGCTGAATTCGCCGGTGCTCTCGCAGCGCAAGTTGCGCCAGTTGCTTGCATTGCCGCGCTTCGAGCATGCCAACCGGCTGCTGCATCTGTACTTCGGGCAGGACGAGACGCTCGAGGCCGCCTTGCACCGGCTGTGTGCCGAGGCCGAAGCCGCGGTCCGCGAAGGCGTGGAGATCCTGCTGCTGAGCGATCGTTATCCCAAGCGCGGCACCGCACCGGTGCATGCGCTGTTGGCGACCGGCGCAATCCACCTGCATCTGGTGCGGGCGGGACTGCGCTGCGATGCCAACCTGCTGGTGGAAACCGGCACTGCGCGTGACCCCCACCATTTTGCCTGCCTGATCGGCTTCGGCGCGACCGCGGTCTATCCCTATCTCGCCTACCAGACCCTGCACGGGCTGGCGCGACGCGGTGTGCTCCCGACCCAGAGCGGCGACGAAATGTTGCAACTGGGTCGCAGCTACCGCCGCGGCGTGCGCAAGGGCTTGCTGAAGATCCTGTCGAAGATGGGCATCGGCAGCATCGCCAGCTATCGCGGTGCACAGCTGTTCGAGATCGTCGGGCTCGATGCCGAGGTCGTCGCACTGTGCTTCGAGGGCACGCCGTCGCGCATCGGTGGCGCCGGCTTCGCGCGCCTGGAAGCCGATGCGTGGGCGCTCGCCGCCCAGGGTTGGGACGACACCGCATTGCCCGAACCCGGCGGCCTGCTGCACTACGTGCACGGCGGCGAGTACCACCAGTTCAATCCCGACGTGGTGCAGGCCCTGCAGCGCGCGGTCGCCACCGGCGCGCGCGAGGACTGGCGCCGCTACTCGGGCTTCGTCGACACCCGGCCACCGGCCGCGCTGCGCGACCTGCTGCGCCCGCGCGCGGCCGCCACGCCGGTGCCGCTCGAAGAGGTCGAGCCGGTGTCGTCGATCGTGCGCCGGTTCGACTCGGCCGCGATGAGTCTGGGCGCGCTGTCGCCCGAGGCGCACGAAGCGCTGGCGATCGCGATGAACCGGCTGGGCGGGCGCAGCAACTCCGGCGAGGGCGGCGAGGACCCGGCGCGCTACGGCACTGAGCGGCGCAGCAAGATCAAGCAGATCGCCTCGGGCCGCTTCGGCGTGACCCCCGAGTACCTGATCAACGCCGAGGTGCTGCAGATCAAGGTCGCGCAGGGCGCCAAGCCCGGCGAAGGCGGCCAGTTGCCGGGCAGCAAGGTCGACGCGCTGATCGCGCGCCTGCGCTACGCCAAACCGGGCATCGGCCTGATCTCGCCGCCGCCGCATCACGACATCTACTCGATCGAGGACCTGGCGCAGCTGATCTTCGATCTGCGCCAGGTCAACCCGCAGGCGCTGATCTCGGTCAAGCTGGTCAGCCATGCCGGGGTTGGCACGATCGCCGCCGGCGTGGTCAAGGCCGGCGCCGATCTGATCACGATCTCCGGCCACGACGGCGGCACCGGCGCCAGCCCGCTGGGCTCGATCCGCTACGCCGGCGCGCCATGGGAACTGGGCCTGTCGGAGGCGCGCCAGGCGCTGCAGTTCAATGACATGCGCGACCGCGTGCTGCTGCAGACCGACGGCGGCCTCAAGACCGGCCTGGACGTGATCAAGGCCGCGTTGCTCGGCGCCGACACTTTCGGCTTCGGCACCGCGCCGATGATCGCGCTGGGCTGCAAGTACCTACGCATCTGCCACCTCAACAACTGCGCCACCGGCGTGGCGACCCAGGATCCACGGCTGCGCGAGCACCACTACAAGGGCCTGCCCGAGCGCGTGGAAGCGTTCTTCCGCAATGTCGCCGAGGACGTGCGCGAGCATCTGGCAGCGCTGGGTGCGCGCTCGCTCGACGAGATCGTCGGCCGCACCGACCTGCTTGAGCAGCACCTGCGCCGCACCCGCGACCACGTCGACATCGACCTGTCGATGCTGCTGCGCCGCGATCCCGACAAGCCGCTGGGCTACTGCGGCGCGCCGGCGCTGCAGGCGCCGCCCGACGGCCTGGCGGCCGCGCTGGACGCGCGCGTGTCCAAGGCGATCGCGCGCGGCGACGGCGGCAGCTACGACTTCGAGATCCGCAACACCGACCGGAGCATCGGCACGCGCCTGTCGGGCGCGATCGCGCGCGTGCACGGCAACACCGGCATGGCCGACCGGCCGCTGACGCTGCGCCTGCGCGGCACCGCCGGCCAGAGCCTGGGCGCGTTCAATGCGGGCGGCCTGCACCTCGAGCTCGAGGGCGAAGCCAACGACTATGTCGGCAAGGGCATGGCGGGCGGCCGGATCGTGTTGCGCCCACCGGCCGGCAGCGCGTTCGAGTCGCGGCTCACGCCGATCCTCGGCAACACCTGCCTGTATGGCGCGACCGGGGGTGAGCTGTATGCCGCGGGCCGTGCAGGCGAGCGCTTTGGTGTGCGCAACTCCGGCGCGGTCGCGGTGATCGAAGGCGCCGGCGACCACTGCTGCGAGTACATGACCGGCGGCGCAGTCGCGGTGCTGGGCCGCACCGGCCTGAACTTCGGCGCCGGCTTCACTGGCGGCATCGCCTACGTGCTCGATCTCGATCGCGACTTCGTCGACCGCTACAACCACGAACTGATCGACATCCTGCGCGTCACCCCGGAAGCTTTCGACAATTACCGCTCGCACCTGCGCGATCTGATCGAGACCCATGCCCGCCTGACCGGCAGCGCCTGGAGCGCGCGGATCCTCGACGAGTTCCGCGACTTCGTCGGCAAGTTCTGGCTGGTCAAGCCCAAGGCCGCGAGCCTGGCGGCGCTGGCCGAAGACCTGAGGCGGGCGGCATGAGGCCTGTGCTGCGCACCTTCGTCTCCACGCTCTGCTTCGCCCCTCGCGCAACGGAGTCCACCCCATGACCAAGCGCGATGTGTTCCGGTTTCTCAAGGAGCCGCGCGAGATGCCGGGCAAGGTGCCGCTGGCGCTGCGCACGGCCGGCGACTGGAACGAGCTCTACGGCGGCTTCGGGCCGAGCGAGGCTGCGCACCAGGCCGATCGCTGTCTCGATTGCGGCAATCCGTACTGCGAAGCCAAGTGCCCGGTGCACAACTACATCCCCAACTGGCTGAAGCTAGTGCAGGAAGGCCGTGTGCACGAGGCCGCGGCGCTGTGCCACGAGACCAATCCGCTGCCGGAGATGTGCGGCCGCGTCTGCCCGCAGGACCGGCTGTGCGAGGGCGCGTGTACGCTCAACGACGGCTTCGGCGCGGTGACCATCGGTGCGGTCGAGAAGTACATCGTCGACACCGCATTCGCCCAAGGCTGGCGACCGGATCTGTCGAAGGTCGTGGCCACGGGCCGGCGGGTCGCGGTGATCGGGGCCGGCCCCGCGGGACTGGCCTGCGCGGACAGATTGGTGTGCGCGGGCATCGAGGCGGTGGTGTTCGACCGCTACGAGCAGATCGGCGGCCTGCTGCAGTTCGGCATCCCCAGCTTCAAGCTCGACAAAACCGTCATCGCCACCCGGCGCGCGGTGCTTGAAGGCATGGGCGTGACGTTCCGGCTCGGCGTCGAGATCGGGCGCGACGTCGCACTCGACACGCTGCTGGAAGACTTCGATGCGGTGTTCCTGGGCACCGGCGCCTATCGTTACACCGACGGCGGTCTGGCCGGCCAGGATCTGCCGGGCGTGCTGCCGGCGCTGCCGTTCCTGGTGCACAACGGCCGCCTGGTCACTGGCGGCGACACCTGGGGCCGGCCGATCGCCGGTTGGGAGGACACGCTCACGCTGCCGAAGCTGACCGGCAAGCGCGTGGTTGTGCTCGGCGGCGGCGACACCGGCATGGACTGCGTACGATCGGCGGTCCGGCTGGGGGCTTCCAGCGTCACCTGCGCCTACCGCCGCGACGAGGCCAACATGCCGGGCTCGGCGCGCGAAGTCGCCAACGCCCGCGAGGAAGGCGTGCGTTTCCTGTTCAACCGCCAGCCGCTGGCGATCGAAGCCGACGCTGCCGGCAACGCGGCCGGCGTCCGCATGGTCGAGACCAGGCTCGGCGAGCCGGACGCGAATGGCCGCCGCGCCGCCGTCCCGGTCGTGGGCAGCGAATCGACGCTGGCGGCGGACGTGGTGATCATCGCCTTCGGTTTTTCGCCGGCCGTGCCGGCCTGGCTCGACCCGCATGGCGTCGGGGCCCAGGCGCCGGGCAGCGGCCGCATCCGCGTCGGCGGCGAGCGGCGGCTGCCCTACCAGACCGCGCACGACCGGGTGTTCGCCGGTGGCGACGCGGTGCGCGGCGCCGACCTGGTGGTGACCGCGGTCCAGGAAGGCCGCGACGCAGCCGCGAGCATCGCCCGCATGCTGCGCCGGCAGGCCGGCGACACGACCCGCGCCGCGCTCGACGCGATCTGAGCAAGCCGGGGCGCTGCCGCGCAGGTGGCCCCGGGACACGCTGCAAGGCAGAACGGGGCCCGAAGGCCCCGTTCTGTTTCCTCATCGATGCAGGGTGGGCTCAGAACTTCAGGCCCACTTCCACCGTCAGCGTGCGCGGGAAGTAGAAGATCCCGCCATTGCGGTTCACCGACACGTAGCCGGTATCGAGCTGGCCGTCCTGGCCGAAGTAGTCGCGGCCGCCGTCGGGGCCGCCGTAGACGTAGCTGTCGTAGTTCTTGAAGTTGAACGCGTTGAGCAGGTTCACGCGCGCGGTCAACCGCGTATCGCCACCCAGCACGAACTCCTTGGTCGCCTGCAGATCCACGGTGCGGTAGCTCCAGATGTCACCGCCGACCAGGAACTTGCCGTTGCCCGGCGGCACGAAGCCGACGAGCTGGCAGGTCGAGCCGTCCCAGCCGTCGACGCCGTAGCAGGCCACAGTGTTGATCGGGTTGGCGGTTTCGAGCACCAGCTTGGCGCCGTAGGTCACGCCCCACGGCCCATCGACCGAGGCCGAGGCGGTGAAGCGATGCTTGGGCTGATTGCTGGATTTCACGAACGGGAAGTACTGCAATCGCGCCTTGTCGAAGTAGTCGAACTGGCTGTCGTTGTTGCGGCTGTTCTGGCGCGCCTGGGTGTGGGTGTAGGCGATGTTGGCGCCCCAGCCCGATTCCCGGGTGTAGGGCTTGTCGGCCGCCAGCAGGATCTGCGTGCTGCGCTGCTCGACGCCGTTGTCGCCCAGGATCACACCGCCGAAGCCCGGCGGCACGCGGTCGGACGCGCCCCACGGCGGGCTGCCACCGGGGCTGAAGAACGCCCCATCGGGATAGCGGTTGCCGAGCGTGTAGCCGAAGCCGTCACGGGCGAGGATGCGCTGCACGGTGACGTCGGTCAGCCACTGGCCGACCTGGTTGCTCATGCCCAGGCTGAACTGGTCGCTGTAGGGTGTCTTGAGCCGGTTGTTGAGCATGAACGCCTCGGCGGCATCGCGCGAGCCGGTGATGCCGGCGAGCACGTCCGCGCCGCCCAGGTAGGCCGGGTCCCAGGCAACACAGCGCGACCCGGTGATCGCCACGCACTCGCCGGTCGTGGGATCGGCGAACTCCAGGCGCACCAGCGAGATCGAGCCCTTGTGGCGCTCGAACGCGAGGTCGCGGAACAGGTTGCGGTCGTAGGACCGGCCGGCACCGCCGTGGATCACGTGGCGCTCGTCAGCGCCCAGGTCGTAAGAGAAGCCGAAGCGCGGTGCCCAGGCGTCCTTGAAGTTCTTGCGGTTGCTGCCGGTGCTGATGTAATCGAGCGGGTTGATCGCATCGATGCCGCCGTTGAGCCAGCGGTCGACCCAGCGCTGGCCCGGGTTCTGCGGATCGGCCGCGTAGAGCGCGTCGACGAAGGCCTTCGGGGTGACGTGGTCGGTGTAGGCCGGCACGTCCTCGTAATCCCAGCGCACGCCGAAGTTCAGCATCAGGTGCGGGTTCACCTGCCAGTCGTCCTGGATGTAGAAGCCGTACTGCTTGGCGGCGGTCTCCACGCGCGGGGTCAGGCCCGGGGTCGCGAACGGCGCGATGAACTCCACGCGGTAAGGCTGCGCGGCGACCTGGCCGGTGGCCGGGTCGAACTCCCACGAGAACTGCGGGTTCAGCGGCTCGCCGTCGCTCGACGCCAGCTCGATGTCACGGTAGTTCACGCCAACCTTGACGGTGTGGTCGCCCTTGAACTCGAAGCTGTTGAAGGTCAGGTCGTTCTGCAACGACCAGCCCTTCTGCCGCTGCGACTGCAGGCTGAAGCCGCTGGCCGGACCGACCTGCAGCAGCGTGGCCTCGGTCAGCGGCTCGCGGCGGTCGATCACGGTGTAGATGGCGCCGTTGCCGAACGAGACCGGGGTCTTGGAGTTCTGCGAGTCCTGGGTGCTGACGATCAACTCGTTGTAGAAGCGCTGGCCGTAGTGCATCCACTTGAGGTTGACGCGCTTGTCTTCGTTGATGCGCGCTTCGCCGTGCTCGGGCGTGCTGACGCCGCCGACGCCGCCGACCACGTCCTCGTCGCGGTACTGGCCGCTCAGTTCCAGGCGGTCGTTGTCGCCGATGTCCCAGCTGAGCTTGGCGAAGTACAGGTCTTCCTCGAACGGCAGCGTGGTCGCGCCGTAGTAGCTGCGCAGGTTCTCGGGCAGGCGCAGGTAAGCGTCGCCGGAGGCCGCGTCGGGCTGCACCGAACGCGCGTAGATGTTCTCCTTGCCCTCGTAGGCGACGAAGAAGTGCATGCGGTCCTCGATGATCGGACCGCCGAATGCGAAGCCGTATTCCTTGACCTGCGAGTCGTCCTTGTCGGTCTCGTCGGGCCGCTTGGCGCGCATGCGCTCGTTGGTGTAGCGATAGAACATCTCGCCTTCGAACTCGTTGGTACCCGAGCGCGTAGCGGCGGTGATCGCCGCACCACTGACCTGACCGTACTCGGCCTTGTAGTTGGAGGTGATGACCTTGTACTCGCCGATCGCCAACTGCGGGAACGGGTTGCCCGGGCTCTCGTTCTGGCCGGCCACACCGCCCTGCTGGACGTAGCTCTTCTGGCTCACACCATCGATGTAGAGGTTGGACGAGCTGGTGTTGGTCGCGCCGGCGCGCAGCGTGGCGCGGCCCTGGGCGTCGATCTTGAACTGCATGCCCGGCACGGTGTCGGCGAACTCGAGGAAGTTGCGCGTGGCCTGCGGCAGCTGCTGGATCTGGCGCAGCGAGATCGTGTTGCCGACCTCGGACGTGCGCACGTCGCGCAGCAGCGGGGCGGTCACGGTGACGCCGTTGATGTCGGTGACCGGGCCGTCGGCCGGCGCGCCTTCGGCGGCCGCCCCCTGGATATCGAGCGTTGCGGTCGAGGCCACCGACAGCGTCACCGTCTGCGGCTGGCCACCGGCGTCGACGCGATAGGTACCCGGCGGCAGGCCGACCAGCGTATAGGCGCCGCCGGCGTTGGTCTGTACACGGCGCACCGCACCGGTGGCGACGTTGGTCGCGGTCACCGTGGTGCCGGCTTCGGCCGAACGCACCTGGCCACGCAGCGTGGCGCTGGTGGATTGCGCGAAGGCGGGCGCGGCGAACGCCAGACAGGCCGCCAGCGCACAGGCCAGCAGAGCGGGTTGGGGCACACGGGGCGAACGGGTTGCGTTCATGACATCCCCTCCAGGGGGCTTTTTGATGAGTGGAAAAAGCTCGGGACAACGTGGAACGGCACCGCACAACAGCGCATCCATACGCGGGCATGCGCCGATCCAAGAACGGCACATGTCGGAACACGAACAGCCGGACCATCGGCGGGCCGGCGGCCAGCGCGCCACGCGTGCTGCGCCTGCCAGCGCGCGTGGCGGACCTGTACCTGCCGGCGTGCCAGACGCCAAGAACATCGCGGGACAGAGCGCGATGCATCGCTGCAGTCGCTCCAGGCCGGACCGGTCTCCACCGATCGCACAGGCCGTGGCGCGCTGGGGCGCGTCGCGACGAACGCCGGGGACCGTGCATCGCCCGCCCCGGCTTTGCGCAGAGCGAATGGAGGTCACGATCCGGCGCGCATCGTAATCCTGCCGTCGAACCGCGTCCATGGGCCGGCAGCGCCGCGAATCACGCCCCGGCCCCGGCCTGCGACCCGCTGTCGCGGCGGCCGTGACGTCGGCCTGTCCGCTTCCCGACGCCGCAGGTCGCCAAGGGCAGCATCGGGCGGCCCCTCGATGCCGTCGGGTCGCCCGCCCGACGGTTTCGCCCGGGCCTGTGTCGTCGCATCATGGCGGCATGCGCCGCGTCCCGAGCCTCCTCGTCCTGACCGCATGCCTGACCGCCACCTGCCCCCCGGCAGCGGCCCGCGACGACGTCGTCGTGTACCGGTGCACGGATGCGCGCGGACAGGTCGCGCTGCGCGACTCGCCGTGCGCCGGCGGCCATCGCCAGGAGGTCCGCACGATGATCCGCCCGGTCGATGCCGCACCCGCGCCGCGACCGCCGCGGCCGGCGCCTTCGGTCGAGCCGGCCACCGCCCCGGCGGCGCCGCAGATCGTCGTCGTCCGCCCAGCGCAACCGATGTACCGCTGTGTACGTCCAGACGGCAGCACGTACACCAGCGATTCGTCGGCAGGCAATCCGCGGTGGGTGCCGCTGTGGACACTGGGATACGGGCCGCCGCGGCGCGGTCCCTCGACCCGGATCGGTGTCGAGGCCGGCCAAGGCGGCGGCCGAGTGGACGTGGACATCGACGCGGGCACACGGCGCGGATGGCGCGGTGGCACCGGCGGGGCCGGCACCTGGGTGCGCGACGACTGCAGCCCGCTGCCGCAGGCCGAGGTTTGCAGCCTGCTGGCCGAGCGCCGCGAAGAGATTCGGCGCCGGTTCTTCAACGCCCAGCCCAGTGAACGCGCGCGCCTGCGCGGCGAGGAGACTGCGATCAACGCCCGCCTCGGCCAGGACTGCGGCCGATGACGCGCGGCCTGCGCGCGGCCGTGGCGCTCCTGCTGTGGGCCGTGGCCGCCGGCACGGCCGCCGCCGACACCGTCATCTACCGCTGCACCGATGCCGATGGCGCGGTGACATTCCAGAACGGCCGCCCCTGCGCGCCTGGGCAACAGCAACAGCGGCGCGTGGTCGAGATCGCGGCGCCCCTGCCCGCCTATGTCCCGCCCGCACGCCCGGCACCGGCAGCGACACCCGCATCGACGCCGCGCACGCCCCCGGACGCCGCCGCCGATCCGCCGGCCCTGCGCGCCCCGCCACCAGCGCTGTACGCCTGTCGCAGCTACGACGGCACCATCGACTGGCGCGAGGACGGCACACCACCCACGCGCTGCCGGCCGATGCAGACCGTCGGCATCGGCGGGCTGCCGGGCCTCGGTGCCGGCCAGGCCTGCGAGCGGGTCGAGGACAGCTGCGAGGCAGTCGCCGCCGATGCGCTGTGCGCTGCCTGGGAGGCCCGACTGCACGAAGCGGAGTTCCGCTGGCGCTACGCCGACAGCGCGAACAGCCCGGTGCTGCGGCAGGCCTATGAGCGGATGCGTGCGACCTGGGATGGGAGCGCGTGCGTGGCGGACGCGCCCTGATGCGAGCGGGTCGCCTCCGCCCTCAGAACCCGTAGCGCAGGAACCCACCGTCGACGGCGATGCATTCGCCGGTGATGTAGCCCGCCGCCGGCAGGCACAGAAAGGCGACCGCCGCCGCCACTTCCTCCGGCTCGCCGATGCGCCCCATCGGCGTACGCAGCAGCACTTCGTCGAGATAGTCGGGATCGGCCAGCGGTCCGGAGGTCCGCCGGGTGCGGATGTACCAGGGCGCCACCGCATTGACGCGTACCCCGTCCTCGGCCCATTCGGCCGCGAGGTTGCGTGTCATCTGGTGCAGCGCGGCCTTGCTCATGCCGTAGACCGCGCCGGTGCGCACGTGGGTGATGCCCGACACGCTGCCGACGTTGACGACGCTGGAACTGGCATGGCGGGTGAGCAGCGGATGCGCCAGGCGGGTGAGCTCGAATGCACTGAACACGTTGATCTCGAAGATCTCGCGCCACTCGTCCTCGCCGTACTCGGTCGCCGCGCGCGGCAGGTTGCCGCCGGCGTTGTTGACCAGGATGTTCAGGCCTTCGCCCTGGTCCTCGACCCAGTCAAGGATTTCGCCGCGCTGCTCCTCGTCGACGACATCGGCGATCAGCGCGCGGATATCGGCCTGCGGGAGTTCCTCCAGCAATTCCTCGCGCGCAGCCTCGAGCGTGTCGCCGTTGCGGCCCACGATCAGCACCGTGGCACCAAATCCGGCGAGCTCGCGGGTGATCGCCCGTCCGATGCCGGCGCTGCCGCCAGTCACCAGGGCAAGTTGGCCGTCCAGGCGCCAGCGCTGCGGATCCATCGACATGTCCTCGATTCGACTGCGCGTAGGATACCGTCGAGCCTGCCATCGGGGAGCCTGCCACGATGCCCACGCTTCGTCGTTCTACCGCGTGTGCGCGCCACGGCGTACGCCGTCTGCGTTGGACACTCTGGACGGCAGCGCTGCTGCTCGGCCTCGCCGCCTGCACACCGCCGCCCGACGAACCCACCGAGAAACCCACCGAGCCACGCGCAGCGCCAACGCGCTGACGCGAAGGGCGCCCCCATCCCAGCCTTCCCCCGTTTTGCGGGGAAGGCGCGGTGCAGCGCGGCGATTGGGTGCGCCGCGATCTCACCTCCCCCACGCGCGGCGGAGGTCGGCAAGCACGTGCGCCCCACCGTGCGCATCGGCTCACCTCCCCGCCTGCGGGGGAGGTCGACACGTCACGCGTGTCCGGGGGCACGAGCCCGCCGCAGTATTCCCTCAGCGTCGCACCGGCCGGTAGACGATGAAGATCACCAGGTCCTCGTCGCCGACCTGGTCGAGCGCGTGGCGGTCGCCGTCACGGGTCAGGATCGCATCGCCCGGGCCGACCTCGCGCACCGTGTCGCCGAGCAGCAATCGCCCCCGCCCGGACAGCACGTAGTAGATCTCGTCCTTGTCGTTGACATGGTCGCCGATGGTCGCGCCCGGATGCAGGGCGCGCTTGCGAAACACGAGGTCCAGGCCGGTGGCATCACTGAAGAACGGATAGGCCGTGGTCGTGCCGGCACCTTCGTGCGGCCCGGGCTGTTCGATCGCGATGTCGCGCTCCTGCACGACGACCGACGGCGACACCGAAGCGGACGGCAGTGCCGGCAATGCGTTGCAGTCGGCCGCGGTGACGTGCTTGACCGGCGCGTCGGCATCGAGGCCGCGCCAGCCCGCTGCGACCAGACAGGCGACCGCATCGGCACCGGCCTCGCTGAAATGGGTGCCGTCGGCCTTGCCCTGCGCCGGCACGTGCATGAAGTAGGGCTTGGCGCCGTCTTCGCCATGCGCACGGATCCAGTCGCTGGACGCGGCATTGAGATCGATCAGCGCCACGTTCTCGCGGGTCGCCAGAGCCTGCATCGCCAGCGTGTAGCGGCCATGCGTGTCGATCAGCGAACGGAAGTCGTAGAGCAACCGCGCGACCGGGGTGATCAGGATGGGCGTGGCGCCCTGCTCGCGCGCCACGTCGATATAGCGCTGGAGCAAGCGCGGGTAGTCGGTCGCCGGATCGGTGTAGCGCGTCGGGTCCTCGCGCTTGGCATCGTTGTGGCCGAACTGGATCAGCAACACATCGCCCGCGCCGATCTCGCTGGCGATCGCATCCAACCGGCCTTCGTCGATGAAGCTGCGGGTGCTACGCCCGCCCATCGCGTGATTGCGCACCTCCCAGCCGCCGGTGGTCCAGCGCGGCAGCGCCTGCCCCCAGCCGGCCTGCGGCCGCCGCTCCGGGCCGTAGCTCGCCGCGGTCGAATCGCCGGCGATGAAGATGCGATGCGGGGCGGGCGAAGCGGCGAACGCGGTACCGACGACTCCCAGGCACAGCAGCGACAGCAGACGTTTCATCGTGGCGATGCTCCGCGTGGCATTCCGGATCGACCCGCAGGCCGCCGCACATGGGCGGCGGCCTGCGTCGTACAGCGACGGGGCTTACTGGCCCAGCACGCCCTTAACGTAGGCGACGATGGTCGCGTCCTGCGCGTTGTCGAAGAACGCCTTCTGGAAGCGCGCGCCGCCCACGGCCTGCTTGACCAGGTCCTGGTCGATCGCCTTCAGGCCCTCGACGAAGTCCTTCGACGCGCCCTGCTTGACCTGCGCCAGGATGCCGGCGTTGGTCATCTGCGATTCCTTGCGCTCGGCCGGGTAGCCCTGGCCGCGCTCGCCGGCGAAGGCCTTCTCGAAGATGTAGCGGATGTTGATCTCCGCGCCCCAGCCGTAGCCCTTGGCGAACGGCAGCGCCAGCGCGTTGCCGTTGTTGACCTGCGCGAACAGGAAGGCGTCGGTCGGCTCGATGCAGTAGCCGCAGTAGACGCCCGGCCAGGCATTGAGCGACATCATCGCGCCCTGACCGGTGCCGCAGCCGGCGACGACGAAATCGACCGCCTTGGCGTTGAGCAGCAGCGCGGCGCAGATGCCCAAGTGAATGTAGGTCAGGCGGTGGTCGTTGTCGCCGTCCATGCCGACGTTGAAGACGGTGTGGCCTTGCTCGCCGGCCACCGTCGTCAGTTGTTCCAGCACAACCGGGTTCTTCGCGGCCTGGCTGAATTCCTGCATCAATGCGATCTTCATTGCGTGTCTCTCTTGCGTGTTCGAAGGGGAACGCGGGCCGCCCGGGCGGCGACCCGCGAAAAGAAAGCGAAGCGGATCAGCGCGCCAGCCAGCCGCCGTCGACCGGGATCACCGCGCCGTTGACGTAGTCCGAGGCGCGGCTGGCCAGGAACACCGCGGCCCCGCCCAGGTCCGAGGGCTCGCCCCAGCGTCCGGCGGGAATGCGCTCAAGAATGGCCTGGTTGCGGGCCTGGTCGGCGCGCAGCTGCGCGGTGTTGTCGGTCGCCATGTAGCCGGGCGCGATGGCGTTGATGTTGATGTGCTTGCCGGCCCACTCGTTGGCCAACAGGCGCGTGATGCCGGCGATGCCGGACTTGCTGGCGGTGTAGGACGGCACCCGGATGCCGCCTTGGAACGACAGCATCGAAGCGATGTTGATGATCTTGCCACCGCCATTGGCGATGAAGTGGCGGCCGACGGCCTGCGACAGGAAGAACGCGGACTTGATATTGACGTTCATCACGTCGTCCCAGTCTTGCTCGCTGAAATCGACCGCATCGGCGCGGCGGATGAGCCCGGCGTTGTTGACCAGCACATCGAGGCGGCCCAGGCCGTCGAGCGTTTCGCGCACGATGCGATCGATCGGCTCGATGCTGATCAGGTTCGCCTCGATGGCGACGAAGCGCCGGCCCAGCGCCTCGACTTTGGCCTGCGTCTCGCTCGGCGGCTGGATGCCGGCGGCGGCGATGTCGGCACCGGCCTGCGCGAGCGCCAGTGCGATGCCCTGCCCCAGACCGGTATTGGCGCCGGTGACCAGCGCGACCTTGCCTTCGAGGCTGAACGGATTCGTCATGGTGGAACTCTCCTATGGAGCGATGGCGAAAATGCCGCGCGCGGCGCGGCGGGAAACGTCACTTGAGCTGGCAGATGTCGAGCACGTGCATATCGGTGTAGTCGAGGTTCTCGCCGCCCATGGCCCAGATGAAGCAATAGTTCGAGGTCCCGGCGCCCATGTGGATCGACCACGGCGGCGACACCACGGCCTCGCCGTCGGCGACCACGATGTGGCGCTGCGCGTGCGGCTCTCCCATGAAGTGGTAGACGCGGTCGTCGGCGCCCAGATCGAAGTAGAAGTAGACCTCGCTGCGCCGGTCGTGCAGGTGCGGCGGCATCGTGTTCCAGACGCTGCCCGGCTTGAGGATCGTCAACCCCAGCAGCAACTGCGAGGACGCGCATGTGGCCGGCACGATGTACTGGTAGATCGTGCGCTCGTTGCTGGTCGCAAGCGATCCGCGCTCGAGCGGCACCGCCTCGGCGATCGAGATCTTCTTGGTCTCGAAACGCGCGTGTGCCGGCGTGGACGCCAGATAGAACTTCGCCGGCGCGGCCGCATCGTCGGACGCGAACACCACCTCGGCGCTGCCCATCGGTACGTACAGCCCGTCCTTGGGCGCGAGCGCGTATGCGGTGCCGTCGACGGTCACGGTGCCCGGCCCACCGCCGACATTGACCACGCCGAGTTCGCGCCGCTCCAGGAACGGCCGACCCGCCGCGGAAGCGGGTTCGGTCTGCACGGGCAGCGACAGCGGGCCTGCGACCGGCGACGCCCCGCCGATGACGAAGCGCTCGTAGTGCGTGTAGCTCAGGCGGATCGCATCGTCGGCGAACAGACCGTCGAGCAGGTACAGATCGCGCAGCGCGTCGTTGTCGATGCCCTGCATCGCACCCGGATGGGTCGCGTGGTAGGTCTTCTGGTACATGGCGGCTCCGAGCGGCGGAACGTCGGGAACGAGCATTCTAGGTCTTTCGGTAACCGGTGTCATACCGCGGCGCGGCAAACGGGCCGGTCTGTGTTGCGGCGTGGTCGACGCGGCTGGACGACCTCAGCGTGCAGTGTGCGGCAGGCGCGCGATCGCGCCACGCGCGGTGGGTGGCCGCGCGCGCGGCGTCGCGGCCCTGGCGGGATCGGCCGGCGCCTTCAGTCCGGCGGCTGGCAGGAGTCGCGGACCACCAGATGCGGCCGGACGCTCGCCAACGGGCGTGGTGCGCCCTCGGGCTGGAGCAGCATCGCGGCCGAGATCCGGCCGGTGTCGCGGGTGTCGCGGCGGACCGAGGTCAGCGGTGGCCACAGCCGGGAGGCCAGCGGGCTGTCGTCGTAGCCGACCACCGACAGTTGCCGGGGAATGCTGATGCCTGCGCGCATCGCCACGCGGTAGACGCCGGCGGCCATCTCGTCGTTGCCGCAGAAGATCGCCGTCGGCCGCTTCTTCGCGCCGAGCAGCTTCTCGGCTGCGGCCACGCCCGATTCGAAGGTATAGCCGGCCTCGACGATCCGCGATTTGGGCATCGCCACGCCGCGCCGCTCAAGCGCGGACACAAAGCCGGTCGAACGCTCGATCGAGGAGCGGTAGTCGCGGGGCCCTGTGATCATCGCGATGTCGCGATGCCCCAGCGACTGCAGGTAGTCGGCGACCTCGGCCGCGCCGTCATGGTCGTGGGTCACGACCATGCGCTCGGGCGTGTCCATCGACACCGCGGCGATGCGCACGTAGCGGCAGCCGATCTCGGCCAGCATATCGGCCAGCGCCTGGTCCTCGGACACGCGCGGCACCAACATCACCCCGTGCAGCTTCTGCTGCTGCACGAACCGGCGCACGCCGTCGATGTAGTTCGGACTGCGGCTGTCGCAGGGATGGACGACCAGTTCGTAGCCCGAGTCGCGCAGCGTGTCGAGCGCGCCGTACTGCATGTTGACGATGAACTGCGCGGTCGGATTGTCGTAGACCATGCCGATCAGGAACGAGCGACGGAACGCCAGACCGCGCGCCAGTGGGTCGGGCACATAGCCGACCTCGCGCATCAGCGCCTCGACTTTCTCGCGCGTGTCCTGCCGCACCAGCGGCGAGTGGTTGATGATGCGCGAGACGGTCTTCTTCGAGACCCCCGCCAGGCGGGCGATGTCGTTGATCGTGGCCGCGCGCGGCATCGTACCGCCGCCCCGGATCGTCTTGTTCTCTGTGGGCATCCGTGGTCCCCCAGGGGCCGGTTGTCGTGCGGTTTCCATTCTAGCGACAGTTGTGCGCCCCCGCCCTCCACGCCCCGGCCATGTTCAGTCCAGGGCCCGGAAGCGGAAGTCGCGGAAATGGACCTTGCCCTCCCCGGCGGCATAGAGCGCAGGCTTGAGTGCCAGAAAGCCGCCAGCGACATTGTGGTGATAGCCCGAGACCTCCATCTGCACCGGGTATTTCTCCCAGGTCCGGCCATCGGCGCTGGTATGGATGGTGACGATGTGGCGGTCGTTGGTCACCCGCAGCCACAACCGGCCGCCCTGGCCCGCCGGCAGCCCGCCGCTGGGACGCTCCAGCCCGTAGCGATGCATGACCATGCGCTCGCCGTTGCTGCCCACTCCCACATACAGTCGGTCGCTGTAGAACAGCAGCGCGCCGCCGATCGCGCCGGGCTCGATCTCCATCTCGACCTCGAATTGGTAGGCCTTGTCGCCGGCGATCAGCGTCAGCGGCGACGCATCGCGTGGGGTGCGGCCCTTGCCCTGCACGGTCAGCGTGCCGTCGCCGAAGGCCAGCCGCGCGTACTCGTCGGGCGCCGGATCGAAGAACGCCCACTGGTGGCCCAGGCGGCCGCTGCTGAAGTCGTCCGACAGCGCCATGCCGTGCGCGCCGACCGCGCTGCCGGCCGGCTTGGCCAAGGGTTGGCCCAGGTCGCCGCCGCGGGCCACAAACCAGCCATCGTCGGTCCATTCGATCGGCTCGAGCAGCGCCTGCCGGCCGAGGGTCCAGTACCCGTTCTCGTAGCCGTGGTAGATCATCCACCAGCGGTCATCGGTGCCCTCGATCACCGTCGCATGGCCGCGCGACCACCACGGCTCGCTGCGATCGACCGTGCGCACGATCGGGTTGTACGGCGAGTTCTCCCACGGTCCGTGGATCGAGCGCGCGCGCGCAGTGATCACCATATGCCCGGTCGGCGGGCCGGCGGTGCCGCCGACCGCGGTGGTCATGTAGTACCAGTCGCCGCGCTTGTGGATCTTCGGGCCTTCCTGCGCGTAGGCCTCGACATCCCAGTCCTGCGGATACTGCCAACCGTCGTAGACGTGCCGCGGCGCACCGACGACCGACAGGCCGTCGTCGGCCAGCTGCACGTAGTCGCCGCCGCTCAGGAACAGGTAGCGCTTGCCGTCCTCGCCGACCGCGTGCCCGGGATCGATGTAGCGGCCCAGGCCGATCTCGACCGGCTCGCTCCACGGCCCGCGGATGTCGTCGGCCCAGACCACATAGTT
Source organism: Xanthomonas citri pv. mangiferaeindicae (assembly GCA_002240395.1). Lineage (NCBI taxonomy): Bacteria > Pseudomonadati > Pseudomonadota > Gammaproteobacteria > Lysobacterales > Lysobacteraceae > Xanthomonas > Xanthomonas citri. Next base: position 722,063 of record CP016836.1, read on the forward strand.
GCTGCGTTCCGCGCCCTCGGTGCCGCCCGTGCGGGCGGGGAAGTAGATGTAATAGCGCCCGTCATGCTTGACGATGTCCGGCGCCCAGATCGAGCCGACATTGCGCGTGATCGCGTGGCCCAGCGGCTGCCAGTTCACCAGATCGCGCGAATGCCAGAGCGGCAGGCCGGGATAGGCGTCGAACGAGGACAGCGTGAGGTAGTAGTCCTCGCCATCCTTGAGCACCGACGGATCGGGCCGGTCGCCCGCGAACACCGGATTGAGAAATGTTCCGTCGCCGAGGTCGGCCTTGCGCTGGTGTTCGATACCGCGCGCCCAGGCCTGGCTGGCGGGTGCAGCGGACGGAACAGGCGGTGCGGCGGCAGCGGCGACGGCCAGCAGAAGTCCAGCGCAGGCGAAGACCAGCAGCGGGGAACAGCGCGAACGCATGCGCATCTCCTTGAACAGAAGGGGCGAGGCACCAACGCGCCGACACGATGACACCGATGGTCATCCGACCGTAGCAGAGCAGGCGCGCGCACGCATTCCGCAATGCGGCACAGCGCGCAGCGCGTGCTAGCGTGCACACCTCCTGCCACTGCCCCACACCTGCCATGCGACTCGGACTCGCCGCCAATCGACGCCACCATGCCGACCGCGACGCCGCCCTGTTCCGCTGGCTCCAGGCCAGTGGCGCGGGCATCCGCGAACTGGACATCGCACTGCACGTCGTCGGCCGCACCTTCGATGCGATCGCCCGTCACGGCGCGCTCGATGGCCATAGCCGCATGCAGCGTTATCCCTACGGCCGCGAGGGCGGTCTGATGAAGCTGGTCGCCGAAGTCGTCGGGCTGGGCGACGGCCGCACGCTCGACGGTGTGGTCTACCTGATCGACCCGGTGGACCCCTCGTCGATCTTCCCCGAGGCGGTCGCGCTCAAGCGCCAGTGCGTGATCCAGGGCAAGCCCTTCCTGTCGACGGTGGCCTCGGCACGCGACTGGATCGAGTGCGAACGCCTGCACGCCGGCCTGCCGCCCGATCCCGGCGCTGACGACCTGCATGCCTTCGAGACCCAGACCGTCGCACTGATTGCCCACGACGCGATGAAGCCGCAGATGCTCGACTTCGCCGACCGCCATTTCGAACTGCTGTCGCGCTTTCGCACCCGCGTGGCCACCGGCACCACCGGCCAGCGCCTCAACGAACTGGCCTGGCGCCGCGGCTGGCCGGTCGGCGAGGCCTGGGCGCAGCGCTTCAACAGCGGCCCGCTCGGCGGCGACGCGCAGATCGCCGACCTGGTGCTCGACCGGCAGTGCCGGCGCGCGATCTTCTTCGAGGACCCGCACGTCGCACGCCAGCACGAGGCCGACATCCAGTTGCTCGAACGCGCGGTGACCACCGTTACCGACGACGTCGCCTGCCTGACCTCGCCCCAGGTCGCCGAGCGTTGGGCCCAGGCCGCCGAAAAACGCGCCCCCCGTTAAACCGGGGTCAGCGTCGAATTTTTCCCGTCCGCCAACGCCCGTGTGCGATGGCGGACGCCGCGACGCGCCTTCAGCCGGCGCGCAGCACCGCCGGCAGCCACAGCGACAGGCTCGGGAACAGGGTCACGATCAACAGCACGCCCAGGCCCGCGAACCAGAACGGCCAGATCGTACGCATGCTCTCGCCGACGGTGATCTTGCCGATCGCGGTGCCGATGAACAGCACCGAGCCGACCGGCGGCGTGACCAGGCCCAGGCCGCCGGTGAGCACCAGCACCAGGCCGAAGTGGATCGGGTCGATGCCGTAGGCACGCGCCACCGGCAGGAAGATCGGCGTGCAGATCAGGATCAACGGGGCCAGGTCCATGAACGTGCCGAGCAGCAGCAGCATCAGCACGATCATCAGCAGCACCGCGAGCTTGCTGTGCGCGAACGATTGCAGGAACTCCACGGCGGCGCTGGGCACCTGGAGATAGGCCAGCAGCCAGCCGAACACCGATGCGGTCGCGATCACGAACAGGATCACGCCGGTGCTGCGCGCAGCATGGGTGATCGTGTCGATGAACTCGCGCACGCGCAACTGGCGATACAGCACGATCGTCACCAGCAACGCGTAGACCACCGCGATCGCCGCACTCTCGACCGCGGTGAAGATGCCGGCGCGGATGCCGACGAAGATCAGCGCGACCAGGCCCAGGCCCGGCAGCGCCGAGACCGTGCGCAGCAGCACCGCGCGCCAGCCGGGGAAGATCTCCACGCCGTAACCGCGGCGGCGCGCGACCAGGTAGCCGGTGATCATCAAGGCCAGCGTCATCAGCAGCGCCGGCACGATGCCGGCGGCGAACAGATCGGCGATCGACAGCCCGCCACCGGCAGCGGCCGAGAACAGGATCAGGTTGTGCGAGGGCGGCACCAGCAACGCGACCAGCGCGGCGGTGATGCTGACGTTGACCGCGAAATCGCGATCGTAGCCGCGCTTGACCATCTGCGGGATCATTGTGCCGCCCACTGCCGAGACGTCGGCGATCGCCGAGCCCGAGACGCCGCCGAAGAACAGCGACGACAGGATCGACACCTGGCCCAGGCCGCCGCGCATGCGTCCCACCAGCGACGAGGCCAGGGCGATCAAGCGCTCGGAGATGCCGCCACGCATCATGATTTCGCCGGCGAAGATGAACAACGGAATGGCGATCAGCGAGGCCGAGCCGGTGCCCGCCGAAATCTGCTGCACGAGCACGATCGACGGCAGGTCCAGATACAGCAGTGTCGCCAGCGCAGCGGCCGCCAGCGCGAACGCGACCGGGACGCCGAGCACCAGCAGCGCGGCGAAGACGATGAACAGGATCGCGATCGCCATGTCAGCAGACCTCCTCTTCGACGCGCGGACGCAGCGCCAATGCGAAACGGTTGAGTGCGAAGACCACCATCAGTGCGCCGCCGATCGACAGCGGCAGGTAGTTGATGCTCTGCGGCATCGCCGCGCCCGCGGCCTTGATATGCAGCCCGTCGAGCAGCAGCAGCGCGCCCCACCAGGCGATGACCGCGCCGATCGCGGCGATCACCAGCGGCACCAGCAGATCGATCCCGCGCCGGACCGCCGGGCGTACGTGGTCGTGCAGCAGGTAGAAGCCGAAGTGCCGGTTGGTGTGCACGCCGGCGGCCGCGCCCAGGCTCATCGCCGTGCTCAGCAGCAGCAGCGTGACCGGCTCGGTCCAACTGGGCGAATCGTTGATCACATAGCGGGCGAACACCTGCCAGCCCTGCACGACGACCAGCCCGAACAGGGCCGTGGCGGCGATGGCGATGGCGAGATGGGCGATCCGCTCGAGCAGGCGCCCGGCGGCGCCCAGCGGCGGGAGAGTCGAGGCTTCGGACATCGCGGGGTCCCCGTGTGTCAGGCGAAGTCGCGGATGCGACGGTAGAGGGTCTGGAGTTCGGGCTGGCGCAGGTAGCGCTCGCGCAACGGTGCAGCTGCCGCACGGAACGCGTCCATGTCGACCTCGTTGAACGCGATCCCGTAATCGCGCACGGCCTGGCGCGCCGCTTCCTCCGACGCGTCCCACAGCCGGCGCATCACCGGCACCGAGGCGCGCGCGGTGTCGATCAGCAGATCGCGGTCGGCTGGCGCCAGTGCATCGAGCGAGCGGCGCGAGATCAGCAGGATGTCCGGCGCATAGGAGTGCTCGCTCTGCGACCAGAACCGCGCTGCTTCGAAATGGCGGCTGGAATGGAAGCTGCGCATGTTGTTCTCGGCGCCGTCGATCATGTGCGTCTCCATGCCCGAGAACGTGTCGCCGAGCGACATCGGCGTGGGGTTGGCACCGAGCAGCCGCATTAGGTCGATGAACATGTCCGACGAGGCCACGCGCAGCTTCAGGCCATGCAGATCGCCCGGCGTGCGGATCGCGTGGCGGGTGTTGTAGAAACAGCGTGCGCCGCTGTCGTAGACCGCCAGCCCGACCAGATCGCGGCTGCCGAAGCCGTCGAGCACGGTTTGCGCGACACCTGCATCGAGCGCATGACGCAGATGCGCGACGGAGTCGAATGCATACGGCAGGCACAGCGCAGTGGTCAGCGGAAAAGCGTTGTTGAGCGCACCGGCGTAAACGCGAGTCATGTCGATCGCGCCGAAGCGCGCCATGTCGATCGCCTCGGCCTCACGCCCCAGTTGCCCGGAGTGGTACTGGCGCAGGCGTACGCGGCCCCCGGTCTCGCGTTCGAGCGTCTCGCCGATCCACTTCACCGCCTCGACCGTCGGATAGCCAGCGACGTGCACGTCGGTGGCGGTCAGCACGGTCGCGCCGTCGTCGGCACGCAAGGCGGCGGGCAGCAACGGCGCGGCGCACACCGCGCCGAGCCCGGCCAGAAAGCGCCGACGCGAGGTCATGCGACCGTCCCCGGCGTCTGGGGCGCAGCGGCCTCCACCTCCACGGTGATCGTGCCATGACCGTCGAAGATCACGTCGGCGCGCTGGCCAGGCGCGATGTCGTGGATACCGGTGGCATTGCCGGTCGCGATCAGCTCACCGCGGCGCAGCGGGCGGCCGCGCCGCGCCGAACGCGCCAGCGCGAACGCGAAAGCCGCACGCAGACCGCCGGGCAGCGTAGTCGCCCCGCCACTGCCCACGACCTCGCCGTCGATCCGACTCTCCACCCGCAGGCGCGCTTCGTCCAGACCCGTCCAGTCGGCGATTTCGCCGCCAACGACCAGGCCGTTGTTGTTGCCGAAATCGGAGATCACCACGCGCGGGCCGAGCACATTGATGGTCGCCAGTGGGCTGCTGGCCACCTCCAGCCCGATGAACAGCGTGGCCGGGTGCGCAGCCGCCTCGTCCGGGCTCCAATCGAGCTTGTCGGCAGGCGCGTCGGCGTCCAGGCGCAGCACGTACTCGGCCTCGATGGCACCGAAGCCACCGGCGAACACCGCGATGCGCGTGGCCGCCCCTGCCTGCTGCAGGTTGCGCCGGAAGATCGGGCCGAGCAGACGGTCGTCGCCCGAGGCGTCGCGCCGCTCGGCGGCGATGTAGCCGACTTTCCAGCCGACGACGGTGTCGGGCCATGCCGCGATCGCGGCGTCCTGCACGGCATAGGCGTCGACCAGCGTGTCGGGAATGACCCCTGGGAAGTCGGCAAGCGCGGCGCCATTGCGGCGCGCGTGCCCGAAGGCGTCGACGATGCCCCGGGTCGGGTCCGCAGGATCGTCCTGCGCGTTCGGATGCGCGGTGCCGTTATTCAAACTCGATCTCCTGACCTGGTCGTTGCTGCGCCGCAGATCGCGGGCGCTGGAAATGTCTTGTATGGTAAACCGGTGTCATCTTCAATGTGCAGTGCGGCAAAAGTCGTCGCACGCCACCACGTCTCGTCGGAATGCTCGCCATGCTGCGCAGATCCATCCGCCCGCTGTGTTGTGTGCTGTTGCTACTCGTCGCCGCCGGCCTCGGCGCAGTGCAGGCCGCCCCGATCGCAGAGAAGGCGCGCATCGAGCTGTGGCCAGCGGCTGAGGCATCGAACGGCGGCGACCGGGTCACCGAGCGCAGCCAAAACCCGGCACGTCCGGACCGGATCATCGAGGATGTCCGCACGCCCTACCTCGCGATGTACGCGCCGGCACGTCCCAATGGCAAGGCGCTGCTGGTCGTGCCCGGCGGCGGCTATGCGCGTGTGGTGCTCGACAAGGAGGGCACTGCATTGATTCCCACCTTCGTCGACGCGGCCGGCATCACGCTGTTCGTGCTGCGCTATCGCCTGCCCGACCGACGACATGCCGAAGGGGCCGACGCGCCGCTTGCCGATGCCCAGCGCGCGCTGCGAATCATTCGCGCACGCGCCCGAGATGACGGCATCGACCCGGCACGCATCGGGGTGATGGGATTCTCGGCCGGGGCCATGTCGCCGCCCGGCTGGCGACCCATCCGGCGCCGGCCTACGCGCCGGTCGACGCGATCGACCTCGTGGACCCGCGCCCGGACTTCGCACTGCTGATCTACCCGGTGATTTCGATGCGCGACGGCCTCGCGCACGCCGGGTCGCGCGACCGCCTGCTGGCCGCAAGTGACGTGCCGGCCGAGCTCGCATTGGCGCGCCTGTCGCCCGAGCGCCATGTCGACGCGCGCACGCCGCCGCTGTTCCTGCTGCACGCACAGGACGATCCCGCGGTGCCGGTCGGCAACGCGCTGGCGATGCACGCCGCCGCCCTCGCCGCCGGCGTGCCCACATCGCTGCATGTCTTCCCCACCGGCGGCCACGGCTTCGGCGTGCGCGACGCGCACGGCCCGTTGGCACATTGGCCGCACCTCGCCCTCGACTGGATCGACAGCCTGCCTCCTCGCCCATGACCGACACGCCCACCAACCCCCACCGCCGCCGCCTGCTCCAGGCCGGCGCCTTCGCCGGCGCCTTCGCCGCCCTGCCCGCTGCTTTTGCAGCCGCGCCCCGCACCACCGTCGCGCGCGTGGCCGGCGGCCGCATCGGCGGCGCGATCGAGGACGGCGTACACGTCTTCCGCGGCGTGCGCTACGGCGCCGACACCGCGCCGCGGCGGTTCATGCCCGCCGCGCCCACGCCGGCCTGGCGCGGCGTGCACGACGCGTTGGCCTATGGCGCGTCCGCACCGCAGCGCGGCGGCGAAGGCCCGGGCAGCGAGGACTGCCTGTTCCTCAACGTCTGGACACCCGGCCTGCGCGACGGTGCGCGCCGGCCGATCCTGGTCTACATCCACGGCGGCGCGTTCTCGACCGGATCGGGCAGCGATCCGCTCTACGACGGCGGCCCCTTGTGCCGCCGCGGCGATGTCGTGGTCGTCACCGTGAACCATCGCTTGAACGCGTTCGGCTACCTGGCGCTGCGCGACCTCGGCGGCCCGGCGCTGGCGCAGTCGGGCAATGTCGGCCAGCTCGATCTGGTACAGGCACTGCACTGGATCGCGGTACATGCCGAAGAGTTCGGCGGCGACGCGGGCAACGTGACGCTGTTCGGCCAGTCCGGCGGCGGCGCGAAGATCGCCACGCTGATGGCGATGCCGGCCGCGCGCGGTCTGTTCCACCGCGCCTGGACGATGAGCGGGCAGCAGGTCACCGCGGCCGGTCCGCGCGCCGCCGACCAGCGCGCGCGACTGTATCTGGATGCCCTGGGCGTGGCGCCAACGGACGTCGAACGGCTGCGCACAATGCCGATGCAGGCCCTGCTCGACGCGCAGCGCATCCGCGATCCCTCGCGGGTCGAGGACAGCAGCCTGTACTTCGGCCCGGTCGTGGACACCGTGACGTTGCCGCGTCATCCATTCTGGCCGGACGCGCCCCAGCAATCGGCGCAGATCCCGATGGTGATCGGCAACACGCGCGACGAAACCCGCGCCTTCCTCGGGCATGATCCGGACAACTTCAGCCTGGACTGGGACGCGCTGCCGGCGCGGTTGCGCACGCAGCAGTTCGTCGACCTCGACCCGGCGGTCGTGATCGCCGAGTACCGCCGCATGTATCCCGACTACACACCGTCGGAGGTGTTCTTCGCCGCCACCACCGCCGGCCGCTCGTGGCGCGGCGCGGTCGAGGAACTGGAGGTGCGCGCCGCTCAGGGCCGAAACACCTGGGCCTATCAGCTCGACTGGTATCCGCACGGCGGCGAACGGATGCGCGCCTTCCACACGCTCGACATTCCGTTGGTGTTCGGCACCATCGACCGTGCCGGCAGTCGCACCGGCGACGATGCGCGCGCGCGCGACATGGCCGCGGCGATGCAGGGCGCCCTGCTGGCGTTCGCACGCTCGGGGACCCGAATCACGCCGGCCTGACGCACTGGGCGCCCTACGGCCTGGCGCGCCGGGAGACGATGGTCTTCGACACCCCCTCACGGCTCGAAGACGACCCGCGCGGCGGCGAACGCCGGCTCTACCGGCAGGCGCCTTTCGTGCAGCGCGGCACGCAGTAGCCGGGCCGGGCGTCCGGCCGCTGGCCGGACGCCCGCACGCCTCAGCGCACCGGCACGGTGTTGTTCAGGCGCGTGACTTCTTCGGCCTCGCCCGGCAGCGCGATCCGCACGCGTGTGCCTTCGGGCAGGTGGCCCGCCGGCTGCAGGCGCACGGTCACGGTGCGCGGACGCAGGTCTCGCGGCGCCGCAAGCGGCGGCAGGTCTGCACGCGCAAGTTCGCGCCCGTCCGCAGTCTCGAGGATCGCCACGCCGCCCGGCGCATCGGCGTGGCCGAGACTGTGCACAGTCGCCTCGACTGCACCGTCGACCACGCGCACATCGCCGCGGCCGATGCCGATGTCCGGACGCGTTTCCACCGGGGTGCCGGCCTCGATGCGCTCGAACTCGAACACCTGGGTCTGCCCGGCCGCGAACGCCAGGTCGACCGACGCACTCGATTCGAGCCGCACCTCGCGCGTCTGTGCGCGGCCGTCGATGGTCTCGTCACCGGTGCGGTCTACGCCGCTGACCATCCGCCAGCGCCCAGGGGCGACGTTCCAGCCGGTCATCGTCGCGTGCGCGGTGCGCGTGCCGGCGTTGTACGCGATGACCTTGAAGCGTTCGCGCGAGGGTGCCGACACCAGCAACGCGACAGTTTCCGCCTGGGCGTCGTCGGCGAAGCGCCAGCTCACCGTGTGCCCGGGGTAGGTCGTATTGCGCTTGAGCGCGAGTCCGCCCAGCCGCGCGCGTTGCAGGAACTCGCTCGGCGCCTCGACCCGATCCGACCACCAGTGGCCCTCGGTGTTCATGTATTCGCGCTGCGCCTTGGCCTGGATACCGTCGGCATGCAGCGCCTCGAGATAGCGCTTGTCGCCGGTCTGCTGCCAGGCGAACACGCTCTGCACGCCGGTCTCGCCGCTGTCGGCCGATTGCTGCAGGCGCTTCCCCCAGTCCTCGCGCCGGTCGAGCGCGTCGACATAGTTCTCCGCCAGGTTCGACAGACCGGCCGGGCCGCTGCGGTCCACCCGGTACTGCAGCGGGCGCAGGTACTTCGCATCGCCGGTCCACCGCCACGCCGCCCAGTACAGGTGCATCGTGTCGGCGCCGCCCGAGCCGTCGAACAGGTCGCCGCCGCGCCGCTCGCCGGTCGCCCAGTGGATCTCGTTGGGCAGCTGCCAAGCGCCCGCCTCGTCGGTGTAGGCGTGCGCCAGATAGCCGTCGGCCAGCTCGGTGATCATCGATCGGCTGGTCGGGTCGGCATTGAACACGCCGAGCACGAACGCCGGATGCAGTACCGGGAACGAGTACGGCTTCTGCCACTGCCAGCGCGGTTCCCGGTAGACCTTGCGCCCGCCGAACCAGTTGCTCGAGAACAGCCGATGCCCCTGCGGATTGCGCAACACGATCTTCTCGTCGAGGTCGTGCACCGTGTCCATCAACCGGGTCATCGTCAGCGGATCGCCCCAGTTGAGCAGCGCCATCGCACTGTTGGTGTTGATGCCTTCCTCGTAGGCATGCAGTTCGTCGGTCTCGATCGTCGACAAACCGCCGGTGAACATGCCATTGGCATAGGCCGCGTCGGCCAGCGCGGTCAGCGAGGCGTTGAGCTTGTCAGGCAACACACCCATCAGTGCCAGCCCCGGCCACTGTTGCAGCAGGTCGCTGTCATCGGAGATCCCGCCCCCGAAGTCGCCGAACGGGACCTGACGCTCGTCGATCCACCATTCGACGAAGCGACGGACCGCCTTGAGATCCTCAAGCTGGCGGAACGCCCACAGCGGCACACCGGTCGGCGGCTCGGGCTGCACGAACGGCGGCCGGCCCTGGCTGTTGTAGCTCATGTAGTTCCAGTACAACCGGCCCAGCGCGTGGTCGGGATCGACCCGCAGCAGGTCGCTGATGTCGGCGTAGGCGCGCGCGTAGAGCCGCTGGCGCTTGGACGTGGTGTGCTCCTCGACCAGGAAGCCCCAGTTGTCGCGCACTTGGTTGAAGCGGTCGGCGACGTGTTCGACCAGCGCCTCGGCGCGCGGTTTGTAGACCATCCGGATCTGCGCCCCGTCCAGCGCGGCCCCATCGAAGCCCGGCGCCGCCGAGGCGATGCTGATCCACAGACTGTCGTCGGTGAGGATGCGGTCGCGCATGTCCAGAAACAGCGTGCGCGCCTGGCCCGGGCGCACCGAGACCGAGACATCGATCATGTCGCGCGCCGGCCAGATCGGGTCCTTGATGCGGATGTTGAGCGGAATCGCCGCCGTGCCGTCGACGGTATGCGTGGCCGGCAGGTCGAGCGCGGGCAGGTCGATCGCGATGCCGTCGAGCCCGTCGTACATGTTCTCCCAGCTGTGTGCCCAGCTGCGGATCAAGGGCTGCGCGGCCGGCGCATCGCCGATGCCCGAGGGAATCAGCACATGCACCACCGGTTGCCGCGGCGCATCGGCCGAAGCCGGCGCGCGCTTGCGGTACGCCGCCCGGCCGGGCAGCGCGATGACGGTGCTGCGTTCCTCCGGCGCGAACCGGCCCTCGATGTAGCCGCGCAGTTCGGCAAGATTGGTGTAGTCGACCTCGGCGTCGCTACGCACCGTGTAGACCTGCCGGACCGAGCCTGCCGGCTCGTCGGCGTCCTCGACGCGATACGCCCAGATTTCCTGGATCGGGGTTTCCTGGGCGACGTTCGCGAACCGCAGGTGCCCGCCGCGGCGCAGCGGAAAGTCGTCGACGCTGCGCACGATGCCCTGCGGCCGTTCGAACAGCGGCTGCAGGCTGCCCACGTCGTCGCCGGCCAGCACACGGCCGTAGGCGGCGCCGCGGATCTCGACCCGGTTGACCGGCTCGTCGGGCAAGGTCAAGTCGAGCGCCCGGCCACCCTCGACATAGGTGTTCCAGTCCGGCAGTTGGAAGTAGTCGTCGCGCCCGCGCAGCCGCGAGCGGTTGTAGACACCGGGCCAGGTGGTCTCGGCAATGCCGTCGGTGGCCTTCCACATCCATTGCTTGAGGTCGCGCGTATCAGCGAACTCGACCTTGCGGATCGACGTGGTCGGCGCATCGAGCAGCGGCGGCGCCGCGCCATTCTGCCAGCCGTGGCGGAACAGCCAGGCGGCCTGGCGCTGGGCGGGCGCGACCGACGAGGTCGGCGTGGCGAACGCGCGCACGGCCTGGACCGCGGCCGCATCGAGCATGCGGTCGTGGATGCGGATGTCGTCGAAATCGCTGCCGCGCAGAAAGTTGTAGCGGCTCTGCACCTGGTGCGGCGCAAGCACGCGCGCGGCCAGCCCGAACTGGTCGAGGCCGGCGTCGTAATCGAAGCTGGCCTGGGCGTTCGCCGGCCGGTCCTCGCGTGCGACCTCACGGCCGTCCACATACAGGCGCACGCCGAGCGTCTCGTCCCAGCCGAAGGCGATGTGGGTCCAGGCGTCGGCCGCAGGCGGCGTGTCCATGCGGAACGACACCCGAGAGCGCGCAAGATTGGCATCGGTCACGAACGCATCGAAGCCGTGCCCGTTCCAGTCGATCCGCAGCCACGCCATGTCCCAGCTCGAATGGTCGGCATAGCCGACGCGGAAGATCACGAACGGCGCCTCACCGACCGGATCGCGCGCGCGCCAGAAGAAGCTCAACGTGCCGCGCTGCGCGTCGATGTTGCCCGGCGCGTCCCACGACAGCACGCCATCGTCGTCCCAGGTGATCGCACTGCCGCGCACGCCGTCCTCGACCAGGCGCACCTTGTCCTGGAAGTTGGGGACCGGATCGCCAGCGGCGACGTCGGCCACCAGCCCCGTGTCGGCCGAGACATGGAACAGCAGCCGGGGGGCCTGCGCATGGCCGGCGGCGGACAGGCTCAACGCGCAGGCGGCGGCCAGGACTCGGATCGACATCGGATTCAAACGGTTGCCTCCCTCGACGGATGCACCGGCCGCAGCCGGCACGGGTACGGATTGTCGGACGATGCCGACCCGGCCGCACGCCCGCACCAGGCAGGCAGTGCCTCGCGCCGCAGCGGTGCGCGGGGCCAGCGGCGAACGCGACCTCGCGCCCGGCGCAGGGGCGGCTCAGAAGCGATAACGGGCACCAACGTAGTACTGCCGCCCGGTCACCGTGTAACGGTCGGGCAACATCAGGTCCGAGTCGACATAACGCCGGTCGGCGGTGTCGAGCAGATTGATCGCCTCGAACGTCAGGCTGAGCTTGTCGTTGACGCGATAGGACATGTTGAAGTCGACGTTGCGCACGCTGTGCTTGCCGGTCACATCGGCCGTGGCGAGCTGGTTGCCGTCCAGGTCCCAGACGTTCTCGCGGCTGAGCACCTCACCGATGTAGCCGTCGCGGTAGCTGGTGGACGCGCGCGCACTGAAGCGGCCGTCGTCGTAGTACAGCGTGGCGTTGTACGAGTTGGGTGAGAGGTTGACCAACTGGTTCTCGGTCACCTGGGTCACCACCGAGGCATTGCTGTTGGCCGCGGTGCTGAACATGTACTCGATGTCCGAATCGACGTGGGTGTAGTTCATCTGCACGCCGAAGTTGCGCCAGAACCCGGGCAGGAACGAGAACGGTTGCTGGTAGGTCAGTTCCCAGCCTTTCAGCGGACCACCCGGGGTGTTGTAGTAGCTCTGCACGTTGAAGATCGTCTCGGGCGTGAAACCCGGCGGCAGCAGCTCGAGGGCGTAGCCCAGATCCGACCACGTGCTCAGCAGACGGGTGCGCTGCACGTAGCTGTCGATGTCCTTGTAGAACACTGCCGCCGACAGCAGTCCGCCCTCGGCGAAGTACCACTCGGCGCTGAGGTCGTAGTTGGTCGAGCGGAACGGGTCGAGCTTGGGATTGCCGAGGTTGATCGAGAACACCCGCCCGTCGTCGAAGAAGTTCGTCGGCCCGCCGCTGACGCTGGGCGACATGTAGGTCAAGGTCGGCCGGGCCATGGTCTTGGCGGCGCCGAAGCGCAGCACGACGTTCTCGGCCACGTCCCACGACAGGTTCAGCGATGGCAGCACGTCGGTGTAGCTGTGACCGACCGTCGTCCCCACCAGCAGACGCTCGCCGGCATCGGCGGTCGCGCTGGCAACGCCGAAGAAGCGTTCGCAGTTGGCTTCGCCGCCGGTCGGGCACGGCGCCCAGCCCGACGCGTCGATCTGAGTCTTGACCACGCGCACGCCGACGTTGCCGCGCAAAGCGCGCTCGAGCAGGTCGGTGTTGAAGTCGAGCTGGCCGTAGACCGCCATGCTGCGCTCGGTCACCTCGAAGTTGTTGTTCGAGGACCCGAAGTGGCCGATGCCGGCAAGCCGATAGTCGCCACCGGGCATCCCGTTGTCGGCGTTGCTGTAGATATCGAGCAGATCGGCGATGCGATCGAAGTCTGGGATCAGCCACGAGGCCGGCATGCTGCCGGAAAGATTCTTGCCGAAGCCGTCGAGCGTGGTGCTCAGATCGCCCAGGGTCACTCCGGCCGGCAGCGCCTGCGGCAGACGTCCGTAGCTGATGTGGCGATATTCCTGGCTGCGCATCTCGTAGTCTTTCCACGCCAGGCCGGTGCGGAAGGTCAGGCTCGGGGTGAAGTCGACGGCCAGGTCCACCTTGGCGGTATCGAAGGCGTTCTTCACGTAGCTCGGATTGAGCCGCACCTCGCTGATGTTGGCGCCGCGCGCAGTGCCGTTGCTGTTGACCGGCACCGCACCGTAACCCAGCCAAGACCAGGCATCGGCGCTGCTGGTGTCGAACGGGAACGTCATGCTCGGCATCTGTGGATCGCCGCGCATGTCCAGCACGAAACCATCGAGGTTGGCATTGTCGAAGCTGACCATCGAGAACACCGGCCGCGCATAGTCGGACACCGAATGGCCGAGCGTGGCGTCCAGGCGGACGGCGTCGTTGAACCGGTGCTCGAGGTGCAGGCTGAACTGCTTGAACTCGGTCGACTCCTCGATCTGGCTCGACTCGGTGCGGAAGTCAACATTGTCGAACACGCCATAGACCAGGCGATTGCGCTCGTCGACCTCGGCCTCGCGCACGATGATCTGGGTCTTGCCGCCGAGATTGGCCGCGCGGTGCAGATTGGCCCCGAGCGAATCCTCGCGCTGATCCTTGTCGAGCTTGGAGTACATCGCATCGAAGCTCAGCAGGGTGTCGTCGCTGATCCGAAACTGCAACGCGCCGGTCACACCCAGGCGTTCGATCTCGTGTTTGGTGCGGATGTAGCGCGGGTAGCGCGGGATCCAGGCATTGGTCGCGGTCTCGTAGGCGTCGATGTTCGCTTGCGACCCTTCCGGCCGCGGCAGCCCGGTGCCGCAGTGGGCCGCGTCGACGCCCCAGGTGCCGTAGCCGTTGTTGCTGCTCGGGTTGCCCAATTCGCCCGACGTGGGATTGCGCGGGGTCTGCGGGTCATAGCCCGCAGGCGAGCAGAAGCCATAGGTGCCGTTGTTGTTGGCATTGGACTGGTTGGAGTTGCGGTGGTTGCCATGCTCCCAGCGCACCGGGTTGTAGCCTTCCTCGTAGATCGAACGCTCGCTATAGGACGCCGACAGCAACGCGCCGACCCGGCCATCGGCCCAGGTGTTGCTGATCAGGCCCGACACGCGCGGGTCGCTTTCCTCCGACAGCTGGTTGTAGCCCAACTGGCCGCTGGCCGAGGCGCGGAACCCGTCGAAATCGAACGGGCGCGAGCCGCGCAGGTCGACCGTCGAGCCCAGCGAACCTTCGTCCATCTGCGCCGACTGGGTCTTGTTGACCTTGACCTGACTGAAGAGCTCGGAGGCGAAGGTGTTGAAGTCGAAGCCGCGCGAGCGGTTGACGCCGGCGCTGCCGCTGCCGGCCGTCGCCAGCGCCTCCAGGCCGTTGAGGCGAACGCGGGTGAAGTCCGAGCCCAGGCCGCGCACGGAGATCCGCTGGCCCTCGCCCCCCTCGCGGTCGATCGAGATACCGGCCACGCGTTGCAGCGACTCGGCGAGGTTCTGGTCGGGGAACTTGCCGATGTCCTCGGCGAAGATCGCATCGACCTGCTCGACACTGTAGCGCTTCTCGTCGAGCGACTTCTGCAGGCTTTCGCGATAGCCGGTGACCGTGACCGCGGCCATGTCGGAAACGTGAGCAGGGCCCTCGGCGGCCTGCTGGGCAAAAGCCGGCGACGCCAGCACGACAGCGATGCCGGCCGCGAGCAGGGAAACCGGTGTCTTCCGGCGATCGGTCGTGTCTTGCATGGTCGGGCTCCTCCCCTGTGTCGCGCATCGAGCGGTGGCATCAGCACCGCGCCCCGAAATGACACCGATGGTCATTCGGGCCGAAACGGTAACAGCGGCGACACGCGCGGTGCATCTTGCAGCGCAACAAGCGCGACATCGGATGCGTGGATTGCACATGCGATGGGCACCGAGCACGATGCCGCCACACGTCTGCGCGTCGCTGATCCGCACATACGAAAACGGGGCGGCCCGCAGGCCGCCCCGTTTTGCCACACACAGATCGCTCAGAACTTGTAGCGCAGGCCCAGCAGATACTGGCGGCCGGTCTCGCTGTAGTCGAGCGGCAGGCGAGAGGCCGCACCGATCCAGGTTTCCGAGGGCTCGTTGGTGAGATTGATCCCTTCCAGGCTAAGTTCAATCTGATCGCTGATCCGGTAGCGTAGTGACGCATCGATCATCGTGGTCCCATTCTGTCCATGCACGTCATCGGTGAAGCCCGCCTCCTGGCCGGGTACCAGGATCAGGTAATCATCGCGATTGGTGGCCGACACGCGTCCGGAGAAGCTCTCGCCCTCGTAGAACAGCGTCGCGTTCCAAGACGTCTTCGACGAGCCGAGCAGGCGCTCGCGCAGCGAGGTCGCGCCGCTCGACGTCACGTACTGGATGTCGGTGTCGACGTAGGTGTAGTTGAGCTGCACGCCGAAGTTGCGCCATGCACCGGGCAGGAAAGTGAAGGGCTGAATATAGTTCGCCTCGAATCCCTTGAGCGGACCACCAGGTGTGTTGAGCGGCACGCTGAAGACGAAGTCGTCGTTGACAGTCGCCCCCGTCCCTTCGAGCAGGCTGGCCGGCAGTCCGCTCGACGCGTAACTGCGCACTTCTCGGAACGGTTGAATGGTCGTCTTGAGGTCCTTGTAGAACAGCCCCAGCCCGAGCATCGCGCCTTCGTCGAAATACCATTCGAAGCCCAGATCGGCGGTGTCGGCGCGGATCGGATCGAGTGTCGGGTTGCCACCGCTGACAGTGCGCGCACCGCCACTGACGTTGACGGTGACACCCGGCGTCAACGAGCCCAGTCCCGGCCTCGACATCACACGCGCGGCACCGAAGCGGATCAGGAAGTCCGGCGCGATCTCCGCGACAAGATTCATCGACGGCAGCGTGTCGCTGTACTCGCGCGACACGGTCGAGACGACCGGCGTGCCGCTGGCAGTCGCGATACCGGTCGAGGACTGTTTGGTGCGCACATAGCGCACGCCGAAATTGCCCGAGAACGGAATACTGCCCAGATCGGTCGAGAACTCGCCCTGCAGGTAGATGCCGCGATCCTGCTCCTCGACGCTGCGGCTGTTCACCGGACGATCGAGTAAGGTAAATGTGCCTTCGCCACTATAGATGTCGAAATAGTCGGCGATGCGCTCATAGCTCGGGATCACCCAGCTGCCCGGGCTGCCGTCGATTCCGCTCAAGTTGCCCTGACTGGTCAAGTCGGGTGGGACAACGAGGCTGCCGTCGGCGAATACGGGTACAGCGAGTTCCGAGCTCCGGCGTAGCTCACGCGTCGAGAACGTGTAATCCTTGGCCTGGATACCGCCTTTGAGTCGAAAGCCCGGGCTGATGTTCCAGTTGAAATCGAGTTGTGCGGTGTCGAACTCGTTTTCCACGTACTGGGGCCGCAAGCGAATTTCTGCCAGTGTCCAGCCGGTCGGATCGAGCGGATCGATGCCGTAGTTCAACACCGGCTTATAGGGATCGCCCCGGTAGTCATAGCTGTAGCCGTCGACGTTGTACTTGTCCATGATGATCGTGGTCTGGATCGGGTTCTCGTGCACGGAGCTTGAGGTACCGATCTTTCCGGACAGGGTGAAGTCGTCGGTGACGTCGAACTTGCCGTCCAGCGTCAACTGCTTGAAGACTGTGTTCCACTCGTCGTGGCGGTTCTCCGAGCGGATGTCGACATCGTCGAACAGGCCGTAGACCAATGCGCCGTTGCCGTCGATCACACCGTCGCGGACGATGGTGTGCGGCTTACCGGTCAACGGGTTCGTCGCAGGGTTCGGGTTCGCATTGCCGCGACTGAACGAGATCGCCTCGATGTACTTCTCATCGCGAACCGCGTCGATCTTCGAGTACAGGCCGTCGAGTGCGAACTCCATACGGTCGTTGGGCTTGAACTGCAGCGAGGCCGTCACCCCGGTGCGCTTCTGGTCGTGCTCCATCAAGGTGTAACGCGGGAAGCGCGGATGATAGACGTCGCTGCGGCACGCGTCCGGGAACGGCGAGGTGTTGGTCGGACTCGTCGACGTGGGACATCCGTTGAAGCCGCCATTGCTCAGCCCGTTGGCCCAGCGTCCGGTGCCACTGCCCTCCTCCAGCGTCTGCCGTTCGCTGTAGGCGGCCGACAGCAGTGCGCCGAAGCGACCATCAGCCCAGGTATTGGCGATCAAACCGGCGACCCGCGGGTCGGCCTTCGCCGCCATGTCGCTGTAGCTCGCCTGACCGCTGGCGACGACGGTGAGGCCGTCATAATCGAACGGCCGCGCGGTCCGCAGGTCGACCGTGGCGCCGAGCGAGCCTTCTTCCACGTCCGCTGACGCGGTCTTGCGCACGATCAACTGCGAGAACAAGTCGGAGGCGAACACGTTGAAGTCGAAGCCACGCCCGCGGTTGGAGCCGCCACTCTGGTCGGATCCACCGACGGTCGTCAGCGCTTCCATGCCATTGATGCGCACGCGTGTGAAATCAGGGCCCAGCCCGCGCACGGTGATCTGCCTGCCTTCGCCCGCGTCCCGCGCAATCACCACGCCGGGAATGCGCTGCAGCGATTCGGCGAGATTGAGATCGGGGAATTTGCCGATGTCCTCGGCCACGATCGCATCGACCACGCCGGCCTCGCCGCGCTTGATGTCGAGCGCCTTTTCCACGCTCGCGCGGTAGCCGACCACCCGCACTGTATCGAGCTCGGCGGCCTGGTCGTCAGCACCGGCGGGCTGCTGCGCGAGCACCGGGAAAGCGGCCGCCTGCAGCGCCAGCGCGATGCCAGTTGCCAACAAGGTAACCGGTGTCTTTTTTGAATCGACCCACTGCCTCATACGTCCCCTCCCAGGGTGGCCGGTGCATGGTGTGGCGCGGCTTGACTGCATCGTCGCGCTTGCTAATGTGGTGACGGCGCCCGAAATGACACCGCGGGCCAAACGCTATCAGAACGCCGCCGGCGACGCATGCTGCGGCGCGACAGACTCACATCCCGGCCTGCGCGCGTCGCCGGCCCACCCCACAGGTCATCGTTCATGAGCAAGCGCATCCTCTGTTTCGGCGAACTGCTGCTGCGCTTGGGCGCGCCAGGGCGCGAGCTCCTGTTGCAGAGCCGGCAATTGCAGGTCCACGTCGGCGGCGCGGAAGCCAATGTCGCGGTCTCGCTCGCCCGGTTCGGCCACGACAGCACCTTCGCGGGTACCGTCGCCGACAACGCGCTTGGCGAGGCCGCGCTCGGCGAACTGCGCCGCCACGGCGTCGACGTGTCGCGGGTCCACCGCGTTCCCGGGCGCATGGGCCTGTACTTCCTGGCGACCGGCGCCGGGCTGCGCCCCAGCGATGTCGTCTACGACCGCGCCGACTCGGCGTTCGCACGCGCCGCGGCCGAGACCTACGCTTGGCCGTCGCTGCTGGACGGCATCGATTGCCTGCACGTGTCCGGAGTGACCGCTGCGGTCGGCCCGGCCAGTGCGCAGGCCGCCGCCGACGCGGTCCGTGCCGCGCACGCACATGGCGCGCTGGTGTCGTTCGACGGCAACTTCCGGCCGAAGCTGTGGGCAACGTGGAACGACCGGCCCGCACCGCTGCTGCAGGCCTTGCTGGCCGAGGCGGACCTCGCGTTCATCGACTATCGCGACGTCGATCTGATTCTGGGGCCCGAGCCCGGCGAGGCGGACCTGCCGCCCGCCGAGCGCACGATCGCCGCCGCTGCACGCGCATTCGCGCGTTTCCCGCATCTGCAACGAATCGCCTGCACCCAGCGCGACGTGCGCAGTGTGGACAGCCACTTGCTCGGCGCCCTGCTCGTGCATCGCGACGGCGCGGTCCATCGGCTCGATCCATTACCGGTCGACGGCATCGTCGATCGCATCGGCGGCGGCGATGCCTTCGCCGCCGGCGTGCTGCACGGCGTGCTGTCGGGCATGACCGACGCGCAGGCCCTGGCATTCGGCCTGGGCGCGGCCCGGCTCAAGCACAGCGTCCCCGGCGACTTCAACCTCGTCGGCGCGGACGACGTCGCCGCCCTCGTCGACAGCGGCCGCCTGGACGTCCGTCGCTAAAAGGAATCGGGGTCAGAAAGAAACGGGGTCAGAGTGCAAATTCAAAAAGAATTGCGCTCTGACCCCGGTTTGGCTTTGCGCGGGAGGGACTAGAGCTCGCAGAAGCAGTAGGCGACGGCCTTGACCGGCTTGCCGGGCACGGGCGTCATCACGCTCTCGAGCAGGCGCAGGTCCTGTTCTGCCCGCGGCGCGGCGCGCGACAGCAGCCCGCGTGCCAAGTCGCTGTGGCCCAGCAGCAGGCTACCGGCGCGGCCGCTGACCAGGCCGGTCAGGAAGCGCCCGAACGGCGTCGCGGTCTTCTCGATGTAGCGCACGCGCCAGCGGTCGGTGCCGAGTTCGGCGAGTTCGGCCGCCTTGGCGATCGCGGTGCGCAGACCGCCAAGTTCGTCGACCAGGCCACGGTCGAGCGCCTGGGTGCCACTCCAAACGCGGCCACGCGCGACCGTGTCGATCTCCTCGCTGCTGCGACCACGCGCATCGCCGACCTTGCCGATGAAGTTGCGGTAGCCGCGATCGATGATCGCCTGGATCGCCTGCCCGGCCTCGGGCTGCAGCTCGCGCGACAGATCGAAGGCGCCGGCGAAACGGGTCGTGCCCACGCCGTCGGTACGCACGCCGATCTTCTCGAGCGTCCGCGGGAACGTCGGCACCAGCGCGAAGATGCCGATCGAGCCGGTGATCGTCGAAGCATCGGCATAGATGCGGTCGGCGTTCATGCTGATCCAGTAGCCGCCCGATGCGGCGACGTCGCCCATCGACACGACCACCGGCTTGCCCTCGGCCTTGAGCGCATCGACTTCGCGGCGGATCTGCTCAGAGGCGAACACCTCGCCGCCGCCCGAGTCCACGCGCAGCACCACAGCCTTGACGTGCTCGTCTTCGCGCGCCTCGCGCAGCAGCGCCGAAGTCGACTCGCCACCGATCGTGCCCGGCGGCTGGTCGCCGCCGGTGATGCCGCCCTCGGCGACGACCACCGCGACCTGGGCGCGGCGGTCGGTGGGCCGCGGCTCGACGTGGGCCAGAAAGTCGCGCATCGCGATCTGGCGGAAGCCGCCGTCAGCATCGTCGTCGGCGACGCCGCGCTCGACCAGCAACTGCTCGACTTCCTCGAAGGATTTGAGTCCATCCACGTAGCCGTGATCGAGCGCGTACTGCGCCAGATCGCCCTGCGCCGCCTCGATGCCGGCGGGCAGCGAATCGATCTCGGCGTTGATCGCCTCGGGCGTCAGTCCACGTGCCTTGGCGATGTCGGCCACGTGCCGCTGCCAGATGTCGTTCATCCAGTACAGGTCGGCTTCCTTCGACTCGGGCGAGGCGCTGTCGAGGATGAACGGCTCGGCCGCGGACTTGTACTCGCCCACCTTGAACAAATGCATGTCCACCGACAGCTTGTCGGCCAGCGCCTCGCGGTAGTACTGGCGATAGCCGCTCAGACCTTCGAGGATCATGCCGCCCTCGGGGTCGAGGTAGACCTCGTCCGCCTGCGCGGCGAGCAGGTACTGCTGCTGGCCGAAGTACTCGCCGAAGGCGACCACCTGCTTGCCGGCCGCGCGCAACTCGGCCAGTGCGTCGGCGATTTCGCGCATCGACGCATACCCCGAGAACGTCAGTCGGTCGGTCCGCAGCAGCACGCGCTCGATCCGGTCGTCCTGCTTGGCGGCCTCGAGCGCGCGCAGCACATCACGTAGCTGCACTTCGCCGGTGCCACCGCCGCCACTTTCGGCCAGCGCGCGCGTCAGCGGATCGCTGCGGTACTGCTCCACGAGCGCGCCTTCGGGTGCGATCACCAGCGTCGTGCGGTCGAGCAGCGGCGCCTGCCGCGAGCCGCCGCCGACGATCGCCAGCAACACCAGCAGCGCGAACAGGAACAACAGACCGAAGAACAGCAGGTTCAGGATCAGCCTGCGGATGAAGTTCATGCCGTCCCATAGACCGACGATGAAGCGCGTCAACGGCGCGCGCGGGGGCTGCACAACGGTACTCATGCTCGATACGACTCCATTAGAAAAGGGCCCGGGTCGGCTGCCAGTATCGGCGCTGCCACCGACGGTCCGGTCCACCGCGGCAGACTACCCGGGCGACCGGCCGAATGCATGCGCCGGTGGTCACTGTGACAGCTGATCCGGCAACGGCGTCGTCACGCGCCGGCTGGTGCGCAGAAACCGGCCGCCCAGCAGCACCGCGGCCACCGACAGGCCAGCGATCAGGCCGATCCACATGCCCTTCGGCCCCCAGCCCAGGCCCAAGCCCAGGCCCGCGCCCAGCGCCATGCCCACGCCCCAATAGGCCGCGGCGGCCAGGAACATCGGCACCCGGGTGTCCTTGAGCCCGCGCAGCGCACCCGCCGACAGCGCCTGGATGCCGTCGGGAAACTGGAACGCCGCGGCGTAGAGCAATAGCGCGCCGGCCAGCGACGCGACCGCGGCATCCTGGGTATAGGCGCGGACCACGTGGTCGTGGCCCAGCAGCAGCGCAATGCCGGACAGGGTCTGGGTCGCCAGCACCAGGGCCAGCCCTGCGAACCCGGCGCGTCGCACGCCGGCGCTGCCGAGCCCACGGCCGACGGCATTGCCCACGCGCACCGTGGTTGCCTCGGCCAGCCCGAACGGCACCATGAAGCACAGAGCGGCGACATTGATGGCGATCTGGTGCGCAGCTGCCTCGATCTCGCCGAGCCGGCCGATCAGCAGCGCGGTCACCACGAACAGGCTGCCTTCCATCGTCACCGTGACGCCGATCGGCAATCCGGTCCGCAGCAACGGACCGATCGTCGACCAACGCGGCGGATCGAATCGCGAGAACAGCGCGTAGCGGGCGAAGCGCTTGGACATCGCAAGATAGGTCGCAAAGCCCAGTGCCTGCAGCCACATCATGATCGCCGAGGCCAGGCCCAGGCCACCGGCGCCGCGTTCGGGGAACGGCCCCCAGCCGAACGCAAGCGCGTAGCCCGTGGGCACCAGCACCAGCAGCCCACCGAAGCCGAACAGCATCGTCGGCAGCGTCCAGTGGATGCCGTCGCTCAGATAGCGCATGCAGAAGTACAACGTCAGCGCCGGCACGCCCCAGCGGATGCCGTGCAGGAATGCCGTGGCCCCCGGCACGATGTCCGGCGCGATGCCGAGCGGCCCCAGCGCGTTGGCCAGCAGCGTCAGCAGTACCAGCAGCAGTGCACCCAACCCGGCGGCCAGCCACAGGGCCTGCCGGAACAGCGGCCCAACCTCGGCATGGCGGCCTTCACCGTCGAGCTGCGACACCGATGGTGGCACCGCCATCAAGGTGCCCATGGGGACCATCAGCGGCAGCCAGAAGATCGCCGTGCCGACCGCGACCGCAGCCAGCGTGTTGGTGCCGTGGTGGCCGGCAATGACCGAATCGACGAAGCCGATCAGGCCGGTGGCGACATGGCCGGCGACCAGTGGGGCGGCAAGGAAGGCGGTGCTGCGCACTTCATGGCCGAAGCGCGGGATGGCGGGCGGGGAAGACATGGGGACCACTCTGGCGACTGCGGCCGCGCGTACGAAACCGATGCGTGCGCTGGCGCCGGGGCGCGCAAGCCCGTTATTTTACGGGCATCGCGCGGATCCCGGGGGAACGGCCATCGGCCGGCGGGCGAAGGCGCAATCGCAACCGCGGGCCTCCCAGTCGCGCGCATCGTCTACCGCGACACGAACCGATACTTGCCCATGCCTCATGCCCACGATCCGGCGCCCGCCGCCTGCGAGAACTGCGAGACCCCGCTGCAGGGCGCGTTCTGCCATCGCTGCGGCCAGTCCACCCACAGCCCGGTCCGCCACGCCAGCCATGCGATCGAGGAGGTGTTCGAGTCCTTCTGGCATCTCGATGGACGCATTTTCCGGACCCTGCGTGATCTGGTGGTGCCCGGTCGCGTCGCGGCGCGCTACCTGGCCGGACAACGCGTGCGCTACGTCGCGCCGATGCGGCTGTTCGTGATCCTCACGCTGCTGACGTTCTTCGTTGCCAAGTTTCTCGTCGATGGCGCGACGTTCGCCATCGCGGCCGACAGTCTCGACCGCGAGACGCACGGACGCATCGCTGCGGCCACGACGGTCGCCGAAGTGGTGCAGGTCCGCGACGACGTGCTCCGCGATCTGGAGGAGACCCGCCACGTCACCGGCGCGCTCCCCGGCGTGCGGACACAGCTCGACAGCGCCGAGGCGCTGCTCCGACAGCAGGCGCAGGCACGGATCCACGCGCTGGGCGGGAACGCGGGCGCAGGCGCACACGAAGACGGTGCGGCGCAGGGCGAAGCCGCGGCCCGTGACGCCACGGCCACCGCCGACAGTCCGACACCGCCGACGATCGGTGGACCGCTGGCCGAACGCATCGAACGTAACCTCATGCGCATGCGCGACGACCCCGGCGCCTTCAGCCGTGCGCTGCTGGGGGCCGCACCGACGGCGCTGTTCATCCTGGTCCCGTTGTTCGCGCTGCTGCTCAAGCTGGCCTATCTGTTCCAGCGCCGGCTCTACCTCGAGCACGTCGTCATCGCGCTCTACAGCCACGCGGCGCTGATGCTCGGCCTGCTGCTGGTGTTTTGCTGCGCGCTCGCCGGCGGCTGGCTCGCTCCCCATGCCGGCTGGGCGGCACGTGCGCTGAGCTGGGGACAGACGCTGCTGCTGTGCGCGCTGCCGCTGTACCTGCTGGCGATGCAGAAGCGCGTCTACGGCCAGTCCTGGCCCTGGACGCTGGTCAAGTTCGCGGCGATCGGCCCGTTGTACGTCGTGCTGTTTCTGAGCGTCGCGATCCCGATGGCCGGCTACGCGCTGTACGCGGCCTGAGCCCGGAAGGGTTATGGCGCGACGCGTGCACGCAGCCACGCGTCGCGTTCGGGCGCCGGCACCGCGAGCCACTGGCGGCGCAGCGCATCGCGATCCTGTGGCGGCGTGCGCTGGGCCAGCAACGCCAGGTCCGCCAGCCCTTGGGGCGACGCCGCCCGCAACGCCGCGATCGCAGGCGCACGCTGGGCATCGGGCATCGCCGCAAACAGCGGATGCAACTGCGGCCACATCGCTCCCAGCGTCGGGCCGAGCAGCCAGCCGCGGCGCATCCCAAGGTCCAACTGCTCGAAGCGCAGGCGCAGCGCCTGCCGCTCGTCCTCGGGCAGGCTGTCGAAATAGGCGGCGGCCTGCTGCAGCCGCGCACGCTCGGCCTCGGGCAGATCGGACGCCGCCTCGAATGCCAGGCGCCGACGTGCGCGCTCGGCCGCCGGCAACGCAGCCCAGGCCGCCTGCCGTGCCGCCAGCGCCTCGCGCTCGGCGGCCGACATCGTGGCCAGCCGCGCCGCCCGCTCGGTCAGGCGTGCCCGGTCCAGGTCGGGTAGCCGCTCGAGCGGCAAGGCCGGCGGCAACGCCCGCACGCTGCCGGCCAGCAACAGCAATGACGCACCGAGCAGGCGCAACGTGCGTTCACAGCTCCACATCGCTGGTCTCCGGTTCGCCATCGTCGTCGGTCTGGGCGGGCTGCAGATGGGTGTCCGCCGTGCTGTCCTGCGGAAGCTCGCGCTGCGCCGCCAACCAGGCAAAGAACGCCGGGTCTGCTTGCCAGCCAGTGCCCTCGTCCTGCGCCAGCAGCAGTTCGAAGTCGCGCTCGGTCACCAGGGCGGCCTGCGCGTCGTAGCGTGCCGCCGGGGCGCTGTCGGCCAGCGCCTCGATCCGGATCTCCTCCTCGGCCAGCCCGCCACGCCACGACCCGCTCCAGGTGGCGGCCAGCGCCAGCACCGTCGCCAGCGCGACTGCGCCCATCGCTGGCCACAGCCAACCCGGGCGCCGCCCCACCGCTCGCGTTTCGGGCGGTGCCGCCTCGACCTCACCACGCGCCACCGGATAGCGCCGCAGCGTCGGTGCGCGGCCACGCAGCGCCGCCTCGCGCAGGGCGGCCAAGCGTGCGAGGCGGTCGGGTGGCAAGGTTCGGATGCCGGACTGGACGGCCCCGGCCAGCGCGCGCCAGGCCGCGACATCGGGACTGCCGTCTTCGCCCCGCGGCAAGGCGCGCTGCAGGCCGAGCCGA
This sequence comes from Xanthomonas citri pv. mangiferaeindicae, assembly GCA_002240395.1. NCBI lineage: Bacteria > Pseudomonadati > Pseudomonadota > Gammaproteobacteria > Lysobacterales > Lysobacteraceae > Xanthomonas > Xanthomonas citri. The sequence continues at coordinate 747,439 of CP016836.1, forward strand.
TAGGTCGCACGCGACACACCGAGCACCGCGGCCGCCTCGTGCTCGGGCAAGCCAGCCGCCAGCCGCAACAGGACAACGACGCGCGGCCCGCCGGGCAGGCGGTCCAGCGCCGGCAATCCATCGGCCGCGCTGCCGGCCCGGGGGGCGCGCAACGCCGGGGCCGCGAGCAATAACGACCAGAAGCGGCGCGGCCAGTCGGCGAACGGCACCGTGGTCGCCCCTCGGACGAACTCGGCCATCGCTGCGGCGACGGCGGCGTCTCCGCTGTCGAGGTCACCGCATTGCCACTGCGCGAACATCGCCGCGCGTCGCTCCACGCCACGCAGGAATGCGGCAGCGGCAGGCGGGTTGCCGGGGACGGACGACGGAGACGGACGCATCGGGAAGGACGGTTCGGGCCGGGCATCATAGCGGCCGCGTCGATGCAGGCGAGTCTTGACAAGCGCGATTGCGCTTTCCACAGGCGTCGGATGCATGTCGATGTTGTGCACAGGACTCACGAAGCTGTCATTTGGCTGAAGTCAAGCCGCATCGCGCGCCTCATGACCGGAATGTTTCACGGCCAAGTCTTTGATTATAAATAAGAAGTAAGATTTGGCACTTTTTTGTCCAACCGAACTTCGACCGCACTGAATGCCGACTACGAGGGAGGTTCAATCCGTTCATGCACAGCCTTATCCACAGGATGTGTGGATAAGCCGGATTTCTTTACCAATCCGTCACTTGCAGTGGAAACGTGAATCTGTCCGCAACTTCAGCCTGCAAACGGTGCGACGCCTCTGCACGGCGGCACTGCTGGGGATGACATCGGCAAATCCGCACCGACCCAACGTCACGCCGCTCGCCGGACCTGCCCTGGGCATCGCGCAGCGCCTAGACTGCGCCGGTGTCCACCTCTGCCTCCCTGCCCACGGTATTGCGCGTCGCGCTGCCGGTGCCGCTGCCGCGCTTGTTCGACTATCGGCCGCCGGCCGGGGACGATCCCGCCACGCCCGCGCACGTCGGCCGACGCGTGCGGGTGCCGTTCGGGCCGCGCGAGCTCGTCGGCGTGGTGGCCGAGGTGGGGCCACCGGCCGGCGATGCCCCGCAACTGCGCGAGGCGCTCGCGCTGCTCGATGACGCGCCGCTGCTCGCGGGCGAGCTCGACGCATCGCTGCGCTGGCTCTCGCGCTACACCCACGCCCCACTGGGCGAGGTGCTGACCACCGCGCTGCCGGCGTCGCTGCGGCGCGGCGACCCGCTGCCTGAGACCCACGCCTGGGCCTGGCAATTGACCGAAGCCGGCCAGACGGCGGCCCCAAGCCTGAAGCCAGGCGCCCGCCCGCGTCGATTGGCCGAACTGCTGCAGGCCGCGCCGCGCGACGAGGACGCGCTGGACCTGTTGCTGCCCGACTGGCGCAGCGCGGCCCGCACACTCGCGCAGCGGGGCCTGGTCGAACGCATCGCGATTGCCGCGTCCTGTCTTGCACCGGCCCCGCAGGCCGGGCCCAGCCCGAACCCCGAGCAATGCGCCGCGATCGACGCGGTGACCGCCACCGACGGTTTCGCCGCGCTGCTGCTCGATGGCGTAACCGGCAGCGGCAAGACCGAGGTCTACCTGCAGGCCATCGCGCATTGCCTGGCACGCGGACGCCAGGCCCTGGTGCTGGTGCCGGAGATCGGCCTGACCCCGCAGACGCTGGCCCGCTTCCGCGCCCGTCTGGGCGTGCCGGTGCATGCGCTGCATTCGGGGCTGGGCGACGGCGAGCGCGCCCGGGTCTGGGCCGCCGCCTGGCGCGGCGAAGCACGCGTGATCGTAGGCACCCGCTCGGCGGTGTTCGTGCCCCTGCCCGATGCCGGCCTGATTGTCGTCGACGAAGAACACGACGGCAGCTACAAGCAGCAGGACGGCATCCGCTATCACGCCCGCGATTTCGCCCTGGTGCGCGGCAAGGCGCTCGGCGTGCCAGTGCTGCTGGGCAGCGCCACGCCGTCGCTCGAATCGCTGCAGAACGCTGTGGCCGGGCGCTACCGGCACCTGCGGCTGGCACAACGCGCGGGTGGCGCGCGTCCCCGACGGTCCGCGTGCTGGATGTTCGCAAGCGCCCGCTCGACGCCGGGCTGTCGCCCGAGCTGCTCGTCGCGATCCGCGGCGCGCTCGATGCCGGTGGCCAGGTCCTGGTGTTCAAGAACCGTCGCGGCTACGCCCCGGTGCTGCTGTGCCACGACTGCGGCTGGAGCGCACACTGCCCGCGCTGCAGCACGCCCGAACGCGGCCATCCGATGACCGTGCACGCCGGCGGCCGCCGGCTGCAGTGCCACCATTGCGGCCACCGGCAGAGCGCACCGCCGGCCTGTCCCGACTGCGCCAGCCTGGGCCTGCAGCCGCAGGGCATCGGCACCGAACGGCTGGAGGAACTGCTGGCCGCGCGTTTCGCGGACGTGCCGGTACTGCGCATCGACCGCGGCAGCACGCGGCGACGCGATGCGCTCGAACGCCTGTTTGCAGAACTGGGCGCGCGTCCGGGCATCCTGATCGGCACGCAGATGCTCGCCAAGGGGCACGACCTGCCGAACCTGACCCTGGTCTGCGTAGTTGGGGTCGACGAAGGCCTGTTCTCGGCCGATTTCCGTGCCGGCGAAAAACTGGCGCAACTGTTGATCCAGGTCGCCGGCCGCGCCGGCCGCGCCGACAAGGCCGGGCAGGTGCTGCTGCAGACTCACCACCCAGACCATGCACTGCTGCAGACGCTGGTGCACGGCGGCTATCACGCCTTCGCCGCCCAAGAGCTCGACCAGCGCCAGGCGGCTGGCTTTCCGCCGTTCGTGCCGTTGGCGCTGCTGCGTGCCGAATCGCCGCATGCCCAACCGCCGATGGCGTTCCTGCACGCGGCCCGCGCGTTGCTCGCCGCCCACAGCGGGCGCGACGCGAACGGCGCACCGACGCTGTCGCTCGACGGCCCAGTCGCCGCCCCATGCCCAGACGCGCAGGCACCTATCGCGCGCAATTGCTGCTGGCCGCCGACCACCGGGCGCGCCTGCACGGCGTACTCGAGGCAACGTTGCCGGCGATCCACGCGCTCCCCGAGGCGCGGCGGACGCGTTGGTCGCTGGATATCGACCCGGTGGATCTGTACTGAGCTCGGCATCGGCTGCGCGACGCGCCGATGCCCTCGCTCAGTTCTTTGAGGCGCCTCGAGGGCTGCGGTTTTTCGGCGTCGGCTTCGGCGCCTCGCGAATCTCCACGGCCTGGCCGTCGCGACGGACCTCGAACAGGCCGACGGCGTCGATCAATGCGCTGAGGTTGCGGTAGCCGTAGTTGCGCGCGTCGAACGAGCCCTGGTTGCGCACATGGCTGCCGACCGCGCCCAGATGCGACCAGCCAGCATCGTCAGCGGCGGCAGCGACCGCATTGCGCAGCAACTGCACGAGTTCGCGATCGGCCTGCAGCTCGGCCGACGTCCGCGGCTTGCCGGTGCCGGCATGGTCGGGCTCGTCGAGGGCGCGCAACTGCTCCAGGTACAGGAACGTCGAACAGGCTTTGACGAACGGCGCCGGCGTCTTTTCCTGGCCGAAGCCGTAGACCCCGTAGCCGTCATTGCGCAGACGCATCACCAGCGGCGTGAAGTCGGCATCGCTCGACACGATCGCAAAACCGTCGAGGTTGCGCGCGTACATCAGGTCCATCGCATCGATGACCATCGCCATGTCCGAGGCGTTCTTGCCGGTGCTGTAAGCGAACTGCTGGATCGGACGGATCGCGTACTCGTGCAGCACCTTTTCCCATCCCGACAGATGCTGGCTCTTCCAGTTGCCGTAGGCGCGGCGGACATTGGCCACGCCGTGCCGGGCGATCTCGGCCAGGATCACATCGATCTTGGAGGCGGGGGCGTTGTCGGCATCGATCAGCAGCGCGATGCGTTTTTCATCGTCGATCCGGGGGCCGTGCATGGCCTGGCTCCTGTGGTGCGGTGCGCGGGCGACCAGTCTGCCCGATCCGGCCGACGCCGCGCCGTCAGGGGTCGAGCAGCTCGCGTGCCATCACAATTGCGTCTTCGCGCCCGTAATGCGCCGGGTAGTAGCGCGGGCGGCGGCCGATCTCGTTGAAGCCCTCGTCGTGATAGAGCGCGATCGCATGCGGATTGGACGGGCGCACTTCCAGGAACACCCGCTGGGCGCCGTGCCGGCGCGCGGTGTCCACCAGCGCACGGAACAGCCGCCGCCCCAGCCCGCGGCCCTGGGCATGGAGATCGACGCAGACATTGAGCACGTGCGCCTCGCCGGCCGCGATGCTGAGCACGCCATAGCCCAGGATGTCCCCGTCGGTGTGCAGCACCCAGGCCGGATAGCCCGCGCGCAGACAATCTTCGAAAATGCCGCGGGTCCACGGAAACGGGTAGGCGCGCAGTTCGACCGCCATCACCGCATCCAGATCGTCGTCCCGCATCGGCCGCAGCGTCGCTGCGGCGGCGCGCGAGTTGGGCATGTCGATCGGCGCGTCCATCGTCAGCCCGCGCGTGCGCGCAACCGCCGCAGGGTCGGCCACAGCGCGCGCTTGGCCTGCGCATCGCGCAGCGCCCGCAGTTCGCCCAGACTGCGATAGATCGCGAACGCGTCCTCGGCGTCGCGGCTGCGGCCAGCCGCACGCAGCAAGGCGTCGAGCAGCGCATCGTCGGGCAGCGTCTGCCCGGGCAGTTGCGCCCGATAGCGCACATGCCCGAGCGCATCGAGCGCGGCGCACTGCAGCGCATCCCAGATCATGGCGTCACGCCTGCGCCGCCCCGCCGCCGCAGGCACCACAGCACCGGACCCGACAACGCGTACAGCAGCGACGCGGCGAGCAAGGTCTTGGGCGGATCCACCCACAGCGCGATCAGGATGCCGACCGCGACCACCAGCGCCACGAACGGCACCCGGTCCGAGCGCGGACCACGGCCGCTGCCCTTGAAGCTGGTGTAGCGGATCCGGCTGACCATCAGCAGCGCCGCCACGACGGTCACCCCGAGCGCGACGAAGCGCAGGTCGTCGCCGCTGAACTCCAACTCGTGGCAAGTCCAGACGAAACTGGCCATCAAACCGGCCGCGGCCGGGCTCGCCAGTCCGACGAAGTAGCGCTTGTCGACCGTTGCAACCTGGCTGTTGAATCGCGCCAGCCGCAGCGCGGCGCAGGCGGCATAGAGGAACGCGCCCAGCCAGCCGATCTTGCCCAGCGTTGGCCCATCGAGCCGCAGCGACAACAGCGCCCAGTGGTACATCACCATCGCCGGCGCCATACCGAAACTGATCAGATCGGCCAGCGAGTCGTACTGGACGCCGAACTCGCTCTGGGTGTTGGTGAGCCGCGCGACGCGCCCATCGATGCCGTCGAGGATCGCGGCCACGAAGATCGCCAGGCACGCGGCCGTGAACCGGCCCTGGGACGCGGCGATGATCGCGAAGAAGCCGGCGAACAGTCCGCCGGTGGTGAACAGGTTCGGCAGCAGGTAGATGCCGCGGCCGCGGCGCGGTGTGGGGTCGGTCTCGCTCATCGCACGAGTGTAGCGCCTGGACGGCCGCGGCCGTCGGCCCAACGGTTGCATGCCAGGCCCCCGGGTGCTGGAATCGCGCCCGTCCCCCACCCGGCTCCTGGAGCCCGCCATGCGCCGTGCCCTTGCCCTGCTCTGCCTTGTGCTGCTGGCCTGTGCTGCCACGGCCGGGGACGTCTACACCTGGAAGGACGCGGCGGGCGTCACCCACTATTCCCAGACCCCGCCCCGTCGGGCGTGCGCTACCAGTTGCGGACCGTCCGCCAGGAGGCCGAGGCCGGGACGCGCGACCGGTCCGGCGAGGCCCCCGTGGTGCCAACCCCGACCACCACGCCCGGCGATGCCGGCGGCCTTCAGACGCAGTGTGCCCTGGCGAAGGACAGCGTCGCCGCGCTTGAAACCGATGCGCCGGTCCGACAGGCCGGCGACGACGGCCAATTGCGCGAGCTCTCGCCTGCCCAGCGCGTCGACCAGTTGGAACTGGCCCGCGCCGCAGTGCGCGCATACTGCCGCTGATCGCCGCGGGGCCGCAGGCCTGCGTGGCACAATATCGGGTCCGATCCTGACCCAGATGCCGCCAATGCGCCTGTCGCAGTTCCACCTCCGTACCGAAAAGGAAACGCCCGCCGACGCCGAGCTCGTCAGCCACAAGCTGATGCTCAAGGCCGGCATGCTGCGCAAGCTGGGCGCGGGAATCTATCTCTGGTCGCCGCTGGGCCTGCGCGTGCTGCGCAAGGTCGAAGCGATCGTGCGCGAGGAGATGGACGCCGCCGGCGCGATCGAGCTGCTGATGCCGACGATCCAGCCACGCGAGTTGTGGGAGGAAAGCGACCGCTGGCAGAAATTCGGCCCGCAATTGCTGAAGGTGAAAGACCGCAAGGAGCAGGAGTTCTGCTATGCGCCGACTGCCGAGGAAGTGATCACCGATTTTGCCCGCGGCGAGTTGGCCAGCTACAAGCAACTGCCGCTGAACTTCTACCAGATCCAGACGAAATTCCGCGACGAGATTCGCCCGCGTTTCGGCGTGATGCGCTCGCGCGAATTCCTCATGAAGGACGCCTATTCGTTCGACATCGACGAGGCGGGCATGGCCGTCTCCTACCAGAAGATGCACGCCGCCTATACCCGGATATTCACCCGGCTGGGCCTGGACTTTCGCGCGGTGCAGGCCGACTCGGGTGCGATCGGCGGCGACGCCTCGCAGGAATTCCACGTGCTGGCCGAATCGGGCGAAGACGCGCTGGTGTTTTCCACATCTTCCGATTATGCCGCCAACGTCGAGGCCGCCCGCGCTGCCGCGCCGGGCGAGCGGCCGGCGCCCAGCGAGGCCCTGCGCCGAGTGGAGACGCCCACCCAGAAAACCTGCGAGGACGTCGCCGCGCTGCTCGGCATCGCGTTGGCCCGCACCGCCAAATCGATCGCCCTGATGGCCGGCGAGCAGTTCGTGCTCGCGCTAGTGCGCGGCGACCACGCCGTCAACGAGATCAAGCTCGCCAAGGTCGAGGGCCTGGCCGATTACCGGTTGGCGAGCGAGGCGGAGATCGCCGATTACCTGGGCAGCGAACCGGGCTTCCTGGGACCGGTCGCGCCGCGTCGACCGATCCGGGTCGTGGCCGACCTGGAGGTCGCCGCCATGGCCGACATCGTGTTCGGCGCCAATGAGGCAGGCTGGCATCTGGCGGGCGTCAACTGGGGTCGCGACCTGCCCGAGCCGGACGTCGTCGCCGACATTCGCGACGTGGTCGCCGGCGACCGCGCCGAGGATGGGGGCGAGTTGCGGATGGCGCGTGGCATCGAGGTGGGCCACGTCTTCCAGTTGGGCCGCAAATACGCCGAAGCGATGAATTTCAAGGTGCTCGATGCCGCCGGCAAGGCCGTGGTGCCGTGCATGGGCTGCTACGGCATCGGCGTGTCGCGCGTGGTGGCCGCGGCGATCGAACAGAATCACGACGACAACGGCATCATCTGGCCGGCGGCGATGGCACCATGGCAGGTCGCGGTCTGCGTGATCAATCCCAAGAACGAAACCCATGTCGCCGAGGCGGCCGAGGCGCTGTACCGGGAGTTGTTGGCGGCCGGCATCGAGACCGTGCTCGACGACCGCGGCCTGCGGCCCGGCGCGATGTTCGCCGATATCGAATTGATCGGCGTGCCCCATCGCGTTGTGGTCTCGGGCCGTGGACTGGCGTCGGGCACCTACGAATATCGTAAACGTACGGCAGCGGATGCAGAGAATCTCGATCGCGAATCGCTGTTCTCCAGGCTTCGCGACTGAAGTTTCCTCGCGCCTTCACGGGGCCGGTTAATCCCTCGATCCACCCGCACCGCGCCCGGCAACCATGCCAGGCGCGGCGGTGATTTGTTTCCTGGGATAATCCCGATTATGATGCCCGCCATGCCAAAGGACTGGTCACCCCCATTAACCAGCCGGAGCCGTACACATGGCGTTTGATCTCAATGCATTTTCCCCGCAGCAACTCGATGCGCTGATTGCCCAGGCCAAGGAGCGCAAGACCACGCTCAAGAAGCGCAAGCCGCTGGCCACCGTCCGCAAGAAGCTCACCGACCTGGCCGCCGCAGAGGGCTACAGCGTCGCCGAGCTGTTCGGGGCCGGCGGTGCCGGAGCACCTGCCAGGGCTGGCCGTACCGGGCCTGCCAAGGGCCGCAAGCTCGGCAAGGTGCCGCCGAAGTATCGCAACCCCGCCAACAAGGCCGAAACCTGGACCGGTCGTGGCAAGCAGCCCTTGTGGCTGGCCGCCCAGATCAAGAAGGGCAAGAAGCTCGAAGAGTTCCTGATCAAGTAATCAGGCGCTCGCAGGAAGAAAAGGCGCCGTCGGCGCCTTTTCCTTGTGTTTCACCTGGCGCAGGTCCTGCAACTGTGCCCATTCACCTTACGCACCTCCCAATACCAGGGCCCTCGACACGCCAAGCGGCGACGGCCGACGGCCCCGCCGCGAATATCACAGGACGCGTGGACCGGCGCTCTTCGCCTGAGCTCACAGGTTCTTGCGCGCGGGCAGCAGCACGTTGCCGAAGATCAGACCGGCGATCAGCGCCATCACGATATTCATCACCAGCAGCGCGGCCTCTTGGCCAGCGGCGACGTTCTGCTGCTGTATCAGGTTCATCAGGCCGCGCAGGCTGTTGCTGCCGGGCACCAGCATGATGATGCCGGGCACCCGGATCACCGCACCCGGGCGGTCGGCCCAGCGTGCATAACCGTTGCCGGCCGCCGTGATCACCAGTGCGGCGACGAACAGACCGATCTCCGGCCCCAGCGCCGCCCCGACCCAGCGCGAGATCAGGTAACCCGAGGCCGCCGCGGCCATGACCACCAGCACGTCGCGCTTGCCTGCGCGGAACAGAATGGCGAATGCACATGCGGCCACCACCAGCGCTCCCCATTCCACCCAGTCGGGCTGCGGCCGCAGCGCGCGCACATTCGGCGAGACACCGAGTAACTGCGCCAGCGCCAACGCGATGACCGTGCCGATGGTCAGCTTGAGCACCGTGGTAATGGCGCCCGCGAACCGCGCTGTGCCCGAGACAAGATGCTGGCTGGTGAGCTCATTGATCGCATTGGTCAGCGCCATGCCCGGCAGCATCACGATCAGCGAAGCAATAATGACCGTGTTGAGATTGAGCGGGGTAAGGAATGCCGACACGACAATGGCGACGAAGCCGGCGAGCATGCCCGCCAACGCCTCCCCGGCCTCCTTGAGCCGGGTTCCGTTGCGGGTCACCAGATCGAGCAGGCCGATCAGTAGACCGATCGTGCCGGCGGTGGCGATGTCGGGCCAGGGCAGCCGCCACAGCCCGGCCACGCCGGTGGCCACCAGCGCGAAGCCGAGCACGTGCAGTGCTTTGCCAGCCCGGCCCGGCTGACGCTGGTCGAGCGCACGCAGCGCGGCATGCCCCTCGGCCAGGTCCATACCGCCGGCCATCACCTGCTCGGCGATCCGGTCGGTCTCGCACAGCTTGTACAGATCCACCTCGCCGGGCGGCATCCGGATCACCCGGGTGGTGTCACTATCGCCGGGCGGACGCAGCGGATCGCTGAACGTCAGGATCATGCCGGTGGGGTTGACCCAAGGCTCGCATTCGATGCCCAGCCGCTGGGTCACCGCGATCACGGCCCCTTCCAGGCGCTGAGCGGTCGTGCCGTAGGCATGCAAATGCTCGGCAAGCTCGACCACGAAGGCGATGCGGGCGGCGTAGCTAGCGGAGGTCAGCGAGGCGGTCGTCGTGGACATCGACACAGCATGGCATGGGCGCGCTGACACGGCGATGCGTGATGCTCGGCGTCACATGGTTTTTCGGTATTCTCGTCACTGTTTGCCCCTGCCCGGCCGCACGCTCCAAATGACCGCTTCCCGACACGCCACGCCCAGCGCAGACGCCGACGATGCCGGTCGGCTGCGGCTGCGCGGCGATTGGACGCTCGACCATGCGGGCGCGATCGAGCGGGTGCTGCGAGAGGCCAAGGACGCCGCGGACATCGATGCAACCGGCGTGGACCGACTCGACTCGGTCGGGGTGCTGCAACTGCGGCATTACGCCAACAAACGACAGCTCGATTTTGCTGCATTCGACTTTCGCCAGGATCATCGCGCGTTGGTCGAGGCGATCGACGAAGTCGCCGACGATCGCCCGCCGCGCAAGCGCGAGTACGGCTTTGCCGCAGCGCTCGGCCGGCTCGGTTACACGATGCACGGCAACTGGCGCGGGATCGTGTCGCTGGTGAGCTTCCTGGGCGAGCTGCTGGTCAAGCTCGTCCGTCTGGTCGCCTCGCCGCGCAGGCTGCGGATCACCTCCACCGTCCACCACATGGAGCAGGTCGGGCTGGATGCGGTCCCGCTGGTGGCCTTGCTGTCGTTCATGGTCGGCGCGGTGATCGCGTTCCTGGGCGCATCGGTGCTGGCCGATTTCGGCATGACGATCTTCGTCGTCGAGCTGGTGTCGATCGCCTTCTTGCGCGAGTTCGGCGTGCTGTTGACCGCGATCCTGCTCGCCGGCCGGACTGCGAGCGCGTTCACCGCGCAGATCGGTGCGATGGTCGGCCGTGAGGAGGTCGATGCGATCCGGACCCTGGGGCTGGACCCGGTCGACCTGCTGGTCATTCCGCGGGTGCTCGCGTTGATGGCGATGCTGCCGCTGCTGACTTTCATTGCGATGGTCGCGGGCCTGATCGGCGGCCTGTCGGTCGGCGCCTTCAGTCTCGACATTCCGCCGCAGGCCTACCTGTCGCGCATGCACGAACAGATGGAACTGCGGCATTTCCTGGTCGGCATGTCCAAGGCCCCGCTGTTTGCCATCGTCATCGGCCTGATCGGCTGCCTGGAAGGGCTGCAGGTCGAAGGGACCGCCCAGTCGGTGGGCGAGCGCACGACCTCCAGCGTCGTCCAGTCCATTTCGCTGGTCATCGTGCTCGATGCATTCGCCGCGATCTGGTTCATGCACATGGGGTGGTGACGACGTGATCGGTGATTCGCCAGAGCAGGCGCAAACGAGCCCGCCCGACGCGCGGAACGACGGCGTCGCGCCCGATCGCCCGGCGCAGGCCGCCGATCACGGCAACGACGATGGTGACATTGCGATCCGCGTACGCGGGCTGGTCAACCGCTTCGGCGAGCAGGTCGTGCACGAGAACCTGGACCTGGATGTGCGTCGCGGCGAGATCCTCGGCGTGGTCGGCGGTTCGGGCACCGGCAAGTCGGTGCTGATGCGCGCGATCCTGGGCCTGCGCGCGCCGCAGGCGGGCAGCATCGAGGTCCTGGGCGCCGACGCGCTGTCGCGCGACCCCGATAGCCGCAGCCATATCGAGCGCCATACCGGCGTGCTGTTCCAGGACGGCGCCCTGTTCTCGTCGTTGACCGTCGGCGAGAACGTGGAGGTGCCGCTGAAGGAGCACCACGGCAGCCTGCCCGACAAGCTGCGTTATGAGCTGGCGCTGCTGAAGGTCAAGCTCGCCGGCCTGCCGGCAGACGCCGTCGGCAAGCTGCCCTCGCAGCTCTCCGGCGGCATGCGCAAGCGGGCCGGTCTGGCGCGCGCACTGGCACTCGACCCACCGCTGCTGTTCCTCGATGAACCCACCGCGGGCCTGGACCCGATCGGCGCGGCCGCATTCGACCGCCTGATCCGCACGCTGCAAGAAGCCCTCGGGCTGACCGTCTTTCTCATCACACACGACCTCGACACCCTCTACGCTATCTGTGACCGGATCGCCGTCCTGGCAGACAAGCGGGTCATCGCGGTCGCGCCGGTCGAGGAGATCGAACGGGTCGACCACCCGTGGATTCAGGATTACTTCCACGGCCCCCGCGGCCGCGCCGCACGCGATGCCAGGGCCAACGGGCCGGGAGCCCAGTAGACGACCATGGAAACCAGAGCCAACTACGTCCTGATCGGTGCGTTCACGCTCGTGGCGACGATCGCCTTGCTCGGCTTCGCGCTGTGGGCCGCCAAGTACTCGTCCGACCGCAGCTGGAACGAATTCGACGTCGTCTTCCGCGAGCCGGTGACCGGCCTGACCGAAGGCAGCAGCGTGCAGTACAACGGCATCGCGGTGGGCACGGTCGACAACCTGCAGCTGGCGCCGGAGGACCCGAGGCAGGTCATCGCGCGCCTGCGGATCCAGGCCAACGCCCCGGTCAAGACCGACACCCGCGCCCGGATGTCGATGACCAGCCTGACCGGCTCGCCGATCATCCAGCTCACCGGCGGCTCGCCCGAGGCGGCGCTGCTCACGGTGTCCGAGGGCGACGACGTACCGGTGATCCAGACCGAGGCCTCGGCGCTGCAGAACATTTCCGACACCGCCAACCGGTTGGTCGAACGGCTCGACCAGGTGCTCAGCGAAGAGAACGTCGCACGCATCTCGCAGACGCTGGCGAACATCGAAGGCATGACCGGCGCCGTCGCCGGCCAGCGCGAGGACCTGGGCGCGATGATCGTCAACGCCCGCCGTGCCAGCGAGCAGCTCGAGCAGACCCTGACCACGACCAACCGCGCGATGACCAGCTTCGACCGAGAACTGGTACAGAAGCTGCCCGACCTCGTCGCCCGCCTCGACAGCACCCTGACCCGGCTCGACTCTGCGGCCGGCGGCGCCGACACGATCCTCAACGAGAATCGCGCCGCGATCAGCAGCTTCGCCAACGACGGCCTGTCCCAGCTGGGGCCGACGCTGGGCGAACTGCGCTCGCTGGTCCGCGACCTGCGCCGCATCAGCGACCGTCTCGACGCCAACCCCGCGCGCTACCTGCTCGGCCGCGACGCCCCGAAGGAGTTCGACCCGGAATGAACCTCTCCTCCATCGCGACCCGGGATGTCGCACGCGCATCGGCCGGCCTGGTGCTGGTCGCCCTGCTCGGCGCCTGTTCGTCACTGCTCGGCGGCGGGGCCGGCGACCGCGAGCGCTCGACGATCTACGCCCCGGACCCGCGCGTGCAGACCGCGGCGCAGTGGCCGCATGCCGACTGGCAGCTGACCCTGAGCCCGCCGACGGCCGCACGCATGATCGACAGCTTCCGCATCGCGGTCCGGCCGACGCCCAGCGAACTGCAGGTCTACCGCAGCGCGAGCTGGGCCAAGACCCCGACCGACATGCTGCAGGACGTGGTGCTGCGCACGCTCGAGGACTCGGGCCGGATTCCCGCGGTCGCACGCCAGGGCGCAGGGATCACCGCCGACTACAAACTGGTCATCGACCTGCGGCGCTTCGAGGCCGACTACGCGGGCAACGTGATGCCGTCGGCGACGATCGAAGCCAACGCCAAATTGATCCACAACATCGACCAGACCGTGGTCGGCTCGCGCACGTTCCTGGCCGCGATCCCCGCCAGCGGCACCGAGGTCGCACAGGTCGTCGACGCATTCGGCACCGCGTTGCAGAGCATCGGCGGCGAGATGGTCGGCTGGATCCTGACCTCGGGCAATGCCCACGAGACCAGCCACCACCACGGCACTGTCACCCCACCGCGTTGATCGTCGCCGACCGCCCGGGCCGACGACGGTCGATCAGCGCAGCACCCGCCGGAACGTGAGGTTGATGCGTGGCCCGACCGGCCGCGCGGTTCTGGGCAACGCATGCCGATAGTGGGCCTGCGTCTCGCCCCGCATTACCAGCAGACTGCCGTGTGCCAGATCCAGCGCAAGTCGCGCCGGTTGTTGCCCGGGCGGCACATCGCGCCCCTTGAGCACGAAGCGCCGGGTCGCCCCCAGACTCAGCGACGCAATCACCGGCTGTGGCCCGAGTTCGGGCTCGTCGTCGCTGTGCCAACCCATCGCATCGCGGCCGTTGCGATAGAGATTGGCCAGCACGCTGTCGAACGGCACCCCGGCGGCCTTCGCCACGCGCTCGCGCACCGCGCCAAGCGCGGCCGGCCAAGGCAACGGCTCGAACCGCACTCCGGAGTAGCGGTAGCTCGCGCCGGGATCGCCGATCCAGCAGCTCAGCCGCGGCGCATCGACCTGGCGTCCGAAGATCCGCAGGCGATGCGTCGTCCACGACAGTCCGGCCTGCAGCGCCGCGAACAGCGCATCGGCCTCGGCGGCAGGCAGCCAGCCTGGGTCGAAAGCGAGGTCGGCGCCGGGGAGCAATGGCACGGGTGACGAGATCGACATGCGCCACGCTAACACGTCTGCTACCGCCTCCCGTTGAATCTGGGATCATGTTGCTATGCCGTCCTACTTCCAAATGCTTGTCTTCCGCTGTCTACGATTCGGGTTTCGCGCTGTTCCGATGACCCAGGCGGCACGTGACCGACTCCGCGCACGATTCATGGCGCGGCATGCAGATTTGGTGCCGTTGCCACCGCGCGGCCGCCAAACCGCCTTCGGAAGCGAGCGTCGCCCACGCATCCGTGCTGACGGACGGGCGATCGGCTTTCGGGAGTTCGCATCGGCCACGCTCCCCTCGCCAATGCCAGCGACTTTGGTCGCCTTTTACCTTCCCCAATTCCACCCCATCCCTGAGAACGATCGATGGTGGGGCCCTGGCTTCACCGAATGGCGAAACGTGACACGTGCACTGCCGCAGTTCGAAGGGCATGCGCAGCCGCGCCTACCGGCCGACCTGGGGTTCTACGATCTACGCAACCCAGATGTGATGCGCGCGCAGGCCGCTCTGGCGCGACAATATGGAATTGGTGCGTTCTGTAGCTACTTCTATTGGTTCGGCGGCAAGACCTTGCTCGAGGCCCCTCTCCACAATTGGCTGGAAGACCCTTCGATCGACATGCCGCTGTGCTTGTGCTGGGCGAATGAGACCTGGTCGCGCCGCTGGGATGGGCGAGATCAGGATGTCTTGATCGAGCAGAAGCACGGCCCGGAAGACGACCTAGCCTTCATCGCTTATGTCGCGAAGTATCTTCGCGATCCGCGCTATCTCCGCGTTTCCGGCCGACCACTGCTTTTGGTGTATCGGCCGAGCTTGCTTCCAGATGCACGAGAAACTGCGCGGCGCTGGCGGGCCTGGTGTCTCGATCATGGCATCGGCGAAATTCGGCTCGGCTACGTTCAAGGATTCGAGCGGCCCATACCGCAAGACATCGGCTTCGATGTCGCGGTGGAATTCCCGCCGAACATGAGCGCGCCGCCATCGATTGCCCAGCAGCAGATGCTGATCAACCCCAATTATGCGGGCGACGTGCTTGATTGGCGGGAGATGGCAAAAAGCATGGCCTCGCGCCCATTGCCCAGCTATCCACTCTATCGATGTGTCAACCCCGGCTGGGACAATGAGCCGCGACGGCCAGGCCGCGGTCGCGTTTATACGCATGCATCGCCGCGCGGCTATCGCGATTGGCTACGCGCGATCATAGAAGGACGTTCATCCAACATCGCACCGGATCAGCACCTGGTCTTTATCAACGCGTGGAACGAATGGGCTGAAGGCGCAGTACTTGAGCCTGATCAGCGTTTGGGCCATGCCTGGCTCGACGCCACAAGACGGGCACTTCGCCCCCCCGTAAGCAGATCGTCACGCTTCCATGCCATCGTACATGCATGGCACCTGGATACCTTCGACGAGATCCTCGCCTCACTTCACGCCAGTGGCGTTGACTGGAAGCTGATCGTCACCACATCGCCCCAGCTTGAATCACAGGTACGCACACGACTCAGATCAGCCCCATTCGATGCTGATATACACGTACTCGAAAACAGAGGACGGGACATTCTGCCTTTCCTTCAGGTCGCTGATCGTCTGCTCGACGACGGCGTGGACGCCGTACTGAAACTCCACACAAAGCAATCCACACACCTCCCAAGCGGCCAAGACTGGGGCCGCGATCTCGTCGCCAACCTCCTAAACGCTGCGCCGGAGATCGCGCGCCGATTTCGTGAAGACGCCCGTCTAGGACTCGTAGCACCTGATGGCCATCTGTGTCGGGTTCAAGATCATCTAGGCGGCAATGCAGATGGGCTGCGCTACTTAGGACGGTCGTTGGCCAGCCGACTCGATCCAGAAAGCATGTTGTTTGTCGCCGGAAGCATGTTCTGGCTCCGCTTGCCCGCACTTCGTCCGCTGCTAGATGCCGGCTTGGCAATCGAAGATTTTGAAACCGAGGCCAGTCAGATCGATGGCACCCTTGCCCATGCCGTCGAGCGGGTTTTTGCCCACGTAGTTCTCGATTCCGGATACCAGGTCATGGAGCGCTCAGAGTTGGCTGGCCTGGCGCCAGCCAACTCGATTACGCTGCCTTATCAATCCACCTAGCAGCGAGTTGGACTACTCTGCGTTAACGCGGAACGCGACACCGGTCTTGTCCTCGAGCGACTGCGCGTCCACGCCGTCGGCCATCTCGACCAGCACCAAGCCATCGGGCGTAACGTCGAACACCGCCAAGTCGGTGATGATGCGATCGACCACGCCGACACCGGTCAGCGGGAGCGTGCATTCGGGCAGGATCTTGTGGCCACCGTCCTTGGCGACGTGCTCCATCAGCACGACCACGCGCTTGACGCCGGCGACAAGGTCCATCGCCCCGCCCATGCCCTTGACCATCTTGCCGGGCACCATCCAGTTGGCGAGGTCGCCGCGATCGGTGACCTGCATCGCGCCGAGGATCGCCAGGTCGATATGACCGCCACGGATCATCGCGAACGAGTCGTGACTGCCGAAGTAGCTGGCACCCGGCCGCGCGGTCACGGTCTGCTTGCCGGCGTTGATCAGGTCGGCGTCTAACTCATCCTCGGTCGGGAACGGGCCGATGCCCAGCAGCCCGTTCTCGGACTGCAGCCAGACATCGACGCCGTCTGGAATGTGGTTGGCCACCAGCGTCGGCAGGCCGATACCGAGATTGACGTAGGCGCCGTCGGTGAGTTCACGGGCGGCGCGCGCCGCCATCTGGTCACGGGTCCAGGCCATCTCAGTTCCCCTCCTGCCGTACGGTGCGTTGCTCGATGCGCTTTTCCGGGGTCGCGTTGACGACGATGCGGTCGACGTAGATCCCCGGCAGATGCACCTGGTCGGGATCGATGTCGCCGATCTCGACCAGCTCCTCGACCTCGGCCACGCAAACCTTGCCGGCCATCGCACAGGCCGGATTGAAGTTGCGCGCGGTCTTGCGGAACACGAGGTTGCCGGCCTTGTCGGCCTTCCACGCCTTGACCAGCGCCACGTCGGCGACCAATGCGGTCTCGAGCACGTAATGGCGGCCTTCGAACTCGCGCGTTTCCTTGCCCTCGGCAACGACCGTGCCGTAACCGGTGGCGGTGAAGAACGCCGGAATACCGGCGCCGCCGGCACGCAGGCGCTCGGCCAATGTGCCCTGTGGGTTGAACTCCAGCTCCAGTTCGCCGCCCAGGTACTGGCGCTCGAACTCCTTGTTCTCGCCGACGTAGGAGGAAATCATCTTGCGGATCTGCCGGGTTTCCAACAGTTGCCCCAAGCCAAAGCCATCGACGCCGGCGTTGTTGGAAATCGCCGTCAGCCCGGTCACGCCCGAGTCACGCAGCGCGGCGATCAGCGCCTCGGGAATGCCGCACAGGCCGAAGCCGCCGACCGCGAGGGTCTGGCCATCAGCAACGACACCGGCCAGCGCCGACGCCGCATCGGGGTACAGCTTGCCGCGGCGGGCCGCGGCGGAACTCTGCTCGCTCATCTCGATCCTCGTGGCGCAACTCGACGCATTCTAGCCGGCAGCGCGCCTTGCCGCCGGCAGGTCGGCGCGCGGGATAGAATCGGCGCTCCCCTTCTCACATGGATGCGCCATGCCCCTGCCCGCCTTCAAGGCCTACGACCTGCGCGGTCGCGTGCCCGACGAACTCAACCCGGCGCTGGCCCGCGACATCGGCGTTGCGCTGGCCGCCCAACTCGAGCCGGGGGCAGTGGTACTGGGCCGCGACGTGCGCCTGACCAGCCCAGAGCTACAGACCGCGCTGTCGGAAGGGCTGCGCAGTCAGGGCCGCGAAGTCGTGGATATCGGCGTGGGCGGGACCGAAGAGGTCTACTTCCAGGTCGATCGATTGGGCGCGGCCGGTGGCGTCATGGTGACCGCCAGCCATAACCCAATGGACTACAACGGTATGAAATTGGTCCGGCAGCAGGCGCGGCCGATCAGTTCCGATACCGGCTTGTTCGCGATCAGTGACGCGGTCGAGGCCGGCAACCTGCCGCCGCCGGTGACCAAGCCGGGCAGCGAACGGAGTCACGCGGACAAATCCGAATACATCGCGCATCTGCTCGGCTACGTCGATGCGGCCGTGCTGCGGCCGCTCAAGCTCGTGGTCAATGCGGGCAATGGCGGCGCCGGCGCGATCGTGGACCTGCTCGCCCCGCACCTGCCGTTCGAGTTCGTACGCGTCTTCCACGACGCCGACGGCCGCTTTCCCAATGGCATTCCCAATCCGCTGCTGCCCGAGAACCGCCAGGCGACCGCCGATGCCGTGCGCGCGCACGGCGCGGACTTCGGCATCGCCTGGGACGGTGACTTCGACCGCTGCTTCTTCTTCGACGAGAGCGGCACGTTCATCGAGGGCTACTACCTGGTCGGATTGCTGGCGCAGGCGATCCTGGCCAAGCAGCCGGGCGGCAAGGTCGTGCACGACCCGCGCCTGGTCTGGAACACCGTCGAACAGGTCGAGGCCGCCGGCGGCGTCCCGGTGCTGTGCAAGAGCGGGCACGCCTTCATCAAGGAAAAGATGCGCGCCGAGGATGCGGTCTACGGTGGCGAGATGAGTGCTCACCATTACTTCCGCGAGTTCGCCTATGCCGACTCGGGCATGATCCCATGGCTGCTGATCGCCGAACTGGTCTCCAAGAGCGGGCGCACGCTCGGCGATCTCGTCGCCGCGCGCGTGGCGAAGTTCCCCTGCAGCGGCGAGATCAACTTCCGCGTCGCCGATGCCAAGGTCGCCGTCGAGCGCGTGATGGCGCACTACGCCGCGCAATCGCCCACGCTCGACCACACCGACGGCATCAGTGCCGACTTCGGCGACTGGCGCTTCAACCTGCGTAGCTCCAATACCGAACCCCTGCTGCGGCTCAACGTCGAGACCCGCGGCGATCGCGCGCTGCTCGAGGCGCGGACGCGGGAACTCTCGCAACTGCTAGCACCCGAAGCCTGAGACGCACGATGACCGCGATCATTCCGGTACTCCTATCCGGCGGAGCCGGCACACGACTGTGGCCGCTGTCGCGCGAGATGTATCCCAAGCAGTTCCTGCCGCTGGTGGGCGAGCACACGATGCTGCAGGCGACATGGCAACGGGTCGCCCCGCTCGTGGGAGAACAGGGGCCGCTGATCGTCGCCAACGAAGAGCACCGTTTCATCGTGGCCGAACAGCTCCAGCAGGTCGGAGCCCGCCCGGAGACGATTCTGCTCGAACCTGCGGGCCGTAATACGGCGCCCGCCATCGCAGCAGCGGCGCTCGAGGCGGCGCACTCCACGCCTGACGCTGTGTTGCTGGTGCTGCCATCGGATCACGTGGTCCAACGTCCGGACGCATTCCTCGCGGCGGTCCGCACCGCGCTGCCGACTGCAGCGGACGGCAAGCTCGTCACCTTCGGCGTGGTGCCCCATAGCCCCGAGACCGGCTACGGTTACATCAAGTCCGGAACGGACGGCGGTGCAGTCCTTCCGGTCGAGCGCTTCGTCGAAAAGCCGGACCTGGCAACGGCCCAGCAGTACGTGGCCTCGGGCCAGTACTACTGGAACAGCGGTATGTTTCTGTTCCGAGCGGACCGCTATCTGGAAGAACTCGGACGACACGCGCCGGCCATCCTGTCGGCGGTACGCGCTGCATGGGAAGGCGCACGCAAGGACGCGGACTTCACCCGGCTCGATCCCGATGCGTTCGCCG
Organism: Xanthomonas citri pv. mangiferaeindicae; assembly: GCA_002240395.1. NCBI lineage: Bacteria > Pseudomonadati > Pseudomonadota > Gammaproteobacteria > Lysobacterales > Lysobacteraceae > Xanthomonas > Xanthomonas citri. The sequence goes on from CP016836.1 coordinate 767,250, forward strand.
CCAGCCCATCCGATTCGATCGATTACGCGGTCATGGAAAAAACCGATGCCGCAGTGGTCATGCCGCTCGACGCCGGATGGAGCGATGTCGGCTCATGGGCATCCCTGCGCGAGGTCAGCCCCCAGGACGCGGACGGCAATGCGCACCACGGCGATGTCGTCGCGATCGATTGTCGCAATACCTATGCGCACGGCAACCGCCTGATCGCGATGATCGGCCTGGAGGACACGATCGTCGTCGAGACCGACGACGCGATCCTCGTCGGGCGCAGCGACCGGATCCAACAGGTCAAGGACGTCGTCGCCGAGCTCAAGGCGCGCCAACTGCCGCAGGCCAGCTGGCATCGCAAGGTCTACCGGCCCTGGGGCGCCTACGACTCGATCGACAACGGCGCGCGCTTCCAGGTCAAGCGCATCACCGTCAAGCCCGGCGCGACACTGAGCCTGCAGATGCACCACCACCGCGCCGAGCACTGGATCGTCGTCAGCGGCACTGCCGAGGTCACACGCGGCGGCGACGTGCTGCTGTTGAGCGAAAACCAGAGCACCTACATCCCGCTCGGCGTGACCCATCGCCTGCGCAACCCGGGCAAGCTGCCACTGGAGCTGATCGAGGTGCAGTCGGGCAGCTATCTGGGCGAGGACGACATCGTGCGCTTCGAGGACACCTACGGCCGCGCTTGAGTCGGCACCTGATCGCTCAACTTCGAGGACGGCGCCTTCGGGCGCCGTCCTGTATTCGAAGCCCTGTCAGCGATCCGCGGCGAGCGTATCGAGGACGCCGCCCAGCGCATGCTTCCACTCGGGCAGCAGGACACCGAAGTCGCGCTCCAGCGTGCCGGTATCCAGGCGCGAGTAGGCCGGGCGCTTGGCGGGAGTCGGATAGTCGGCGGTCGCGATCGGCTCGACCTTCGGCGCGCGTGCGATCAGGCCACGTTCGAGCGCGCCTTCGAAAATCGCCTCGGCAAACCCATGCCAGCTCGTCTCGCCGTTCGCGGTCAGATGCCAAGTACCGCGCCGCCTGCCGCCGTCCTGCAGCAACTGCGCGGTGACGTCGGCGATCAGCGCCGCCGGCGTCGGCGTGCCGATCTGGTCGGCGACCACACGCAGCACGTCGCGCTCGGCGCCCACGCGCAGCATCGTGCGCAGGAAGTTGTGGCCGTGCGCTGCATAGACCCAGGCCGTGCGCAGGATCAGGTGCTGCCCGCCGGCTGCTCGGATTGCGTCCTCGCCGGCCAACTTACTGGCCCCGTAGACGCCCAGCGGTGCGGTGGTGTCGTCCGGCCGGTACGGGCGCGTGCCTTGGCCATCGAATACGTAGTCGGTCGAGTAGTGCACCAGTGGCACGTCGTGTGTCGCGCACCAGCGGGCGATCGCACCCGGCGTCTTCGCGTTGGCGGCGAATGCGACCTCCTGCTCGCTTTCGGCCTTGTCGACGGCGGTGTACGCCGCGGCATTAATGACCCGATCCGGCCTGACAATATCGAGCAGCGCTACGACGGCTTCCGCGTCGGCAAAGTCCGCCTGCAGGCACGGCGCGCCGTCGGCGAGCGTGCCGCTGCGCGTCGTGGCCTGGACTGCACCAAGCGGTACGAGTGAGCGCAGCAGCTCGCGGCCGACCTGGCCGTTGGCGCCGAAGACCAGCGTGGTCATGCGCGCAGGTCCGGCAGCCGATCCTCGGCAATGTCGGCCAACAGGGGCGCCTGCGCATCCTTGTCCGACAGCAGTGGTGCGTCGATCGGCCATTCGACGCCGATCTGCGGATCGTCCCAGCGCACGCCGGCGTCGGCTTCCTTGACGTAGACGTCAGTGCACAGGTAGCTGAACAACGCCGTCTCCGACAGCACCGCGAAGCCATGTGCGAAGCCTTCTGGGATCCAGAACTGACGCTTGTTCTCCGCGCTCAGCAGCACCCCTTCCCATTGTCCGAAGGTCGGCGACCCACGCCGAATGTCGACCGCCACGTCGAAGACTTCGCCTTGGAGCACGCTGACCAGCTTGCCCTGCGGCCGCGGCCACTGGTAATGCAGGCCGCGCAGCACGCCTTTCGCGGACGAGGACACGTTGCTCTGCACGAAGCTCGTCGGCAGGCCATGCTGGCCGAAGCGCGCCGCGTTCCAGGCCTCGAAGAAGAAACCACGGGCATCGCCGAACACGGCAGGCTCGAGCACGACGGCACCGGGCAACTTGGTTTCGATGATCTTCAACGCACCACTCCTCGGGTCACCAGCGTCTGCAGGTACTGGCCATACCCGTTCTTCGACAGCGGCTTGGCCAGCGCCAGCAGTTGTTCGGCGTCGATCCAACCCTGGCCGAAGGCGATCTCCTCCGGACAGCACACCTGCAGGCCCTGCCGGTCCTGAATGGTCTGGATGAAGTTCGAGGCCTCGTGCAGCGACTGGTGCGTGCCGGTGTCGAGCCAGGCGTATCCACGGCCGAGCTGTTCGAGATACAGCGCGCCGTCGTCGAGATAGCGACGGTTGAGGTCGGTGATCTCCAGTTCGCCGCGCGGCGAAGGCTCGAGCTCGGCGGCATAGTCGCTGGCCCGGCCGTCGTAGAAGTACAGGCCGGTCACGGCGTAGTTGGAACGCGGCTGCTCGGGTTTCTCGGCGATGTCGACGACCTTGCCCTCGGCATCGAACGCGGCCACGCCGTAGCGCTCGGGATCGTTGACCCAGTAGCCGAAGACCGTGGCGCCGTCGCCGCGCGCGTCCGCCCGCCGAAGTGTGTCAGTCAGGCCATGGCCATGGAAGATGTTGTCGCCCAGCACCAGGCAGCTCGGCTTGCCACCGACGAACTCGCGCCCGATCAGGTACGCCTGCGCCAGACCATCGGGGCTCGGCTGCACCGCATACTGGATGTCCATGCCCCACTGCGACCCGTCGCCGAGCAGCGCCTGGAACAGCGCCTGCTCGTGCGGGGTGTTGATGATCAGCACCTCGCGGATGCCCGTCAGCATCAGCACGCTGAGCGGGTAGTAGATCATCGGCTTGTCGTAGACCGGCAGCAGCTGCTTGCTGACGCCCTTGGTGATCGGATAGAGGCGGGTGCCCGATCCGCCGGCCAGGATGATGCCCTTGCGCTGGGTCATGCCCCTGCTCCCATCCGCTCCAACCGGTAGCTGCCATCGAGGATGCCGCGCACCCAGTCCTGGTTGTCCAGGTACCAGTCGACGGTCTCGGCGATACCGGTCTCGAAGGTGTGGCGCGGCGTCCAGCCCAGCTCGTTCTGCAATTTGGAGGCATCGATCGCGTAGCGCCGGTCATGGCCCGGCCGGTCGGCGACGAACGTGATCTGGCTGCTGCGCGGCTGGCCATCCTCGCGGGGACGGCGCGCGTCGAGCAGTCGGCAGATGGTCTCGACGACCTCGAGATTCCGGCGCTCCGAGTCGCCACCGACGTTGTAGGTCTCGCCAACCCGGCCCTTCTCGAGCACCGTGCGGATCGCCTCGCAGTGATCGGTCACAAACAGCCAGTCGCGCACCTGCTGGCCGTCGCCGTAGACCGGCAGCGGCTCGCCGGCCAGTGCCTTGGCGATCACCAGCGGGATGAGCTTCTCGGGGAAATGGTAGGGCCCGTAGTTGTTGGAGCAGTTGGTGGTCAGCGTCGGCAGGCCGTAGGTGTGGTGAAACGCGCGCACCAGATGGTCGGACGCCGCCTTGGAGGCCGAGTACGGCGAGTTCGGCGCATACGGCGTGGTCTCGGTGAACTTGCCGGTCTCGCCGAGTGTGCCGTAGACCTCGTCGGTCGACACATGCAGGAAACGGAAGGCTGCCTTGGCGTCGCCGTCGAGACCTTTCCAGTAATCGCGCACGGCCTCGAGCAGCCCCAGGGTCCCGACGACATTGGTGTCGATGAACGCGGCCGGGCCGTCGATCGAGCGGTCGACGTGGCTCTCGGCCGCGAAGTTGAGCACCGCATCGGGCCGGTGCTCGGCCAACAGCCGGGAGACCAGGGCCCGATCGCCAATGTCGCCACGCACGAAGACGTGGTCGGGGTTGCCTTCCAGCGAGGCCAGGGTCTGCAGGTTGCCCGCGTAGGTCAACGCATCAAGGTTGACCACGCGCACGCCCAGGCGGACCGCCTCGAGCACGAAGTTACCGCCGATGAAACCGGCACCGCCGGTGACGAGCCATGTGGGCACGGAAACACGCTCCTGTGTGAATACGCTGGACCGCCCTGCGATGGCGGAGACGACAGGATACCGACTCGGCCGGGCGTTTTTGGTGGAAATGCGCCCCGGCCGCCGCTGTGGGCTCGCGGCCCAACCCTCGGCCCGCTAGAATCGGACGATTCGTCCCGTGCCTGCCGCCGCGGCCGGGTGACCCGCAGACAGTAAGGAATACCCGCCCGATGAAGATCCTCGTCGCCTACAAGCGCGTGGTGGACTACAACGTCCGCATCCAGGTCAAGCCCGACGGCTCCGGCGTCGTCACCGATGGCGTCAAGCTGTCGGCCAACCCCTTCGACGAGATCGCGCTCGAAGAGGCCCTGCGACTGCGCGACAAGGGCATCGCGACCGAGGTCGTGGTCGCCACGATCGCGCCGGCCGACGCCCAGGCGCACCTGCGCAACGGCCTGGCGATGGGCGCCAACCGGGCGCTGCACGTGGTCTGCGACCAGCCGATCCAGCCGCTGACTGCGGCCCGTACGCTGCTCAAGCTGGTCGAGAAGGAACAGCCCGACCTCGTCATCCTCGGCAAGCAGGCGATCGACGACGACGCCAACCAGACCGGCCAGATGCTGGCCACGCTGTGGGGCCGCCCGCAGGCGACCTTTGCCAGCAAGCTCGATATCGCCGACGGCAAGGCCACGGTGACCCGCGAGGTCGACGCCGGCCTGGAAACCCTCGAAGTGGACCTGCCTGCGGTGGTGACGACCGACCTGCGGCTGAACGAGCCGCGCTTCATCAAACTGCCGGACATCATGAAGGCCAAGGCCAAGCCGCTCGAGTCGATCCCGCTCGCCGATCTGGGCGTCGAGACCGCCGACACCCTCACGACCTCGCGCTACGAGGCGCCGGCCAAGCGCAGCAAGGGCGTCATGGTCAAGGACGCGGCCGAGCTCGTTGCCGCGCTGAAGGCCAAGGGCCTGCTCTGAACCGTCGCTCCCGCACGGCGGGAGCCCAGTGACTGCCGGCCGAAGCCGGAGTGCATCGACGCGAGCCCGCACGGACGCGACGATTCCCAGGAGAACTTCCATGTCCAACGTCCTCGTCATCGCCGAACACATCGACGGCAAGCTCAACGCCAGCGCGACCGCCAAGACCGTCGCCGCGGCGCAGGCCCTGTCGCCGGTCACCATCGATATCGTCGTGCTCGCCGCCGACCCTGCCAGCGCCGCAGCCGAGGCGGCGACCATCGCGGGAGTCGCCAAGGTGCGCACGGTCGCCAATCCGGCCAATGCGCAGCCGCTGGCCCAGGTGCTCGGCCCGCAGATCGCCAAACTCGCCGTCGGCTACAGCCATGTCTTCGCACCGTCGACGACGTTCGGCAAGGACCTGATGCCGGTGGTCGCCGCCCTGCTCGGCGTCAACCAGATCTCCGATCTGATGACGGTCGAAGGCAGCCACACCTTCAAGCGCCCGATCTACGCGGGCAACGCCATCGTTACCGTCGAGGCGCCTGCGGGCCAGCCGGTGGTCGCCACTGTGCGCACCGCGTCGTGGCAGGAAGCCGCACGCGGCGGGAGCGCGGCGATCGAGCCGACCACCGTCGATGCCGACCTGCCCACCCACACGCGTTTTGTGGCCCTGGCGGCAGGCAGTACCGATCGTCCCGACCTGCAGAGCGCCAAGCGCGTCGTGTCCGGAGGGCGCGGGGTCGGCTCGGAGGAGAACTTCAAGGTCATCTTCGACTTCGCCGACAAGCTCGGCGCGGCCGTCGGCGCTTCGCGTGCGGCTGTCGATGCCGGCTACGTCCCCAACGAGCTGCAGGTCGGCCAGACCGGCAAGATCATCGCGCCCGAGCTCTACGTCGCGATCGGCATCAGCGGCGCGATCCAGCACCTGACCGGCATCAAGGACGCGGGCACCATTGTCGCGATCAACAAGGATGCCGACTCGCCGATCTTCGAGATTGCGGACATCGGCCTGGTCGGGGATCTGTTCAAAGTTCTTCCCGAACTCGAACGATCACTCTGACGCCGCCCCCATCAGAACATGACCAGTCGTCTGCTGCGTTTCTTGATATCCGGCGGCTCTGCCGCAGCAGTCGAGTACTCGGTGTTCTTCGCATCGCATCTGTTTCTGGGTCGCGAGTGGTTGCTGCTCAGCCAGTCCGTCAGCTTTGCATGCGGCTTCATCTTGAGTTTCCTGCTGAATCGTCACTGGGTATTTCGCAGCAGCGGGATCTGGGGAGTCGAGCTATTGCGCTACGGTGTGCTGGCCGTGCTGAACCTGATGATCGGCATCGTCGCAATCAGCGCGCTGGTAGGGCCCGCGGGCATGCTACCTCTGATAGCCAAATTCGTTGTAATGGCAATGATCGCAGCGTGGAACTACCTGATCTTCTCGAAGCTGGTGTTCCGCCCCGAAATGGAGGGGTGAGGCCCGCAAAGAGTGCTGCAGTCCGAGACTGCTAAGAGCACCCCAGTAAGAAATCTCGCCACTCTCGTCATCCTCAATTTCCAGGCGAACCAGAATGACCAAGAAATCGCATGCGCGTGGCCTCGGTACACGCGCGATTCATGCCGGACAAGAGCCGGATCCCAGCACCGGCGCCATCATGACGCCCATCTACGCGACCTCTACATATGTGCAGGAAAGCCCAGGGAAGCATAAGGGATACGAGTACTCCCGCACACAAAATCCAACTCGTAATGCGTACGAAGCATGCATTGCAGACCTAGAAGGCGGGAAGGCGGGATTCGCCTTCGCCTCCGGGCTCGCCGCAGCTTCCACTGTGTTGGATGTACTCGACCACGGCGACCATGTCATCGCGATGAACGACCTGTATGGCGGCACTTATCGCCTGTTCGAACAGGTTAGGCGACGCTCAGCCGGCCTTGATTTCAGCTATGTCGATCTGAATGACACTGCGGCATTGCGTGCTGCCGTTAGGCCGAACACTAAGATGATCTGGGCGGAAACACCCACTAATCCGATGCTCCAAGTGGTAAACCTCGAGAAGATTGGTGCGTTCGCTCGCAAGCTCGGCGTCATGCTCGTTGTGGACAACACGTTCTGCTCGCCAATAGTGCAGCGCCCCCTGGAAACCGGAGCGCATCTTGTTCTGCATTCTGCAACCAAATATCTAAACGGACACTCCGATATTGTGGGCGGAATTGTCGTCGCAGGCGACGAAGCAATGGCAGAACGCATGGGTTTCCTGCAAAACTCGGTCGGCGCTGTCGCCGGGCCCTTCGACTCTTTCCTCGCATTACGTGGCCTGAAAACCCTTCACTTGCGCATGCGGACCCACTGCGAAAGCGCATTGGAGCTAGCGACGTGGCTTGAACGCGACAGCCGTATCGAGAGCGTGATTTATCCTGGCCTCAAAAGTCATCCCCAGCACGCATTGGCAAAGCGCCAGATGGACGGTTTCGGCGGCATCATTTCTGTGCGCGTGAAGGGAGGCAAGCTCAAGGCGCGGCGTATGCTCGAAAAATGCCGCCTGTTCGCGCTCGCCGAGTCACTGGGTGGAGTTGAGAGTCTGATCGAGTTGCCATCCGTGATGACACATGCGTCGATCCCCCTTGAGCAGCGCAAGCAACTTGGCATCACGGATAACTTGGTCCGACTTTCGGTAGGTATTGAAGATGTCTCCGACCTGAGAGATGAGCTGGATTTCGCTCTAGGAAGGACGTGATTTTAACATGCCAGCATGCCTTTCAAAACAGCATATAGCCGCTACCATCGATATCGAAACTCACTGATTCAAACGAGAACCTTCAATGCTTGAAGCATTATCCGACCTGCGGCGAAGCCTAGTATCCTGGCGACTTTGGACCCTTCTTGGCTGGCTGGAGATCCGCCAGCGCTATGCGCGGTCTCGGGTGGGACCTTTCTGGTTGACCATCAGCATGAGCGTCATTATCGGCACGATCGGTATCGTGTACGGAACGCTGTTTGGACAGACGATGAGCGACTACCTCCCGTATCTCGCGGCAAGTCTGGTTCTGTGGGGGCTGTTTTCGGGGATCGTTACGGAAGGCAGCACTGCTTACATCTCGAACAGTGCTTACATCCGGCAAGTGGCGACATCGCGGTTGATCTATATTCTGCAAGTCACTTGGCGCAACGTCGTGATCTTCACCCATAACGCCGCCATCATCGTTTTGTTGCTCGCAATTTTTGGTGTTCAGCGCTGGGATACGCTGCCGCTCTTTCTACCGGGCCTCCTGCTGCTTGTGGTGAATGCAACGTGGGTCGGCATAGTGACAGCGCTTGTTTCTGCACGATTCCGTGACTTTCCCCAAATCGTTGCTTCAATCGTGCAAATGGCCTTCTACCTGACGCCGATCATGTACAAGGCCGAGTTGCTGACCAAGTACTCATTCATTACAACTTACAATCCAATGCTTTATCTGCTCGACGTGGCCCGCATGCCACTGCTCGGCCAGGTACCGTCAACGCGCACGTACGTCGTCACCATCATCCTTGCATTGGCGGGCTGGACGTTCGCGCTCTGGTTGACAGGCCGCTACAGCAAGCGTATCCCCTACTGGATCTGAATCAGATATCATGGCTTTTATCCAACTCGACAACGTCTTCTTGGACTTGCCCATCTTCGAAGTCCACGGACGCTCACTCAAGCGCCAGGTAATGCGGCTCGGACGCAAGAACGCTATTGCTGAGGACAACGACGGCGTTATCATCGTACGGGCGTTGGACGACGTAAGCTTGCGCTTCGACAGTGGAGATCGTATCGGTTTGATCGGTCACAACGGAGCTGGCAAGTCGACGCTACTTCGCACGTTAGCCGGGATCTATGCACCGACCCAGGGAACAATCTCACATGAGGGCCGGGTAGTGCCCCTGCTAGACATCAGCCTCGGTATGGATGACAACTCGACCGGCATGCAGAATATCCGGTTACGGGGACTTCTGCTCGGCATGGACGATGCAGAGATCAGCAGAAAGACTGCTGAGATCTCCGAGTTCTGCGAGCTGGGTGACTATCTCGATTTGCCGATCCGCACTTACTCCAGCGGAATGCGTGTCCGCCTAGCTTTTGCCGTCTCGACAGCTGTCGAAGCTGAGATTTTGCTGCTCGACGAAGTCATGGGCGTGGGCGACGCTTCTTTCATGCACAAGGCTCAGAGACGCCTTCAGGAGCTTCATAGCCGCTCGGAGATTGTGGTACTTGCGATGCACTCAAACGCGGAGATCCGCCGGGTCTGCAATAAGACTCTTTGGATGGATAACGGGCGAGTGAAGATGTTTGGATCGACCGAGGAAGTGGTGAGCGCCTATGAAGCGAGCGTATCCGGATGATCGGGGTTCAAAGCGTCCGACGGACTCACTCGTAGCCGACATGGAGATTATCGAGCAAGAGATTCTAGAATCTGTACTCGTAGCGGGGGGGATGCTTTGCCCGGCACCGTGTATCTGCAGGGCGTGGACGGACAAGCGTTTGCGCGCATCGCTCATGAGCTCGCGTCGACTCACGTTGCATACCCCAGCTTCAAGGATGACGTCACGCTATCCAGCACGATGCAGCTCAAGGCGCTTGATTCGGAACGGAGCGAGATTCTTGTACATGTGCAGCAGGGTAGTCACAAACAGGCCGCGCAGGAGATCATCGGACACCTCGAATCACACCCCCTAACGGGATTTGTCATCCTTCTGCCCCAATCTCTGCCTGGCGATCATCTGATCAAAAGACCATTGTGGCGCGAGGTTATGCCGACCTTCCGACTAAGGAGCAGCCATACGGTCGAGATGGCTATCGGCCTGGAAGAGTGCCTCGCCCGCTTCGAAGCAAACGAACTTGATCTGCCATCTGATCTCACCGTGATGCTGCAGAAGGCCACCCCTACATCGACCGCAGACGCTCAGATCAGTCGGGCTCTTTGGCACGAGCTCATGATCACGCGCTTGCGAGCTGCTGTTAGTGAGCAAGAATGCGAACAACTGCTGCAACGGCAGGACATCCTGACCCGCTCGCTCAACAATGCCAGCCTGACGGCCCAGTCTTCGGTTGGCGCACTGCACCACGCCAATGCACGTATCGAAGAGTTGCTCAGATCCAGGTCCTGGCGCCTTACCGAGCCTTTGCGCGCCATCAGTGTTCTCGCGCGTCGCGGTAAGAATTTGCTTTCCAGGGTACGTAGACACGCTGGAACCGCGAAACGCATACTAGCTGACCGAGGAATCCCCGGGCTGCTCCGGGAGATTCTCAAGGTCGCAAGCAATCCTCGGCGCCTGTTGCGACTGCTCCGCCATGAGTCGGCATCGCTCCATCTGCCCCAGTACGTTCTACCGAGAGCAAGCTCGGCCCTCACAGAGCTGACTTTGCGCGTCCTGATCATCGCTGATATGAATCTGGCGCAGTGCACGAAGTATCGCGTCCTTCAGAAGCAACAGATGATCCAGGACCTGGGACTGGACTGCAACATCGTACGTTGGGAAGACCTCGACAGCGCTCGAGATCTACTCAACACGCACACCGTCGCCATCTTCTATCGTGTGCCGGGCTTTGAAGTTCAGCTTGAATCTATCGCACGCGCCAAGGCGCTTGGGATGCGCACCATCTGGGAAGTGGACGACCTCATCTTTGACGCAGAGCTCTACGAGACCAATAGCAATCTCCGGGATCTGGATCATCGTGTCCGGACGTCGATCCTCAACGGCGTTCCTCTCTATCGCGCTGCTATGCTCGCCTGCGACTACTGCATCGCTTCGACGCAGGCGCTTGCCGATGCGATGCGCGCATGCGGCGTCTCCAGCGTCCACGTCATCAACAATGCGCTGGACGACCAAACCCTGTTCATTGCCGAAGAGATCAATACCCGACGCAGGCGCCATGACGGGTTGATCAGAATCGTGTATGGATCTGGATCCGCTTCGCACGACTCAGATTTCAAAGAGTGCGCAGACGCGCTCCTTCAGGTGTTGAAGGAAAACTATCATGCGCGGCTTACCATTGTAGGGACACTCAATCTACCAGCCACCTTCAAGATGGTTGAAAGTCAGGTCGAGCGCCTCCCACCGTCTGACTACGCGACTTACCTGACGCGCCTGGCCAAATGCGACATCAACATTGCGCCTCTTGAAAATAGCGTCTTCAACGACGCGAAGTCCAACATCAAGTATTTAGAGGCAGCTATCGTCAAGGTGCCCTCGATCTGCTCGCCGACAGCCGAGTTCCGCAATACTGTTATCCACGGCGAGACGGGGCTTTTGGCGAAGAGTAGCGCCGAATGGAAGGACTGCCTCACTGCGCTGATTGAGAACGCTTCACTCCGCGCCCGCATCGCCAAGAGGGCTTACGAACATGTGCTACTTCATTACACGCCCAACGTAATCGCGCGCGAGCAGGTGATGCCAATTCTAGCACCGCTTGATCAGTTCAAGCGGGATCGTCCGCGTATTCTTGGGGTAAATATATTCTTCGAACCACGCAGCTTTGGTGGTGCGACAATCGTCGCCGAAGAAGTTGCCCGCCGCATCAATGCGAGCGGTAAAGCTCATTATGCAATGCTCACCTCGCTTCCCTGCACAGACGTCCCTCCTTACAAGGTAACGCGTTATCGGTCCTCGGCGGCTGAAGTGTTCGCGATGGGGCTCCCGTTCGAAGCGGATCCTGCCTTCGACTTCGACAATCCTTTTTCACCTATCGCGTTCAGGGAAATTCTACGTTCTTGGCGACCGGATGTCGTTCATCTGCACTCGATCCAGGGATTCGGTGTCCAACTCGCTGAAGCCTGCCAAGAGGCCGGAATTCCCTACGTAGTAACGATGCACGATGCATGGTGGATCTGTGCAAGACAGTTCATGATCACATCCGAGGGGAATTACTGCCATCAAAGCAAGGTCGATCTCAAGATCTGCTCCCGTTGCGTCAGCAATCCCGCTCTTAATCCCTACCGGCAGCACCGACTCCACGAAATTCTTGCTGGAGCTGCACTAATGCTTGCTCCCAGTGCTTTCTTTCGCGGCGTGTACGCCGATAACGGCTTCGACACGTCGCGCATCTTGGTGAACAAGAATGGCGTGGTGCCCCCGACAACACCGATCCAACGCAGCGCGCCGAGTGGGCGCAAGCTGCGTTTCGGATTTGTCGGAGGCGAAGGTCCGGCTAAGGGCAGCGAACTCATCAAACAGGTGTTGCGAGAGCTACCGCATACCAACTATGAGCTGCACGTTGTAGACGCCGCTCTGAATCTTGGGCAACGTCACATCTTCGAAGAAACTTGGCAGATTCCCGGCACGTTGAAAATCGTGCCGGCCTACACGCAAGCAAGTATTGATGAATTCTTCGCGAGTGTCGATGTACTGCTTTTTCCAACCCAGTGCAAAGAGAGCTTCGGGTTGACGGTGCGAGAGGCCATGTTGCGCGACACATGGGTGATCGCTACCGATGCAGGAGGTGCAGTTGAAGACATTGTCCCCGGCGAGAACGGAGATGTTGTGCCATTACTTGATCGAGGACCGCTATTTAAAGCGGCCATCAAACGACTTCTGGATGAGCCCAGTCGATTGGACGGATATCGCAATCCCCATGCGGCTCTGATTCGCGTTTTCGATGATCAGGCCGACGAGTTGCTGCAGTATCTCGAAACAGTCATCCGACAGCATCGACCAAGGCAAGAATTGTCCTGAGTAAGTTCAAGCTCCGAGCTCGTGTCGCGCAGCCGGCGACAGCGCGGCTCGGCGACGACAGTGGGCGCTACCGCGCCCTAAAACCCTCCGCACTCGTCTGTGCATCACCATTTCGGCTGCACAGTCATCGCCAATCCTTGATTAAGATGGGTCAAATGCTCAAGCATGTGTCGGCCTTTTTCTGCCCGTTCTACCATAATGTACTGATGAACTCGGTGTCTGCGCTTAGGGAAGTGGGCACGCGTCAAGGGGCCTAATAGCTTCGCCGGCAGTTGGAACGAGTACTACGCATGTCTCGTCAAGGTCTCCATCGCTTTGCCTGACCTCCCAGATACTGATTCCCTCGCCCTTCGATTTCGAGCGGATCTCTCCATTTGTATATGCCTTGCCATCGAGCGAAAACGACTTGTAGCCGTTATCGACCAGCTCATCGAGCTCGAAAATCGCACTGAATATGTCGCCATCCGGACTCCAGAGCCTTAACTCTGCTTGCCCAGCGTTCTGCCTCATGTAAGTGCCCACTAAGAGCCTGATCTCCGCCAGCGCTCTTGGCTGGCTTAATTGCTCTTTGGGAAAACGCAGAGGCACTGCACGTCCCTGCGTTAGAACAGGGCTGGGCGTCAGCTTCAACGACGCCGCTGACGCAACTTCTGGCGTCAGGTAATAGCGGGCTACAAGGACCGGTGTGACCGAAAACGCCGTTGCAAGAGCCACTAAGAAGACGAGTATCTGACCCCCCGTACCCATTGGAGAGGCAAGCTGCCGAGGGTCTGCACCTATCGCATAAGCAAATGCGATTGCCGGAATGAAGAAGTAGCGCCCCTGCACACCTTGGATGATCGGCGAATCGCCGATAGTCCACTGAACAAGCATTGCGAGAAATGTCAGAAGAATTGTGCTGAAGAGCGCGATAACGAGCGACCAGCGCGCCAGCCCGGTACCGGTGAAATGATTCCAGCTGATTGAGCAGATAAGACTTCCTAACAGAAGAATTACGAACACCGCGTAATGTAGCGATCCAAGCGGCGCGTCCAGCCAGCCGAGCACCCCGAGGAACGACTGGGCATAATACTGCGCTACACCCGGACTGATCACGGTCGCGTGGATGAGACCAAGAAAATCAAATGGATTAAGCAGATACCCGGTCAATCGAGCCATATGGTCGATGTCTCGCGCTCCCGCAGGATAAACGGTTGTCTTGATCGTGACCAAGGTCCACGCTATCACGGCCGCCGACAGAACGCCGGCACTAATCAAGAGGCGTTTGTCGCGCTGATAAAAAGCGGCGACGAATGGGATCAATAGGAACGGCAGCGAATTTGCCCTACAAGCCGTGAGAAGCCCGAGCGCGGCCAGCATGATCATCATGATCGACAGACGTCTGTCACCGAGAGAGACATAGCGCCAAAACGCAGAAAATGCGAGCACAGCAGCGCTTGCCGACATGCCATCCAGAACGGCAAAGGAAAGGAGGAATGTCGACATCGGCAGCAGCAGCAGTGCCAGCACTAGCGCCGGAGGTGGAAAGAGACGAAACGCCCAGTAAAGAACCCCAACACTGACAAACAACGCCAACAAGCGGGCCAACCGATAAGAGCGGTCGACGGTCATGCCGGTCGCCTTACCCACCCACAAACCGATCGCTTGTGGAATATAGAGCGCGGGAAAATAGTAAGCCGTGCCCGGCTGCGTCACACGTTGATTCTCACCACTCCACTGAACGGTGCGCGCTGAAGCAAGATCATCAGCATCGAGCTTGACGTCAGCCTTTCCAGCCATCGCACTAAAGTGGTCCATATACTTGACCAGCCCCGTGTCTACCAGCCCTCCGGATGGCTTACCGCCGGAGGAGTCCAGTAGTACCTGCCCGTTGCCCAGCATGTAAGCCCGCTTGACGTGATCGAATTCGTCAGGCGCCTGAAACGAAGGCGTCAGACCTTGCCAGATGACTCCGATCAGGAGGAGTAAGAAGCAAGTCGTCCCTGCGTAGGAAACCAGGGGCTTTCCTGAATGCGCCGAGCTAACAATTGAAGCTCCTACTCGACTCATTGAAGGTTCCCTGCTGTTTTGGTGAACGCATACCTGCGATGGATTGCTTTGACGGGTGTCGCCCGCACGTCGTGACCTATGAATGCTAATACGAGTTGCACTCCGACGAGTATTGGCATTGCGGCTAGCATCACGGTCCCGCTGGATGCAGTTGTACCCGCGGCTGCAACCTCATACCACTTTATCAAGCCAAACCCCCCCCGAAGAGCAAAAGCACAACACCCACAGGAAGCTCAAACGACGCAAGCGATAGATCCCGAAGATAGTAATTATAGAAAACCCTCTTCACGGTATTTCGCACATTCTTGTAAAGGAACTCACCCATCACCTTACCGATGCTGAGATTACTGACCTCATCGGCGTAGCGTGCATGCATGGGAATATCCACAACCACAGCGCGCAGGGTACCGAGCCGAAATAGAACGTCGGTCTCGAAAAAATATCGACGGCTGATCTTATTAAAAGGCAGATTTCTTGCCACATCTCGATGGATCGCGGTGAATCCATTTGTAGGGTCAAATAGATCCCAATAGCCGGATGAAAGTTTAGTCAGAAAAGATAGCCCTGCATTTCCAAACAAGCGTGGAAACGGCATCTGATGGATCTGCTCCAAATCGAAGAACCGGTTACCCTTCGTATAATCCGCCTCCCCTGACAATATGGGCTGCACGAATCCAGGTATCAGCGCTGGTTCCATCTGCCCGTCACCATCAATTTTCACGATAACTTCCATATTGTCCGAAATCGCTTCTCGGTAGCCAGTCATAACAGCACCACCTACGCCTTGGTTCTGCTCGTGACGCAGAACTACGACCCTTGGGTCGCTGCAGCGAGACTCGACATAATCGCCACTACCAACCGGACAGCAGTCGTCCACAACATAGATGCGAGTCACTTCCGGGCCGATTTTGGAGATCACGCCAAGTATGTGAGCTATCACCTTGTAACAGGGAATTACAACGGCAATCTGGCCAGTCATGGATATCCTTGGGGATGATGGCGGGCTACACTTGGAGCCTGCGGCTGCAAAAAACTGAGAACCTGCTTCCGACCAGGTGCGCTTTCGGGGCTTTGAGCGCCCGGCAAGACTCCTACATCGAACGACCAGTCACTGCACCCGCCGCCGCAGGTAGTTCAGCAGGTCGATCCGGGTGATCAGGCCGAGGAAGCGCTCGCCCTCGGTGACGATCGCGACCTGACCCCGGTCGAACACCGGCAACAACGCCTCGACCGGCGATTTGACGTCCAGGAAGTCGAGCTTGCTGACCATCGCGGTCGAGACCGGATCGCGGAAGCGGCCTTCGTCGCCGTAGACGTGCAGCAGGACGTCGCTCTCGTCGAGGATGCCGACGATCCGGTCACCGTCCATGACCGGCAACTGCGAGATCTCGTAGAGCTTCATGCGCTGGTAGGCGGTGACCAGCAGATCGCCCGGGGCCAGCACGACGGTATCGCGACGCGAGTACGGGCGCAGGATCAGGTCGCGCAGGTCGCCGTGTTGCTCGCGCTCGATGAAGCCATTGTCGAGCATCCAGTAGTCGTTGTAGAGCTTGCTCAGGTACTTGTTGCCGGTGTCGCAGACGAACACCAGCACCTTCTTGGGGCGCGTCTGGGCGCGACAGTACTTGAGCGCGGCCGCCAGCAGCGTGCCGGTGGAAGACCCTCCGAGGATGCCTTCGGCCTGCAGCAGTTCGCGCGCCGCCAGGAAGCTCTCGCGGTCGCTGATCGCGTAGGCCTGCCGCACGCGCGAGAAGTCGGAGATGCTCGGCAGAAAGTCCTCGCCGATGCCTTCGACCATCCAACTGCCGGACTTGTCGCTGAGCGTGCCGTCATTGATGTATTCGGCCAGGATCGAGCCGACCGGGTCGGCCAGCACCAGCTCGACGTCGGGGGCGTGTTCGGCGAAGCAGCGCGACAGGCCGGTCATCGTGCCCGAGCTGCCGCAGCCGAAGACGATCGCGTCCAGACCGCCGACCTCGGCCATTTGGCGCAGGATCTCCGGGCCGGTGCCGTGCTCGTGCGCAGCGGGATTGTCGGGGTTGCCGAACTGATTGATGAAGTAGGCGCCGGGGGTCTCGGCGGCGATGCGCGCGGCGAGGTCCTGGTAGTACTCCGGATGGCCCTTGGCCACGTCCGAGCGCGTCAGCACGACCTCGGCACCCATCGCCTTGAGGTTGAAGATCTTCTCCCGGCTCATCTTGTCGGGGACGACCAGGATCAGCTTGTAGCCCTTCTGTTGGGCCACCAGCGCCAGGCCGATGCCGGTATTGCCAGCCGTGCCCTCGACCAGCGTGGCGCCGGGCGCGATGTCGCCGCGCTGTTCGGCCGCCTCGATCATGCTCAGGCCGATCCGGTCCTTGATCGAGCCGCCAGGATTCTGGTTCTCGAGCTTGAAGTAGAGTTCGCAGACGCCGGCGTCGAGGCGGCGCGCTTTGACGATCGGGGTCTCGGCGATCAGGTCGAGGACGGAAGAGGCGATCGGCATGGAGTCCGGTCCACAGCAGGCGGGCCGTCGATTATCGCCCATCGCCACCGCGCCGGTCGCGGCACCCGGCATTCGCGGGCGATGGCGGCCGACGAGGATGACCGCCACCGCCCGCGACTGACGTAAACCTAGTGTTTCTGCATCGCGTCGTACATCGACGCCAGGCGGTCCTTCGCGGCAAGTTTCTCGCGCTTCATCTGCGACAGCGTGGCTTCATCCACCGGCAACACGCCTAGCTCGGCATTGAGCACTTTCTTGTCCAATTCCTTGTGCCGGTAGTAGAGCTGTCGGAACTCGACATTGCCCTTCATGATTTCTTCGAGTTCCACCTGCGAGTGCGCTTCGAACATGAAATCCTCCTGACACGAATGCGAACGCCCCGGCCGGCGACGGCAGGGGCGCTGCGGGGACGGCCTCCAGGGGACGGGCCTCGAACGATCCGCTCGGGCATGCGGCGCCGCGCTTGGGGCGGGCATCGAACACCTCATGAGGAATCGTCTCGGTCATCGGCCTGGTTCGTTGACCGGATGGCGAAAGAGGAGACCACCCGGCGCAATCGACCCTACTCCGGGGTCGCAGCGGCGGCAAGGCCCCGACGGCATGCGACGACGCGGCTGCGCGGTCAAAGGCGTTAAGCGCGGCGCTCGGGGACCCACGCGTATCGCGTCATGGCGCGCTCGGCGGGTTAAGACAACGCCAAGCGATTGATTTCACTTGGATTCATGGATGTGAGGCGATCACCGGAACGGCGCATCTTCGGCACACCCACGGGCCGTGACAAGGGTCAGCATGTCACCCGGCCGCCTCAGACAGCCTGCCAATGGCTCAGGGCTCGAGGCTCTTGAGCAGTTCGGCCTCGCGCCGCTTGAGTTCGGCTTCACGCTGGCGCGCAGCGCGCAGCTTGGCGGCCTCGCCGCTCGCAACGCCCTGCAGCACGGTCTCGGCCTGCTGGCGCGCGGCTAGCTCTTCCTCGGCCGCCAGGCGCAGGCGCGCGGCCTCCTCGGCCTGGATCTGCGCCTGGATACGCAGGCGCTCGGCCTCCTGGCGTGCCCGCACAGCGTCCTGCTGACTGGCCTCGACCAGCAGTTGGGCGCGCTCGCGCTCGAGCTCGCCCAGTTCCCGGCGCGCGACCTCGGTCTGCGCGGCGACTTCAGCCGTTTCCACCCGCCACTGCGCGATCTGCAGCGCGGATGCGCGCTGGCTGCTCCGCACCGTGGCGAGCGTGGCCAGGGCCTGGCGTGCCTGCAGGCGCTCATAGGCGGCCGCGCCGGCGGTGCCGGCATCGGCATCGATGGCCTGCAGCCGCTGCTGAAGCGCGGCAGCATCGGTGTCGTTGCCCGATTGGGCCCAGGCGGTGGACACGGCCATGGTCAGGGCGAGCGTCAGAATCGACAGGCGCATGCTCAGTTCTCCCCCTGCAGCCGTTGGCGCAGATTGGTGATCTCGGCGCGTCGCTGCGCCAATTCGGCCTCGGTGACCGCCTGACGCGCGCGGGCGTGGGCCAGATCGGCGAGCGCGGAGGCCGACAGCGCGAGCGTGCGCGCTTCGGCGTCGCGGCCATTGGCGGCCGCCGCCTGTGCCTGCTCGAGTGCGCGGCGTGCTTGGTCGATCTGCATCGGTGCGTACTGGTCGGCGTCGGCATCGCCAGCCCGGGCGACCGACAGCCGAGCAGCTGCGAGATCCTCGGTCGGTGGCGGTGCGCTGGCGCAGCCTGCAAGCGACAGGGCACAGGCGAGCACGGCTGCGCCCAGCAGTGGCCGGATGTATGCGAAGCTTGTCTTCATCGAAGCATCGTGCCCGAAAAGCGTCATTGCGGGCATTGTCGTCAGCAAGCCGGGGGCGCGCAATGTGCCCCGGCCGCCCGTGGGGAATTCATACATGGACATCGGCCCGTTTCTGAAGCTGATGACGGAAAAAAGCGCGTCGGACATGTTCCTGAGCACCGGCGCGCCGATCCACATCAAGATCGAAGGCCGGCTGCAGCCACTCGAGGGCACACATCTGGCGCCGGGGGTCGTCCGCCAGATCGCCTACTCGATGATGGACGAGCAGCAGATCCGGCGTTTCGAGCGCGACCTCGAGATGAACATGGCCTACTCGCTGCCCGAGGTCGGCCGCTTCCGGGTCAACGTCTTCCGGCAGCGCGGCGAGGCCGGCATGGTCGTGCGTGCGATCAGCAGCAAGATTCCCGACATCGCGCAGTTGCAACTGCCGCAGGTGCTCAAGGACGTGATCACCGCCCCGCGCGGGCTGGTGCTGATCGTCGGCTCCACCGGCTCGGGCAAGTCGACGACGCTGGCGTCGATGATCGATCACCGCAATACCTGTTCGGCCGGCCACATCCTCACGATCGAGGACCCGATCGAGTACCTGCATCGGCACAAGCGCTCACTGGTCAACCAGCGCGAGGTCGGGATCGACACCCAGACCTTCCACAACGCGCTGAAGAACGCGATGCGCGAAGCGCCCGACGTGATCCTGATCGGCGAGATCCTCGACGCGACCACGATGGAGGCGGCGATCGCGTTCGCCGAGACCGGGCATCTGTGCCTGGCGACCCTGCACTCCAACAACGCCGACCAGACGATCGAGCGCATCCTCAACTTCTTCCCTGAGGCCGCACACAAGAACGTGCTGATGAATCTGTCGCTGAACCTGCGCGCGGTGATCTCTCAACGCCTGGTCGAGGGCGTGGACGGCCGCCGGCTACCGGCGACCGAAGTGCTGCTCAACACGCCGACGATCCGCGACCTGCTGCGCCGCGGCCATGTCCACGAGGTCAAGCAGGCGATGGAGGAATCGCTCGAGGAAGGCATGGAGACCTTCGACCAGTGCCTGTACCGCCTCTACAAGAGCGGGCGCATCGAGCGCGAAACCGCACTGCGCGCCGCCGACTCGCGCGACGGCCTGGACCTGAAATTCCGGCTCTCCGAAGGTGCGACCGACGCCCACGACCCGTACGCGGACGTGTTCGCCCCATAGTCGCTGTCACCCGCGGCCTTCAGACGGCGTCGGGCTGGGCTTCGGGCCGCGCGGCGGCAAAGGCCGGCAGCGCCAGGCAGGCCGATTCGATCGCGAGAATGCGCGGGTACGGCGCGAGCTCGATGCCGAAACGGCGGGCGTTGTAGAGCTGCGGGACCAGAGCGCAATCGGCGAGCCCGGGCGCATCGCCGACGCAGAACCGGCCCGCTTCGGGCGCCTCGCCCAGCAGGCGCTCGAACGCTGCGAGCCCATCGCTGACCCAGCGCCCGATCCAACGCGTGCGTCCCGCCGCATCGATGTCCCATTCGCGTTCCAGGAACTGCAGCACACGCAGGTTGCCGAGCGGATGGATGTCGCAGGCCACCAGTTGCGCGAGCGCCCGTGCGCGATGACGCGCGAGGGATCGGACGGCAGCAACGGCGACGCCGGGAAGACTTCGTCGAGGTATTCGATGATCGCCAGCGACTGGGTCAGCATGTGCTCGCCATGCCGCAGCACCGGCACCAGCCGCTGGGGATTGCGCGCCGCGTGCGCGGGCGCGCGCTGCTCGCCGCCATTGCGCAGCAGATGCACCGGCACCGACGCGAACGCCAGGGCTTTGAGATGCAGTGCGATGCGCACGCGGTACGCGGCGCTCGAACGCCAGTAGCCGTACAGCGTCAGCGCAGCGTCGGTCACGCGTCCGTGTCCGTGTCGGGCACGTAGCGCTCGACCACCTGCTCGATCGCACCGAAGATGCTCGCGCCCGACGCCGTGAGCATTTCGATCCGCACGGTGTCGCCGAATGACAGGAATGGCGTCTTCGGCGCGCCTTGCTCGAGGGTTTCCACGACGCGGCGCTCGGCGAAGCACGAGGCGCCCTTGCTGGTGTCGGCATTGGCGATGGTGCCCGAGCCGACGATCGTGCCCGCGGCCAGCGGGCGGGTCTTGGCGGCGTGGGCCACCAATTGCGCGAAGTCGAACTGCATGTCCACGCCCGCCTCCGGCGCGCCGAACCATTCGCCGTTGACGTGGGTCACCAGCGGCAGGTGCAGCTTGTGCTCGCGCCAGGCCTCGCCCAGTTCGTCCGGCGTCACGAACACCGGGCTCAGCGCCGACCTCGGCTTGGCCTGCAGGAAGCCGAAGCCCTTGGCGAGTTCGCCCGGGATCAGGTTGCGCAGGCTGACGTCGTTGACCAGGCCGACGAGTTGGATATGGCCGGCCGCCTGGGCCGGCGTCGCGGCCATCGGCACATCGTCGGTGACCACGACGATCTCCGCTTCCAGATCGATCCCGTAGTCTTCGCTGGCCACCTTGACCGTGTCACGCGGGCCGTAGAACCCGGCGCTGGTCGCCTGGTACATCAGCGGATCGGTATAGAAACTCTCGGGCACCTCGGCGCCACGCGCGCGACGCACCCGCTCGACGTGCGGCAGGTAAGCGCTGCCGTCGACGAACTCGTAGGCACGCGGCAGCGGCGCGGCGAGTCGGACGACATCGAGGTCGAAGACACCGTCGGCGTCGCCGGCGTTGAGCGATTCGTAGAGGGCGTTGAGCCGGGGCGCGGCGTTCGACCAGTCGTCGAGCGCCTGCTGCAGTGTCGCCGCAACGCCCGTGGCACGCACGGCCGTGGCCAGGTCGCGTGAGACGACGATCAGGGTGCCATCGCGGCCGCCCTCCTTCAGTGAACCCAGCTTCATGGCAACTCCGGTTGGCGTCGGCTATTCGTTGCGATTGTAACCAAGTGCCGGCCCGCGATCAGTCCTCGCCCTGGAACGCGCCGCTGCGGTAGGTCAGCACCAGGGTATCGCGATGGCCGGCGGCGTCGATCGGCTGGATCGGCGTCGATTCGTGGATGACGCGGTGGTCGTCGAGCAGCAATGCCGACCACGGCCGGATCAGCGTGAAGCGCTGGCCGCTGGGGCCGTCGGCGTCGAAGACGCGGGTTTCGCCGCCCTTGATGCCTTCGCGGGCGACGAGCAGCACGGCGACGAAATCCACGCCGTCGCGATGCGCACCTTCAGGCGTCGGTCGCCCGATGCCATCGGTGGTGTCGATGCGGAACTGGTGCGCCTCCACGTACCAGGGCAGATGCGCGCGCACCTGCCCGAACACCGCGCCGAGCCTGGCGATCAGCGAGGTCCACGCAGGCGCGGCAGCGGTCGTCGCGCAGACAGGCTCGAACCAGCGGTGCATGCCGCCGTGCAGCGCGTTGTAGTCCTCCGACTGCCAGTGCGCGCGCCGCGCCGCCGGGACGAGTTGGTCGCCGTGCTGGACATAACAGGCATGGCGGCGCCGGCGATAGCGCCCGCCATCGCGCAGGTAGCCGTCGGGCGGTAACGTGTCCCAGTCGGACCGCAGCGCCTGCAGATCGGCGACCGCGACATCGCACAGCGTCGACAGCGCGTCGGGGGCCAGCACTGCGAAACCGTGGGCCTTGAGATCGGCGACCGCACGCGCGGCCTCGGATAACGGAGGAAGAGGGCTGTGCATCGGCGGATTCTAGGGCGTGGAACCGGCCTGCGGACGAGCGCATTTGCTGAGACGAGCGCGAATGTCCGCGCAAAAAAAAGCCCGCCTTTCGGCGGGCTTTTTCGTAGATGGCAGCCCCGGATGGATTCGAACCACCGAATGCCTGAGTCAGAGTCAGGTGCCTTACCGCTTGGCGACGGGGCTATGACGCTATTGTACCGCCGAAACCGCAAAAAATCGCAAGTCCCGGCGATGCCGGATCCACGCATCGCGCGTGGATCCGAACCCGCGCGATCAGCGCTTGGAGAACTGCGTGGCGCGGCGTGCCTTGTGCAGACCGACCTTCTTGCGCTCGACTTCGCGCGCGTCGCGGGTCATGAACCCGGCCTTGCGCAGCTCGGTCTTCAGCGTTTCGTCGTATTCGACCAGCGCGCGCGCGATGCCCAGGCGGATCGCACCGGCCTGGCCGGTGGTGCCGCCGCCGGTGGCGGTGACGACGACGTCGAAGGTCTCGGTGTTCTGGGTCAGCTCGAGCGGCTGGCGCACGATCATGCGCGCAGTCTCGCGGCCGAAGAACTCGTCGAGCGGACGGTCGTTGACAGTGATCTTGCCGCTGCCCTTGCGCAGGAACACGCGGGCGACAGAGGACTTGCGACGGCCGGTGCCGTAATTCTGGGTGATAGCCATGACTTAGAGTTCCAGGGGCTGCGGCTGCTGGGCGGCGTGCGGATGCTCGGCACCCTTGTACACCTTGAGCTTGCGGTACATGGCACGGCCGAGCGTGTTCTTCGGCAGCATGCCCTTGACGGCGATCTCGATCACGCGTTCGGGGTGGCGCTCGAGCGCCTGGCCCAGCGATTCGGTCTTGAGGTTGCCGATGTAGCCCGTGAAACGGTGGTAGAGCTTGTCGGTCATCTTCTTGCCGGTCACCGCGATCTTCTCGGCGTTGATCACGACGATGTAGTCGCCGGTATCGACGTGCGGGGTGTAGACGGGCTTGTGCTTGCCGCGCAGGCGGTGGGCGATTTCCGCGCTCAGGCGGCCCAGCGTCTTGCCGGTGGCGTCGACGAGATACCAGTCGCGCTGGACGGTCTCGGACTTGGCGGTGAAAGTCTTCATGACGGGTTGGTACTCGGTCGGTGACTGGTCGGGCTGATTGCGCCGGTGGCCGGCGGAACTTCGCCTCGCGTTGTGTACGGTGCAGCAAAGAGGCGGGATGATAGCGCGGCCGGTCATCGCGCGCAACCAAGCGCCCAGGCCGCGCTGGCCTGGGCTGCCTACAGCGCCGACAATACCCCTCCCCGGACACTTGGAGCCACCGCGATGTCATCGCCCCGATCGAGGTTCGGTCCGTTCGACCAGGTCCTGGTCGAGACCCAGCGCGCGCTGGAGACGGTCTTCGGCAATCCGTCCGCCGCCCGGCCCAACCCGGCAGCCGACACCCCCGACGTCGTGCTCGAGCCGCAGGAGCGCCGCCATGCGGCCGGCCTGATGCGCATCAACCATGTCGGCGAAGTCTGCGCCCAGGGGCTGTACTTCGGGCAGGCCGCGGTCGCTCGCGAGCCCGACACCCGCCACCACCTGCTCGAGGCCGCGCAGGAAGAAACCGACCACCTGGCCTGGTGTGCGCAGCGCCTGCGCGAACTCGACAGCCGGCCCAGCATGTTCAACCCGCTGTGGTACGGCGGCAGCTACGCGCTCGGCGTGCTCGCCGGGCTGCGCGGCGACGGCTGGAACCTCGGCTTCGTGGTCGAGACCGAGCGCCAGGTCGAAGCGCATCTGGACGAGCACCTGGAGACGTTGCCGCCGGCCGACGCGCGCAGCCGCGACATCCTGCGGCAGATGAAGGAGGACGAGGCCCGGCATGCCGACCACGCGGAATTGGCCGGCGCCCGCGCGCTGCCCTGGCCGATCCCCTCGCTGATGTCGGCCGCCTCATCGGTGATGAAGACGGTGGCGTACCGGCTGTAGCGCCAGGGCCGTGACGGGCGATCGGTCGCGGGCGATGGACGCGGCAGGCGCCCGGCGTCGACCAAGCCACCATCGGATCGCCGCGCGCTCCAAACGAAAACGGCCTCGCATCACGCGAGGCCGTTCTCGAAATCATGCATCGCCGATCACGGCGCCCGCGTCAGTCGACGAGGTTGCGCCCGTGATAGAGCTCTTCGATCTCGCGCTTGAGGCGCGCCTCGATCTTCATCCGGTCCTTGAATGACAGGTTGCGCGCCTTCTCCTCGAACAGGTACTGGTCGAGGTCGAAATCCTTGAGATGCATCTTCGTGTGGAAGATGTTCTCCTGGTAGACATTCACATCGAGCGCGTCGTAGCGCGACTTGATGTTCTTGGCCAGGTAGTCCTGGATCGAATTGATCTTGTGGTCGATGTAGTGCTTCTTGCCCTTCACGTCGCGGGTGAAGCCGCGCACACGGTAGTCCATGACCACGATGTCCGACTCGAGGCTCTCGATCAGGTAGTTGAGCGCCTTGAGCGGCGAGATCACGCCGCACGTCGCCACATCGATGTCGGCGCGGAAGGTCGCGATGCCGTTGTCGGGGTGGGTCTCGGGATAGGTGTGGACGGTGATGTGCGACTTGTCCAGATGCGCGACCACCGCGTCGGAGATCACGCCCTTGGCGTCCTTGCGGTCGATCACCGGTTCCTCGGAGATCAGGATCGTCACCGACGCGCCCTGGGGCTCGTAGTCCTGACGGGCGACGTGCAGGATGTTCGCGCCGATGATCTCCGCGACATCGGTCAGGATCTGCGTCAGCCGGTCGGCGTTGTAGACCTCGTCGATGTAGGCGATATAGCGCTGGCGCTCGTCCTCGGACGAGGCGTAGCACACGTCGTAGATGTTGAACGACAGGGCCTTGGTCAGGTTGTTGAAACCCTGGAGCTTCAGGCGCGGGAGCGGTTTGACCACAGCGGTCGACCCTCGGGGGTTGGGCGAAACGGGGATTATGCGGCAAACCGGGGCCCGCTCGCGACCTCGGCGCATAGCGGTTTGCCCCCGACCGGCCGACCGCCTACTCTTCGGCATTCCCCGCTGCGATGCCTCATGCCCTCCGATCCCGTGGCCCTGATCAATTCCCATGTTCGCACGCCGCACCCGATGTCGCCGTCGGCGGCGGCCATCGAACGCTTCCTCGCCCACTGCCACCGCCGACGCTATCCGCCGCGCAGCGAAGTGTTCCGCCCCGGCGATCCGGCGGGCACGCTGTACTACGTGGTCAGCGGCTCGGTCAGCATCATCACCGAGGAGGAGGACGGCCGCGAACTGGTGCTGGGGTACTTCGGCCCGGGCGAGATGGTCGGCGAGATGGGCCTGTTCATCGAATCGGACGTGCGCGAGGTCATCCTGCGCACCCGGACCCAGTGCGAACTGGCCGAGATCAGCTACGAGCGGCTCTATCAGCTGTTCGAGACCACGCTGGCGGGCGATGCCACCTCGATCATGTATGCGATCGGCGCCCAGCTCTCGCGCCGGTTGCTCGACACCAGCCGCAAGGCCGGTCGGCTGGCGTTCCTGGATGTCACCGACCGCATCGTGCGCACGCTGCACGACCTGACCCGGGAGCCGGATGCGATGAGCCACCCGCAGGGCACCCAGTTGCGGATCTCGCGGCAAGAGCTGGCCCGGCTGGTCGGCTGCTCGCGCGAGATGGCCGGCCGGGTGCTCAAGAAGCTGCAGGCCGACGGCAAGCTGACCGCCCGAGGCAAGACCATCGTGCTGTTCGGGACGCGGTAGACGCCATGAGCACCGGACATTTCGCACCGCGCGGCGATCTGCCCGACGCCGATCTGCGCAGCGCGTCGGCCATCGACGCCGACGACGTCGCCGCCCTGCTCTCGGAACTGGGCTATCCCTGCGGCGTGGACGAGGCGCGCGAGCGCATCCTGGCGGTCACCGCCAACGACCGCCAGGCACTGGTGGTCGCACGCAGCGGTGGCCGGGTCTGCGGACTGGTCGCGCTGGACTTCATGTACTACCTGCCGCTGGGCACCACCACCTGCAGGATCACCGCGCTGGTGGTCACCGATACCGCGAAGGGCCAAGGCCTGGGCCGCCAGTTGCTGAAGGAGGCCGAGCGCCGCGCGCGCTTTGCCGGCGCGGCGCGGCTGGAACTGACCAGCGGCTCGCAGCGCACCGATGCGCATGCGTTCTACCGGGCCTGCGGCTTCTCCGACGGCACCCTACGCTTCATCAAGCGGCTCGGCGACGCCTGATCCCTGACAGCGCGCCCCTTGGGCACCGTATGCTGTGGTCGCCCCTCGCAATGGACCGCACATGACGCTCGGCGACCAATTCCTGTTCTTCGTGCTGGTCGGCCTGGCCGCGCAGCTGATCGATGGTGCGCTGGGCATGGCGTTCGGGCTGGTGTCCTCCTCGGTGCTGCTGAGCATGGGCGTGCCGCCGGCGGCGGTGAGCGCCAGCGTGCACACCGCCGAGGTGTTCACCACCGGCGCTTCGGGCGTGTCGCACCTGGCGATGCGCAATGTCGACCGGCGGCTGTTCTTCCGCCTGGCGATCCCCGGCATGGTCGGCGGTGTGCTCGGCGCCTATGTCCTGACCCGATTGCCCGGCGACGTGGTCCGCCCGTTCATCTATGCCTACCTGCTGGTGCTCTCGGTACTGATCCTGCTGCGCGCGGCGGGCCGGATGCTGCCCCGGCGCGAGGTGCAGCGAGTGCCACTGCTCGGCTTCGTGGCCGGCCTGCTCGATGCCAGCGGCGGTGGCGGCTGGGGCCCGGTCGCGACCTCGACCCTGCTCGCGCGCGGCGGCGCGGCGCGCACGACGATCGGCACCGTCAACGCCGCCGAATTCCTGGTCACGTTGTCGATCTCGGTCACGTTCTTCCTGACCATCGGCCTGCAGCACCTGGACGTGGTGCTTGGCCTGCTGGTCGGCGGCATGATCGCCGCGCCGCTGGCGGCGCTGTTCGTGCGCCATGTGCGCGAGCGCTGGGTACTGCTGGCGGTGGGCGTGCTGGTGATGGCGATCAGCCTCTACCAGATCGGCCGGTCGCTACTGCCCGGATGAGCCTGCCGGGGTGCCGGCACGATCGCGGCAGCCCCAGTTGAGGATCGGTGTGCCTGAGGGCAGCACGCGCCGGAACATCGCCACCGCGCCCGCCTTCGGGTTGACCACCACCGGGCTCGCCGCCGCCTTGAGCAGCGGCAGGTCGGCGCTCGAATCGGAATAGGCGATGTCGATGTCGCCATAGCCGCGCTCGCGCAGCATGCGCATCTTCTCCTCGGCATGGCAGTGACGCGTGGCCACGACCGCGCCAAGCTTGGGGCCCACCGCAGTGCCGATCACCGGCACGGTCTCGTGGGCCACGAAGGCCAGGATCGCGCGCGCCAGTTCGGGTGGCGCGCCGGTCGCCACGACCACGCGGTCGCCGGCCTCGCGGTGGCCGTGCAGCGCCTCGAGCGCCACCGGCAGCAGCCGCGGGCGGATCTGGTCGGCGTGCCGGGCAACGTAGAGATCGATCAGGCGATCCAGGGACCCGCGGCTGTTCAGACCCACGGTCCCGATCCACGCATAGCCGGAGATGCCGTAACGACGGGTCGGCAGGCAGGCGATCATCGGCCCGAGCAGCGGCGTAGCCAGCAGCGCCAGCGCCGTGCGCCAGGGGCTGCGGCGGATCAGCCAGCCGAACAGATGCGTGCCCGAATCGCCGTCGTAGAGGGTGTGGTCGAAGTCGAAGACGACAGTGCGTGGCGCAGCGGCTGTCCGTGCATCGATGGCCGGCTCGCCGGCCGCGGCGGCAGCCGACGTCAGCAGCCCGGCCAGCGTCGGCGCGGCATCGTTGGCAGGCGCTTCGCCGGGCGAGGCCTGGGCCGGATCGCTGGCCTCGACGATCACCGCGGTCAGCGGCGCACGCGGGGCGTCCGCTTCATCCGGTGCCCGCGGCGGCGGCGCGATGACCTCGGGCGGCGGCAGGGCCGGCGAGAACAAGGCACCGAGCGCGGCGCCGGGATCGGGCGCGCGCATGAAGGCTTCGCCGACCAGGAAAGCGTCGATGCCCGCCTCGCGCATCCGCGCAACGTCGTCGGCCGTATGGATGCCGCTCTCGGTAACCAGGCGCCGATCGCGCGGCACCGCGCCCTGCAGCGACAGCGTGGTGTCGAGCGAGACCTCGAAGCTGCGCAGGCTGCGGTTATTGATGCCCAGTAGCGGCGACGGCACCTGCAGCGCGCGTTCGAGCTCGTCGATGTCATGCACCTCGACCAGCACGTCGAGATCCAGCGACATCGCCAGCCCGGCCAGCTCGACCAGCGCGTGGTCATCGAGCGCAGCAACGATCAGCAGGATGCAGTCGGCACCGAGCGCACGCGACTCGTGGACCTGCCAGGAGTCGACAATGAAATCCTTGCGCAGCACCGGCAATGAGCAAGCGGCGCGCGCCTGCACCAGATAGTCATCGGCGCCCTGAAAGAAGTCGATGTCGGTCAGCACCGACAGGCAAGCCGCACCGCCGGCCGCGTAGCTGCGGGCAATGTCGGCGGGGCGAAAGTCCGGGCGGATCACGCCCTTCGACGGGCTGGCCTTCTTGATCTCGGCGATCACCGCCGCATCGCCTGCCGCGATCCTGGCCTCGATCGCCGCGGCGAATCCGCGGACCGGGCCGGCATCGGCCGCGCGCGCCGCGATCTCGGCCAGCGGGCAGGCCGCGCGACGAGCGGCGACTTCTTCGTGTTTGCGCGCGACGATGCGCTGCAGGACGTCGTTCAAGATCGTAGAACCGCGGCGGACGGACAGGGCCGCCCAAGATACCGCAGGTGATGCCGCCGCCGGGCGCCGGGCCCGATCAATGGGCCCGACCGTTGGTCGCCGCCACGAACGCGTCGAGCCGCGCACGCGCGCCGCCGTCGGCGATTGCCTTGTGCGCGCGCGTAACGCCATCGGCGATCGAGTCGGCCACGCCGGCGACATACAGCGCCGCGCCGGCGTTGAGGCAGACGATGTCGCGTGCCAGCCCCGGCGTGTCGTCGAGTGCGGCCAGCAGCAGCGCCTTCGATTCGGCCGCGTCGGCGACCCGCAGGTTGCGGCTGGCCGCCATCGCGATGCCGAAGTCCTCGGGATGAATTTCGTACTCGTGCACCTGCCCGTCGCGCAGTTCGCCGACCAGGGTGCCGGCGCCCAGCGAGATCTCGTCCATGCCATCGCGCCCCCAGACCACCAGCGCGCGCTCGGCACCCAACTCCCGCAGCACGCGGACCTGGATGCCGACCAGATCGGGATGGAACACCCCCATCAGGATGTTCGGTGCGCCGGCCGGATTGGTCAGCGGGCCGAGGATGTTGAAGATCGTGCGCACGCCCATCTCGCGTCGCACCGGGGAGACGACCTGCATCGCCGGGTGGTGCACCGGTGCGAACATGAAGCCGATCCCGGTGCGCGCGATGCAATCGGCGACCGCCTCGGGCTGCAGGTCGATGCGCGCGCCCAGCGCCTCGAGCACGTCGGCGCTGCCCGATTTCGACGACACGCTGCGGTTGCCGTGCTTGGCGACCTTGGCGCCGGCCGCGGCGACCACGAACATGCTCGCCGTGGAGATGTTGAAGGTGTGCGCGCCGTCGCCGCCGGTGCCGACGATGTCGACCAATTGCATGCGGTCGTCCTCGGCCAGCGGCACCGGCAACGCGAACTCGCGCATGACCTGCGCCGCGCCCGCAATCTCGTCGACGGTCTCCTTCTTGACCCGCAGGCCCGAGAGGATCGCCGCCGTCATCAGCGGCGAGACCTCGCCGCGCATGATCTGACGCATCAGCTCGACCATCTCGTCGCGGAAGATCTCGCGATGCTCGATGGTCCGTTGCAGGGCTTCGTGGGGGGTGATGGGCATCGCGACGCGGACTCCTGGCACAGGCTGACGCCGCCGATTGTCGCCGATCCCGGCGCCGTGCCCGCAATCACATGGCGCGCACGCCGCCGCACCTGCCGCTCAGGGCTTGCCGTTGGACACCGTCATCCGGTCGAAGACCTTGACCACGACGCCGCCGCCGGGCACCAACGCACCCGCGACCTCGGCACCGAGTTCGAACATCGTCTCGCGGGTCACCAGCCGGTTCACCTTGTCCTTGAACCACTGCCCGGCCTCGACAACCTCGCCGGTCAGTCCATCGACCTCGATCACGCCGCGCCGGTCGGCATTGGACCAGACGTACTCGAACGCAAACACCGGACGGAAGAACAGGTGCAGCTTCTCGAACCGGTCCTGGTCCTCGTGGATCTCGTGGGCGTTGATCGCCTCGGCTGCCAGCTTGGCCTTGGCGATCTGGATCGCCGAGGCCATCGGCACCCGCGG
This sequence comes from Xanthomonas citri pv. mangiferaeindicae, assembly GCA_002240395.1. Lineage (NCBI taxonomy): Bacteria > Pseudomonadati > Pseudomonadota > Gammaproteobacteria > Lysobacterales > Lysobacteraceae > Xanthomonas > Xanthomonas citri. The sequence continues at coordinate 798,296 of CP016836.1, forward strand.
CTGCACCGCCTCGGGCCGGTCGAGCGCTTCGAGCTCGGCGTGCTTGTAGCGGTCCACATAGGCCGCCAGCGTCGCCGCCTTGATCTCACGCCCCAGGCCATCGACATAGTCGGCGTAGTCGACCCGGCGATAGCACTGCTCGACGACCGGGACGTCGATCCGGCCCTTGCCACCGTGACGCGCGACCTCGTAGGACTGCGCCCCGATCTGGACCGACTTGGCATGCGGGTTGTGCACCGGAACCGGGTAATCGACCCGGCAGGCGTACTCGACGGTCCGCTGCGCGACCACGTGCCAGAACGGCTCCAGGCGCATCTCCTGCCGCGACAGCAGCACGGTCTCGGGCTTGGGGCGGTTGAGCGGATTCCACTTGGCGAGCGCCCCGAAGGCGCCGAGCTTCTTCTTCTCGGCCTGCTCCTGCGCAGCGCGGAACGAGTAGACCTCGTCGAAAACGTACAGCCGGACGGCACCCGGGTGCGCTGGGACCTGCATGTCCATCGTGTCCTTCTCCTTTGGAATCCAGTGTGTTCCGGCGCCCGCTCAGCGCGCCAGAAAGTTCTTCAGCAGGGCATGGCCGTGTTCGGTGAGGATCGACTCGGGATGAAACTGCACGCCCTCGACCGGATGCGTGCGATGGCGCAGGCCCATGATCTCCTCCACGGTGCCGTCGTCGTGCTCGGTCCAGGCGGTGACCTCCAGGCAATCGGGCAGCGATGCGCGCTCGACGACCAGCGAGTGGTAGCGCGTGGCATCGAAGCCATCGGGCAGTCCGGCGAACACGCCGCGGCCTTCGTGTCGGATCGGCGAGGTCTTGCCGTGCATGATCCGGCCGGCGCGGACCACGCGGCCGCCGTAGGCCTGGCCCAGCGCCTGGTGGCCCAGGCACACGCCCAGAATCGGCACCGTCGCCCCAAGGCGCTCGATCACCGCCAGCGACACGCCCGCCTCGTTCGGCGTGCAAGGACCGGGCGAGATCACGATCCGCTCCGGCGCGAGCCGCTCGATCTGCTCGACCGTCAATGCGTCGTTGCGCTCCACCCGGACCTCGGCGCCGAGCGCCTGCAGGTACTGCACGAGATTCCAGGTGAAGCTGTCGTAGTTGTCGAGCATCAACAGCATGGGTCAGTCCGCGAGCAGGAAGATGGCGTAGAGGTGTTCGGCGATCGTGACGGTGCCGACCGCGAGGCTTTCGGGCGTGATGCGGTTGCCGGTGACCTGGATACTGTCGAGCGATTGCGGCGCATCGAACATCACTGGCGGCGCCTCGGGCGGCGGCGGGACACCGCGCCCGCGGGACGGCGGCCAATGGCCCGCCTGGACGCCGTAGGCGAAACTCGGCGCCACGTCGGACACGCTGTAGAGCGACCCCAGACGCGCGCCATAACTCCGGGCCAGCAACGCCGCAGTCTCCCGGGTCTGGCGCATGGCCTCGGCCTTCAGTTCGCCGCGCAGGGCCGCCTCGCCGGAGAACGTCGGCTCGATGCCGGCCAGTTGCACATCCTCACCGGCCGGGAGGCCCGCCAGAAACGAACGGGTGGCCTCGGCATCGGGGAAGGTGACCTGCAGCCGGCGTGTCGCGCGGATGCCCTGGTACACGCGCTTCTGGGATTCGTAACTGTGTTCGGGCTGCACCGAGAACGTGCTGGCGTCGATCGATTCGGCGATCGCCCCGCCCGACTTCAGCGCGGTCAGCAAGGCGCCCAGATTCGCCTGCACGCGCTCGCGCGCGCGTTCTGGCTGCATGTCCAGCGCACTGAGCGTGATCGAGACCGTGAAGCGGTCTGGCACCACGTCGCGTGTCGCATCGCCCTTGACCAGCAGGTGCGGCAGCGATGGCAGTGCATTGACCTGCGCCATCGCCCACGGCGCGCACAGTGCCAGCAGCAGGGCCGCACATCCGCGTCCCAAAGACCTTGTCATCGTCGTCTCCTTCGATCCGTGTCGGAACCCAGCGGGGCGGCTCACAGCCCCTTCGCCGCCTGCGCCACCGCGCGGAACAACGCGCGGCCCTTGTTCATCGTCTCGGCCCATTCCATGTCGGGGTCGGAGTCGTACACGATGCCCGCGCCCGCCTGCACATACAGGCGGCCATCCTGGATCACCGCGGTGCGGATCGCGATCGCGGTATCGGCGTCGCCGTGCCAACCGATGTAACCGACTGCGCCCGAGTACACGTTGCGCTTGACCGGCTCGAGGCTGCGGACGATCTCCAGCGCGCGCACCTTCGGCGCGCCGCTGACCGTGCCGGCCGGGAACGTCGCGCGCAGCACGTCGGCGTAGCTCAGGCCGGCCTTCAGCCGGCCGGTGACCTCGCTGACGATATGCATGACGTGGCTGTAACGCTCGATCACAAAGCGCTCGCCGACCTCGACCGTGCCCGGCGCCGAGACATGGCCGACATCGTTGCGGCCCAGGTCGATCAGCATCAGGTGCTCGGCGCGCTCCTTGGGATCGGCGAGCAGCTCCGCCTCCAGCGCCTGGTCCTGCGCCGGCGTTGCGCCACGCGGGCGCGTGCCGGCGATCGGCCGCACGGTGACTTCGCCGTCCTTCAGACGCACGAGGATTTCCGGCGAGGAACCCACGACCTGAGTGCCGCCGACATCGAGGAAGTACATGTACGGCGAGGGGTTGAGTGCGCGCAGCGCCCGGTAGACGTCGACCGGGCGGGCCTGGAACGGCACCGACATGCGCTGCGACAGCACGACCTGGAAGGCGTCGCCGGCGGCGATGTAGTCCTTCACCTGCGCCACGGCGTCGATGAAGCCCTCGCGGGTGAAGCCGGACACGAAGTCCGACTCGTCCAGTGCCGCCGGCTGCAGGGTTTCGGGGTAGCCCGCCCCGCCCTGGCGCAGCCGGTGGCTGAGCGCGTCCAGCCGGCGGTTGGCGCGTGCCCAGGCCTGCGGCTCGCGCGGGTCGGCATGGACAATCAAGTACAGCCGACCCTTGAGGTTGTCGAACACCGCGACCTCGGTGCTGAGCATCAGCAGGATGTCCGGTGTGCCCAGCTCATCGCGCACGTCGGCGCGCGCGGCGTCGCGCAGCCGCGGCTCGATGTACTCGATGCACTCGAAGCCGAACCAGCCGACCAGGCCGCCGGCGAAGCCCGGCAGACCCTCGACCCGCGGCACCGAGTGCTCGGCGCGCAGGCGCTCGACCTCGGCGAACGGATCGGCGACCTCGCGCGTCTCGATCGTCTCGCCGTGCTCGCGAACGGTCAGCATGTGGCCGTGGAAGGTGTACACCCGCTCGGCCGGCAGCCCGATGATCGAGTGCCGACCAAAGCGCTCGCCGCCCTCGACCGATTCGAACAGGTAGGTGTGTGGCCCATCAGCCAGCTTGAGATAGACCGACAGCGGCGTGTCGAGGTCGGACAGCACCTCGCGCACCACGGGGATGCGGGTGTGGCCGTCAGTGGCGTACTGCTGGAACTGGGACTGCGAGATCACGCGGCATTTCCTCGGGCAACGGGCGGGCGGACACGGCGGCAGAACGCCGCCATCGCCGGTCGATGCCGAGGATCCACAGGTGCAGGGCAGCGGGAACGCGCATCCCGCTACTCTAGCGAGTCGCCTCTGGTGATGCGACTGTCCCGGCGCCGCGCAATGGGCAGTCCACCGGCAGGTGCATGCGGATCCGGCCGGCGACGCATTCGACCGCGAAGCGCCGCGAGGCGTGCGGTTCGCCATCGAGGTTGAGCGTGAGCGGCGCGTCCGACTCGACGACGAGCCGCGGCAGCCGGCGACGCACCGCGACCTGGTCGAGCGCGGCGACCTTGCCCTCGACCAATGCGGTGCGCAGCGCCGCGACGACCTCGCCCTCGAATTCGGGCACGATCGTCAGATCGATCATGCCGTCATCGATCCAGGCATCGGGACACAGCGCCTGACCGCCGCCGGCCTGCCGGCCATTGCCGATACCCAGCGCGACCAGGCCGCCGTCCCAGGCGAAATCGGGGCCGCGCACACGCACCTGGATCGGCTCGATCCGGCCCACCCGCGACAGGCCGGTCACGAAGTAGGCCAGCCCGCCAAGCACGCGCTTGAGCGCGTCGCGCGTCTCGACCGTCACCTGGGTGCCAAAGCCCCCGAGGCCAGATTCGCGCACCACAACACGCTGTCGTCGGCCGCCACGCGCAGTACATCGACCGGGCGAGGCGGCAGTTCGGCCACCAGGGCAAGTGCGTCCTGCGGCGCATCGGGTATCTGCGCTGCGGTCGCGAAGTCGTTGGCGGTGCCCAACGGCAATACGCCCAGTGACGGCAGCGCGTCGGCCGCTTCCGGACGTGCGGCAAGTGCGGAGACCACCGCATTGACCGTGCCATCGCCGCCGCCCACGATCAGCGTTTCCACGCCGCTGGCCAGTGCTTCATCGACGAAGCGCGCGGCATCGCCCGCTTCCCAGGTCACCCGGACCGCCAGCGCGATGCCGCGGCCACGCATCGCCGCGACCGCCTCGCGCACCGCCTCCACCCCCGCCGATTTGCCGTTGAGGATCAGACACCAGGACGGAGCAGGCATGGGGCACGGGACAAGGGAAAGGTGGCGCAGCGTAACGGAGTGCGCGGCCTACGCTGTTAAGCGCCCCTCACGCTCTCGCCCGCGCCGTCATGACGCTGTCATCAAGCGCCCGGACCATGGGAGGCCATAGCAGGGACGACGGGCGGAGGCAGGATCAGCCTCCAATCTTCCGGAAGGCCGCATCGCAGGATGCGGCTTTTCTTCTTGGGGCATCTTCCATGCGGGGATTCTTCTTTGGATGGGCAGTTGCCTGGCGGCCGTTAGCCGCGCTGCCCCTAGAACGACCGTTCGCGAAAGTCGTCACTTCGCGCCCGAGTCAGGACAGGATGGCCTGACCGAGGGAAAAGGGCCGACCGGCCGCCAGGCGGCTGCCCATCCGAAGCGGGAGGTACAGTGAAGCCGCGCCTGGCTTCAGGCCGACAGGTCGCCAGCGCGGGCGATCTGCGCGCGCATCGCCTCCACGACCGCGCGGTAGTCGGGCTGGCCGAAGATCGCCGAGCCGGCGACGAAGGTGTCGGCGCCCGCGGCGGCGATCGCGCCGATGTTGTCGGGCTTGACGCCGCCGTCGATCTCCAGCCGGATCGGCTTGCCCGTGGCATCGATGCGTTCGCGCACGCGGCGCAGCTTGTCGAGCGTCGAGGGAATGAAGGCCTGGCCGCCGAAGCCCGGATTGACCGACATCAGCAGCACCATGTCCAGGTCTTCGAGCACGTAGTCGAGCACCTCGACCGGCGTCGCCGGATTCAACACCAGGCCCGCCTGGCAGCCTTCGGCGCGGATCAACTGGATCGTGCGGTGCACGTGGCGGCTGGCCTCGGGATGGAAACTGATCAACGTCGCGCCCGCGCGGGCGAAGTCCGGCACGATGCGGTCGACCGGCTCGACCATCAGGTGCACGTCGATCGGCGCGGTCACGCCATGCTTGCGCAGTGCCTCGCACACCAGCGGGCCGATCGTCAGGTTCGGCACGTAATGGTTGTCCATCACGTCGAAATGCACCCAGTCGGCACCGGCGGCGAGCACGGCGTCGACCTCCTCGCCGAGTCGGGCGAAGTTGGCGGACAGGATCGAGGGCGCGATGACGGCGGGCTGCATGAATGGCTCCGGGAGCGACGGAAGGACGCGGCGAGGGCCGCAGGCCGTCATTCTACGCGGCGGCGCACGCGGCCCAGTGCTCGCCGGGCGCCGCGAACGGGCTCGGAAGGCGCCACCGGGACCGCGAGACTTATGCGCCGACGATGCGCCTGCCGCGCCTCAGCGCCGGGGACGCTTGCGGCCGTCGCGGCCGCGGCGCAGCCGGTCGTAGGCGGCATTGAGCTCGGCGGCGCGCGCCTCGGCCTGGGCCCGCAGTTCCGGCGCCGCACCGGCCACGCGGTCGGGATGGTATTGCGAGATCAGCCGGCGATAAGCCTGGTCGATCTGGACCTGGGTGGCGTCCGGGGCCAGGCCGAACACCGCGTAGTCCTTCTGCTGGCGCGGCGCCAGCCAGCCGGCATCGAACGCATGTCCGATCACCAGCCCGATCACGCCGCCCGCCGGGTGGCGCAGCAGCAGCCATCCGGCGATGAAGCCCAGCAGTTTTCCGTACCAGCGTTGCATGGCGGGCAGTGTAGCGGTTCGCCCCCGCGTCGGCGGTCGGGAGCCCCCCCTGCACCGCGACCGCGTTCGCACTACACTTGCCGACCGTTTTGCGACGCAACCCGGACCACCCCTGTGTCGACGACCCTGCTCGAAGCGAACCTGCCCGGCCTCCACCTGCGCCACCGCGGCAAGGTCCGCGACGTGTTCGAGCTCGGCGAGGAGCGGCTGCTGATCGTCGCCACCGACCGCCTGAGCGCATTCGACGTCGTGTTGCCCGACCCGATTCCCGGCAAAGGCGAGATGCTCTGCCAGATCAGCAACTTCTGGTTCGAGCAGACCGCGGCGCTGATGCCCAATCACTTGACTGGTGTGGACGTGGCCAGCGTGCTGCCCGCCGGGGTCGATCCGGCGCTCTACGCCCAGCGCGCGGTCGTGACGAAGAAGCTCAAGCCGGTGCCGGTCGAGGCGATCGCCCGCGGCTACCTGATCGGCAGCGGCTGGAAGGATTACCAGCGCACCGGCCGCGTCAGCGGCATCGCGCTGCCAGGCGACCTGCGCCAGGCCGAACAGTTGCCGCAGCCGATCTTCACGCCGTCGACGAAGGCCGCAGTCGGCGACCATGACGAGAACATCGACTTCGACACGATGGTGCGCCACATCGGCGCCGATCTCGCCGAACAGGTTCGCGACGCCACGCTGCGCCTGTACGCGCATGCCGCCGCGCATGCCGCCGAGCGCGGCATCATCTTGGCCGATACCAAGTTCGAGTTCGGCACCGATGCCGACGGCCGCCTGTACGTGATGGACGAGATGCTGACCCCGGACTCGTCGCGCTACTGGCCGGCCGACGAATACCAGGTCGGCACCAGCCCGCCGAGCTACGACAAGCAGATCGTGCGCGACTATCTGGAAACGCTGGACTGGAACAAGACCGCGCCGGGTCCGCGCCTGCCGACCGAAGTCATCGCGCGCACCCGCGCGCGCTACGCCGAGGCCCTGCAACGGCTGGCGGGCATCGCCGTCGACTGAGGCGGATCGGCGCGAGCAACGCCACCGGCGCGGTGCCCGATGAGGAACGCGATCAGGGGGCCGCGCGCGGCCTACCGCGTGGGCCAATGCACATAGCCACGCCAACCCGGTCGACGCGACTCGATCGCCGCGACTCGACCAATCCGATGGGGCAGACGCGCGCGTCTGCCCCATCGTGGGATCAGAAGTCGGTGACGAAGGCCACCAGGCCACTGATCACGGCGGCATAGCTGGTCGCGAGCATCGCCACCAGCAGCAAGGCTGCCCACAGCCGCGCGGGCCAGCCGCGTCCGCCCCGCCAGGTCTCACGCAGGTTCCAGGCCGACGTCGCGAGCCCGGCGGCGATCGCGATGACAGACAGGGCACTCAGCGCCAACACCCAACCGTTGAGACCGTCGTTGATCCGGAAGTAGTCGGCCATGAACCAGGCGATCAAGCCGATCCAGCCCGCCCAGCTCAGCAGCACCAACCAGGTCGCGGCGCGGCTGGCCCGGTAGGCGCGCACAGTGCGCGGCGGCCACGGCAGCGCAAGGCGATAGCGGCGCCGCACCAGTGCACTCACCGGCCAGGCCAACGCGCTGAGCACCAGCACCGCGAACGACACGCCAAGCAGCGGCACCAGCCAGGCGGCCGAGCGATAGCCCTCGACGCGCTGGAACAGCATGAACGGCGAGATCGCATCGACCGAGAAGGCGGTGACCTCGCCCTCTTCGACCACCGCAGCCAGCCGCTGCTTGCCATCGAGCGTGCGCCAGAGGAACGGCGCCACCGGATAGAAGCGGTTCGGCTGGCCGTCGGTGCCGGGGAACACCGGGAACCCGACCGAACCGTCGCCGTAGTCCACAAGCTGCACCTGCTGGAGCTGCATCAGACGCATGAAGCCCGACTCACTGCGGCGCGAGTTCAAGTAATGGCCCGCGGCGAGCAGCCGGGCCTGCGCCTTCGCCGTCTCGATGTCGACCTGGGCCGGCTGCGGCGGCTGCGCGGGGAAGTAACGGTCGGCGAAGCCTTCGAGCAGTTCGCTGCGGATCGCGCCGGTCGCGCCATCGGCACCGGTGCTGTTGACCGACACGAAGACACCCACGCCCTGATCGCGGAACAGATACAGATACGAGTGGAAGAAGATCGTGTCGCCGCCGTGGCCAAGCACCCGCTGTCCGTTGAGGTCGATCTCGTAGAAGCCCAGCGCCATGGTCCGCAGCGGCGGGACGAAGCGGGTCTGCGGCGTGTACATCTGCGCCGCGGTTGCGGCCTTGAGCAGCGGAGAGTCGCGGCCGGCCGCGGTCTCCAGGTGCGCGATCATGAAGCGCGCCATGTCGCTGCCGGTGGCCGCCAGGGCGCCGGCCGGTGCAGACGGCACGACTTCGTAACCGCCGGGGTCGTCCGAAGCCAACTTGTAGCCGCGCGCCATCAGCCCGGCCAGGTCGTCCGGCAGCGGCTGGCGGAAGCTTGAGCGGGTCATCCGCAACGGCTGCAGGACATGCCGCTCGATGTAGTCGTCGAACGACTCGCCACTGACCCGCGCGACGATGTAGCCCGCCAGGCTGGTCGCGTAGTTCGAGTACGCCGGGACCGTGCCCGGCTCGAAGATCTGGCCGGGCACCCAGGCCTTGAGGTAGGCGCCAAGCTCCGTGTTGCCGGCGCGCGCCTGCGCCTCGGTGGTCATCAGATTCTTGACCCGCTCCTCCAACCCGGAGGTGTGGGTCATCAGGTGACGCAGCGTGATCGGTGTCCCGCGCGTCGGCACCCGGAAATCGAGGTACTCGTTGATGTCGGTATCCAGATCCAGGCGCCCGGCCTCGACCTGCTGCATCACCGCCGTCCAGGTCAACAGCTTGGAGACCGAGCCTGGTCGGAACAGCGTCGCGTCCGGATCCACCGGCTGGCGCTTGGCGACATCGGCGTAGCCGTAACCACGCTTGGCGATGATCTCCCCGTCCTTGACCACGGTGACCACACCGCCGGCGATGTTCCCGCGCGCCAGCGCATAGGGCATGAACCCGTCGAGCCAGGCCGTGACGTCAGTCCCGGTCAGGACATGGGCGCCGTCGGCGGCCGGGGGCGTTTGGGCAGTCGCCGTCAGCTCGGGGGCCGCCGGGGTCGCGGGCGCGGGCCCCGTCTGGGCGAACGCGGAGGTGCACAGCAGCAAGCAGGCCAGCAACGATCGCACACGCAACGAACCTGACATCGGGAGCACCTCGACGGGACGGACGTAGGACCAATCTGCCGACTGTCTCGCCCCGAATCGGACAAGTCAAGCCTGATCGGAAAATATTCTCGCTTCTGGCGCGGACGATAGGACCGAGGAGAAAACGACGCCGAGCGCCGCACCCAGGTCGATCTGCGCTGCGACCGGCATCGGTCGCGCTGCATTCTGCGAAGATGCCCGTGCACCCACGGCACCTGGGAGTCCTGATGGACACGACACACGACGGCGAAGGCGTGCGCCCGATCGAGCGCTGGTTCGCGCATTACTCGGCCGACCATCGCAACGCAGCCAACCAGCGGATCCATGTCGTTGCCGTGCCGGCGATCCTGTGGAGCGTGGTGGCCCTGCTGTGGTGCCTGCCGCCGGGGCCGTTCTTCCGCCATGGGGCCTGGGCCGCGCTCGCGATGTTCGGCGCCTGGCTGTTCTATCAGCGCGCCTCGCGCCCGCTGGGCCTGGGTATGCTCGCCGTCTTCATCGCGATGGCCGCGGCCACGGCCTGGCTGCATCGCACGCTCGGCACGCCCGGGCTGCTGGCGCTGGGCGTGGCCGTCTTCGTGGTGGCATGGATCGCCCAGTTCGTTGGCCACAGCCGGTGGTTCGAGGCCCGCAAGCCGAGCTTTTTGACCGACCTGCGCTATCTACTGATCGGGCCGGCGTGGGTGCTGGCCAAGCTGTATCGGCGGCTCGGCTGGCGGTACTGAGGGTGGCCGCTCAGTCCGGGAACATCGATGCGTCGGGCAGGAACGGCCGCGGCGCGTAGCGGAACGCGGCCTGCGCCGGGCCGGGGTCGAACACCAGATCCTCGCGCATCCGCGCCACCGCGCCCGCCGGCAACCCCTGCAGTTGGCCGGCTCGATGCGCCAACCGCAATGCCACTTCGAACAATGGCGCCGGCAGCACCAGCAACCGCGGCCGCGGCGTCAGCACCGCGAGCGTGCGCGCGATCATGTCCCGGTAGCGCAGCGTCTCGCCGCCGGGCAAGGCGTAGGTCTGGCCGGCGGCGGCCGGCACATTGACCGCGGCCAGCGCCGCGGCCGCGAGGTCGTCGGCATGCACCGGCTGGCGCAGGCCACGGGCATCGGACGGCAGCACGAAGAGGCCACGACGACGCGCAAGCGCGACCACGCGCGCCAGGTTGTGCGCACTGCCGGGCCCGTAGATCAGCGTCGGCCGCAACAACGTCGCCGCCGCGCCGCGATCGCCGGCGGCCGCGAACAAGCGCGTCCCGGCTTCGCGCAAACGTGCGGCCAGCGCGCGTTCGTCGGGGTCGGCCGCGGCCTGCTTGGTCGCATCGCTGGTCGAGCCGAACGCCACCACGCGCGGACACTCGGGGCCAGTGGCCGCGTACCAGATCGAGAAGTGGTCCAGCGGCCCGCAACTGAAGATGGCATCGAAGCGGCCGGTCAACACCGGCATCGCCTGGAAGCCGCCCAGATGCCAGCGCAGGCCCGGTTGCGACGGACGGGCCTCTCGCGAGACCGCATCGACCGTCCAGCCAGCGGCGAGCAGCCGCGCCACCAGCGCGCGCCCGATCGCACCACTGCCGCCCAGCACCAGTGAATGCCTGTTCATGTCCGTCCGCCGTGGAGAGGCGGCCGGCACCGGGAAGACGCGAACGGCGCGGAGCATGCTGACATCCTCACAGCATAGCCGGCAAAATCGACGAACTGTTCGCGCGCATCGGTTAGACTGCCCGGCCCTTGCGCGCTCCGCCGGCTTCTGGCCGACCGCCTCCACAAGGAGTCCGATGCTCGAACTGTTGTTGGCCCTGCCCTTCGTGCTGGCGCTCGTCGTCGCCCTCTCGGCGCACGCGTCGCGTCGCACCACCGCCTGGCTCGCCGGCTTCGTGCCGTTGCTGGGACTGGCGGTATTGGCGGCAGCGGCTGGCGACGTATTCGACGGCACGATCCTGCGCACCGGCTACGCATGGATCCCCGAGGCCGGGCTCGACTTCAGCCTGCGCATGGACGGACTGGCCTGGACCTTCGCATTGATGGTGCTGGGCATCGGCGGGCTGGTGGTGCTTTACGGCGCCTACTACCTGTCGCCCAAGGACAGTCCACGGCGGTTCTTCACCTATCTGCTGCTGTTCATGGGTGCGATGCTGGGCATGGTCCTGGCCGGCAACCTGCTGCTGCTGGCGGTGTTCTGGGAACTGACCTCGATCAGCTCATTCCTGCTCATCGGGTTCTGGTCGCATCGCCAGGACGCGCGCCAGGGCGCGCGCATGGCGCTGACGATCACCGGCCTGGGCGGTCTGGCGCTGCTGGGCGGCGTGCTGCTGATCGGGCGCATCGTCGGCAGCTACGACCTCGATGCGGTGCTCGCAGCCGGCGACACGATCCGTGCCAGCCACCTCTATCCCGCGGCGCTGGCCCTGGTGCTGCTGGGCGTGTTCACCAAGAGCGCGCAGTTCCCGTTCCATTTCTGGCTGCCGCAGGCGATGGCTGCGCCCACGCCGGTCTCGGCCTATCTGCACTCGGCGACGATGGTCAAAGCGGGCGTGTTCCTGCTCGCGCGGCTGCACCCCGCGCTGGCGGGCACCGACCTGTTCTTTTACGTCGTCACCGGCGTCGGCGCGACGACGCTGCTGGTCGGCGCCTGGTTCGCGATCTTCCAGCACGACCTCAAGGGGCTGCTGGCCTACTCGACGATCTCGCACCTGGGCCTGATCACGCTGCTGTTCGGCCTGTCGACCGACATGGCCGTGGTGGCCGGCCTGTTCCACATCCTCAACCACGCCATGTTCAAGGCCTCGCTGTTCATGGCGGCGGGCATCATCGACCACGAGGCCGGGACCCGCGACATGCGCCGGCTCGGCAACCTCCGGCGCCTGATGCCGATGACCAGCGCTCTGGCGATCATCGCCTCGCTGGCGATGGCGGGCATTCCGCTGCTCAACGGCTTCCTGTCCAAGGAGATGTTCTTCGCCGAGGCGCTGGAGATCGGCGGGCACGGCACGATGCGGCTGGTCATCAGCGTCGCCGCGCTGCTGGCCGGCGTGTTCGGCATCGCCTACAGCCTGCGCTTCGTGCATGACACGTTCTTCGGCAACGGGCCGCGCGCGCTGGATGTGGTGCCGCACGAGCCGCCGCGCTGGATGCGCATCCCAGTCGGCGTGCTCGCCGTGCTGTGCGTGGTGGTCGGCATCGTGCCCGCGCTGACGGTGCAGCCGCTGCTGCGCACGATGGTCGCTGGCACCCTCGGTGACGCGGCGCCTGCCTTCAGTCTTGCGGTCTGGCACGGGGTGAACCTGCCGCTGCTGATGAGCGTAGCCAGCCTGGTGCTGGGCGTGACGCTGTACTTGGGCCTGCGCCGGCTGCTCGACTTCCACGCAGTGGTCACCCGGTCGATCGGCCGGCATGTGTTCCACGTCAACATCGAACGGCTGTTCTCGCTGGCGCGCGCCTTCACTGCCCGCGTGGCCAATGGCCGCCTGCAGCGCAGCCTGCTGGGCCTGCTGCTGGTCGCGTTGCTGCTCGCCGGCTGGCCGCTGGTCGGCGAGATCGGCGAGATCCTGTCGGCCGCGCCACGCTCGCAGACCATGCCGGCGATCGGCTGGATCCTGTGGACGCTGCTGGTGGCTGCGTCGATCGGCACGGTGCTGGTGCATGGCAAGCGGCTGACCGCACTGATCGTGATCGGCGGCGTCGGCCTGACCGTCAGCCTGATGTTCGTCTACCTGTCGGCGCCGGATCTGGCACTGACTCAGCTGCTGGTGGAGATGGTCACCATCGCGCTGATGATGATGGCGCTCAATTATCTGCCCAAGCAGTCCAAGGTCGCGCGTACGCCGCTGCGCAAGGTCCGCGACGTGGCGATCTCGCTGGTCGCCGGCGGCGGGCTGGCGACGCTGGCCTACGCGATGATGATGGCGCCGGTGGACACGATCTCCGGCGAGCTGCTAGTGCGCTCGCTGCCCGAAGCCTACGGACGCAATGTCGTCAATGTGATCCTGGTCGACTTCCGCGGCTTCGATACCTTCGGCGAGATCACCGTATTCGGCACCGCGGCGCTGGTGGTGCACGCGCTGCTGCGCTGGGCGCGGCTGCAGCCCGACGAGGTGATGCCCGGCCCGCCGGTGCACCTGCCGATCGCGGCCGACCTCACCCAGTTGCTGTTCCCGCTGGCGCTGACGGTCTCGATCTATCTGTTCCTGCGCGGGCACAACGCCCCGGGCGGCGGCTTCATCGCCGGCCTGGTGTTCGCGGTACCAGTGCTGGTGAAGTACGTGCTGCAGGGCGCGCGCGCGGTCGAGGCGACCTTCGGCTTCGACTACCTGCGCGGCATCGGCATCGGCCTGCTGCTGGCGGTGATCGGCGGCGTGGGCTCGTGGTGGTTCGGTCTGCCGTTCCTGACCAGCGGTCATATCGACCTGAACCTGCCCGTCGTCGGCCTGCTGCCGGTGGCCAGCGCCCTGGTGTTCGATACCGGCGTCTATGTGGTGGTGTTCGCCGGCACGCTGCTGATGCTCTCGACGATGGGCACGGTCAAGCAACGCCAGTCCAGCGAGGAGACGCCCTGATGGAATTCGCGATCGCCAGCGCCATCGGCGTGCTCGCCGCCTCGGGCGTGTACCTGCTGCTGCGCGCACGCACCTTCGACGTCATCCTCGGGCTGACGCTGCTCTCGTACGCCACCAACCTGCTGATCTTCTCGTCCGGCCGCATCGTGGTCGGCAAGCCGCCGGTGCTCGGCGACGGCCTTCCCGAGACGCTGGCCAGCTACACCGACCCGCTGCCGCAGGCGCTGGTGTTGACCGCGATCGTGATCGCCTTTGCGATGACCGCAGTGACCGTGGTCGTGGCGATGCGCGAGCATTCGGATCTGCACACCGACCATGTCGACGGCGAAGAGCCCGACGATGAGCGGCGCGGGGGCAGTCGATGAACCACATCGCGATCGCCCCGATCCTGGTGCCGCTGATCACCGGCGCCCTGCTGTTGCTGCTCGAGCGCCGGCATCGCGCCTCGACGCTGCGGCTGTGGGCGTGGCTGGGCATGGCGGTGCTGCTGGCGGTCAGCATCGCGCTGCTGCTGCAGGTCCAGCGCGAAGAGATGCTGGTCTACCTGCTCGGCGACTGGCCTGCCCGGCTGGGCATCGCGCTGATGGTCGATCGCCTCTCGGCGATGATGGTGATGACCACTACGTTGCTCGCCATCCCCTGCCTGCTCTACGCCTGCGCCGGCTGGGACAAGCGCGCGCTGCATTTCCATGCCCTGTTCCAGGTCCAGCTCGCGGGTCTCAACGGCTCGTTCCTGACCGGCGACCTGTTCAACCTGTTCGTGTTCTTCGAGGTGATGCTGATCGCCTCCTACGGCCTGCTGCTGAGCGGCGCGCGCGGCGCGCGGATCAAGGCCGGCATGCATTACGTGGTGTTCAACATCGCGGCATCGACGGTGTTCCTGCTCGCGCTCGGTCTGCTCTACGGCCTGCTGGGCACGTTGAACATGGCCGAGCTGGCGGTCCGCGTGGCGCAGGTGCCGCCCGAGACCGCGCCGCTGGTGCGGGCCGGCGCCGGCCTGCTGCTGCTGGTGTTCTGCGCCAAGGCCGCGCTGCTGCCGCTGTATCTGTGGTTGCCGGAAGCCTATGCGCGGGCGCCGGCGGCGGTGGCGGCACTGTTCACCATCATGACCAAGGTCGGCCTGTACGCGATCCTGCGCGTGTTCACCCTGGTATTCGGCGCCGATGCCGGTCTGCTGGCCGACCTCGCCTGGCCGTGGCTGCTGCCGGCCGGCGCGGCAACGATGGTCCTGGCCGCACTCGGCGTGGTCGGCGCGCCGCGGCTGCGCATCGGCGTGGCCTATCTGGTGCTGTTGTCGGCGGGGATGCTGTTCGTCGCGTTCGCGCTCGCCAACCGCGGCGCGATCTCCGCGGGCCTGTACTACCTGCCGCACAGCGTGTTCGTGACCGCGGCGCTGTTCCTGCTGGCCGACATCATCCAGCGCCACCGCGGCAGCACTGGCGACTATCTGATGCCGATCGCCTCGATGCCCGGCAAGACCGTGCCGGCACTGCTGTTCCTGATCGCGGCGATCTCGGTCACCGGCCTGCCGCCGCTGTCGGGCTTCATCGGCAAGCTGCAGTTGCTCAACTCGGTCCCCGAATCGGTCATCGGCTGGGTCTGGGCTGCGATCCTGGTCAGCAGCCTGATGGCGATCATCGGCCTGTCGCGCAGCGGCACGCGGCTGTTCTGGCGCGTCGACCCGGTCCCCGAGGGCACAGCGCCGATGCCGCTGCGCCGCTCGGAGATCGCTGCGACCATGCTGCTGCTCGGCTACGGTGTGGCGATGACACTCTTCGCCGGGCCGCTGCTGCGCTACACCGAGGCGACGGCCACGCAACTGCTCGATACCGGGGCGACGGTCGAGCGCGTCGGCGGGACCACGCCGTTGATCCGGGAGCCCTCGCGATGAAGCGTCGTCTGCTGCCGTCGATCCCGCAGAGCCTGACGGTCTTCCTGTTCTGGTTGTTGATGGCCGAGGACTTCAGCCCGGCCAACATCGTCATGGCGCTATTGCTGGCCTGGCTGATGCCGCTGCTGGCCTCACGGATGGAACGCGAATTCGCTCAGTTGGGCCGCCTGCGCGGCGTCTGGGCGCTGGGCGCGCGCCTGCTGTGGGACATCGTGGTCGCCAACGTCACCGTCGCCCGGCAGGTGCTCGGCCCCACCGACAAACTCAACTCCCAGTTTGTCTGGCTGCCGCTGGACCTGACCAACATCCACGGCATCTCCGCGCTGACCAGCCTGATCACGCTGACGCCCGGCACCGTGTCCGCGGAACTGTCGGAAGACCGCCGGTTTCTGTTGATCCACTGCCTGAGCACCGACGATCCCGACGCGCTGGTCGCCGAGATCAAGGACCGCTACGAGGCCCCGCTGCGGGAGATCTTCCCATGAACGGCAATCCCCTGATCGAACTGGCCATCATCGCCGGCATGCATCTGGTCGGCATCGCCATGCTGCTGTCGACCTGGCGGTTGCTGCGCGGCCCGACTGCGCCCGATCGCATCCTCGCGCTCGATACGCTCTACGTCAGCTCGATCGCCCAGCTCATCCTGTTCGGCATGCTGATGGATACCGAGATCTACTTCGAGGCGGCGCTGATCATCGCGATGCTCGGCTTCGTCGGCACCGTGGTGCTCAGCAAGTACGTGATCCGCCGGGACGTCGTCGAATGAACATCGTCCTCGATCTGGTCATCGCGCTGTTGCTGCTGGTGGGGTGCTTCTTCACCCTGCTCGGGGCGATCGCCCTGCTCAAGCTGCGCGACTTCTTCCAGCGCGTCCACGGGCCGGCGAAGGCCAGCACGCTGGGCGTGGGCTGCATTCTGTTCGCTTCGATCCTCTACCACTCGGTCAACGAGAGCGGTGTGCACCCGCGCGAACTGCTGATCACGGTGTTCCTGTTCCTGACCGCACCGATCAGCGCGCACCTGATGTCGCGCGCTGCGCTGTCGCTGATGGACAACCGGCCACCGCATCCCGGACGTACGCCCGATGCGCGCAAGCGCGTGGTCGACGACGACGATCCGGCACCGCCCGAGCGCGACTGACCTACGCCAGCCGCGCCTTCGGGCGAGGGACGCGCCGTCAGCCGCAGCCTTCGACGTAGTCGATCTGCGGCGGCACGCCGATGCGCCATTCGGTGACCTTGCCCGCGGCATCGGTCTCGAACACCAGGGCCTTGTCGCCTTCGGCAACACGCAGCGTCTGCGCGCCCTGGACGTACTTGTGCGGCGAGGCTTCGACGCGCCCGCCGTAGAGGCGCTCGATCTCGGCCCGATCCATGCCGACCCTGCCGCCGCCCGGCGCGGTGTATCCCGGGTTGCGGACATCGATCCGGACGAAGCGATCGCCCTCCATCATGAAACCGAGCCGGTAGTCGGTCGTGCCGATCGGCTGCGGCTTGAGGATGTAGCAGCCGCCCGGCTCCGAGGGCGCCGCATCGCCGAGGTCGTTGCCCCAAGCCATGCGCACCGCCTCGTTGGTGCTGCCGAAGGCGGCCGGTCCAAAGCCGTCGAACGTGATCACACCATCGACCACCTGCGGGATGTTCGTGCCCGGCGCCTGTGTGTTGGCCGGCGGCGCGTCGGTGCCTGCGGACGGCATCGGCGGCGAACCTGCAGGCGCAGGATCGGCAGCCTGCGGCGTCTGGGCATCGGTCTCGTGGCCGGCGGCTGGCGCGGGCGAGCGGTCGCCGCAGGCGGACAGCGCGAGCGCCAGCAAGGCGACGGCAGGCAGGGTCTGCTTCATGGGTCACTCCACGGAAAAAGACCGCGCCAGCGTCCGCGAGCCCGTGTGAATGCGCTGCGAACTGTGCGGGTGCCGCGGCCGACGGGCACCGGCTTGACCTCACTGTTGCCGTCACTTGCCGCCCGCCATCCACCCGCCGTGGCGGGCGTGATGTCCTGCGCTAACGCGGTGGGACGAACCGACGCTCCAGGCCCGCCCAGACGGTCTGGTAGTCCGCTTGCCGATGCGCGGCTTCGAGTGCCTGCATCGTCGGTCGCAGCACCCCGCGGGTCTCGAACATAAAGGCCATCGTGTCGGCGATCACGTCGGGCTTGGCGAGATCGGCAGCGCTGGCCTTGTCGAACGTGGCCGCATCCGGCCCGTGGCCGCTCATGCAGTTGTGCAGCGAACAGGCACCGGGCGAGAAGCCGTCGGCCTTGGCGTCGTACTGGCCGTGCACCAGACCCATGAATTCGCTGGCGACGTTGCGATGGAACCACGGCGGCCGGAATGTGTGCTGCGCCACCAGCCAGCGCGGCGGGAAGATCGCAAAATCGAGATTGGCCGTGCCGGGGGTGTCGCTGGGCGAAGTGAGGACGGTGAAGATGCTCGGATCCGGGTGGTCGAAGCTGATCGAGCCGATCGTGTTGAACCGGCGCAGGTCGTACTTGTACGGCGCGTAGTTGCCGTGCCAGCCAACGACGTCGAGTGGCGAATGCCCGATCGACGCCTGCCACAGATGCCCTTGGAACTTGGCGATCAGCGAAAAATCGCCCTCGATATCCTCGTAGTGCGCGACCGGCGTCAGGAAGTCGCGCGGGTTGGCCAGGCCGTTGGCCCCGATCGGCCCGAGGTCAGGCAAGCGCAGCGCGCGCCCCTGGTTCTCGCACACATAGCCGCGACTCGCGCCATCGGGCAGCTCGACGCGGAACCGGATGCCGCGCGGAATCACCGCGATCTCCTGCGGTTCGACCTCGAGTGTGCCGAGCTCGGTCGCCACCACCAGGCGGCCCAGCTGCGGCACCAGCAACAGCTCGCCATCGGCGCTGTAAAAGAAGCGGTCGGTCATCGACGCGTTGGCGGCGTAGACGTGGATGCCCACACCGTCGTAAGCGCCGGCCCCGCCGCTGCCACCCATCGAGAACAGACCATCGACGAAATCGACCGGCGTCTCGGGCAACGGGATCGGGCTCCAACGCAGTTGTTCCGGCGTCACCGGGCCGCGATCGAAACCGTCATGGAAGCGCGGCTGCTCGAACGGCACGAAGCGCCCATGCAGCACCGCCGGGCGGATGCGATACAGCCAACTGCGCCGGTTCTCGCCGCGCGGCGCGGTGAACGCGGTGCCCGACAGTTGCTCGGCATAAAGCCCGTGCGCGACGCGCTGTGGCGAATTCTGGCCGACCGGCAACGTGCCGGGCTCGGCCTGGGTCGCGAACTCGTTGCCGAATCCGGACATGTAGTCGAGCACCGGACGCGACTGCGCCTCGGTCTGCGGCATCGGGATGATCGTGTCGTCGATCGTTGCGTTCATCGCTTCACCTGGAGGGTCGTTACCATCGCCGCGCGGCGCAGCCATGTCGGCAAGCCGCGCATATCCGTCGCCGCCGATCGTCGTCGCGCGATACCGTGCGCCCGACGTCCGCCGGGCGCACGGGCGCGGCGTCACAGCACGCCGCGCTTCATCTGGTCGCGCTCGATGCTCTCGAACAGCGCCTGGAAATTGCCCTCACCGAAGCCCTCGTTGCCCTTGCGCTGGATGATCTCGAAGAAGATCGGACCGAATGCGTTCTCGGTGAAGATCTGCAGCAGCTTGCGCTGCTTGGTCTCCGGATCGGCATCGATCAGGATCTTGTTCCGGCGCAGCCGCGGTACATCCTCGCCGTGGTTGGGAATGCGCTGGTCGATCACGTCGAAGTAGGTGTCGGGCGTGTCGAGGAAGGTGATGCCGTGCTCGCGCATCTTCTCGATCGAGCTGTAGATGTCGTCGGTGAAGCAGGCGATGTGCTGGATGCCCTCGCCCTTGTAGGCGTCCAGATACTCGTTGATCTGCGACTTGGGATCGCTGGACTCATTGAGCGGGATGCGCACGATGCCGTCAGGCGCGGTCATCGCCTTGGACACCAGGCCGGTCTTGCTGCCCTTGATGTCGAAGTAGCGGATCTCGCGGAAGTTGAACAGCTTCTCGTAGTAATCCGACCACTTCTGCATGTTGCCGAAGTAGAGGTTATGCGTGAGATGGTCGATGAAGGTCAGGCCGAACCCGACCGGGTTCTGGTCGGCGCCCTCGACCGGCACGTAGTCGTCGCCGTAGACCGAACCTGCGGCGCCGTAGCGATCGACCAGATAGAGCATGCAGTCGCCGATGCCCTTGACCACCGGCGCATCGACCGCCTTGGTGGATTCGCGCGCGCCGATCGCCTCGCCGCCGTTCTCCAGCACGCGCCCGTAGACCTCGTCGGCCGGGCGCTTGAACCGGATCGCAAACCCACAGGCCGAGGGGCCGTGGGCCTTGGCGAAATCGGCCGCGAACGAATCGGGGTCGGCGTTGAGCAGGAAGTTCACTCCGCCCTGGCGGTACACGGTGATCGGCCGCGACTTGTGCTGGAGCACCGCGGTAAAGCCCATGTTGCGGAAGTACGCGTGCATGGCATCGGCCTGGCCTGCCGGCGCGGCGAATTCGACGAATTCGAAGCCGTCGATGCCCATCGGGTTCTCGAACGTGGTGACGTTCATGCCCAGATTGGGGCCGGTGTGTGCGGGGGCGCTCATGGGATACTCCGTGGCGTGACGATGGCTTGGATGCCCGTTTATAGTTTCAGCTGCAACCACTTGCAAGGCGCACCGCACCATGACGCAGCCGGTATCCCCTGTCGCTGGAAACGGGCAGGTCCCTGAACACGCCACGCTCGACCTGGAAACGTTCCTGCCCTACCGGCTCAGTGTGCTGACCAACCACATCAGCCGGGGGCTGGCGGACATCTATTCGGAGCGGTTCGGCATCAGTGTGACCGAGTGGCGGGTCATCGCGGTGCTCGGTCGCGACCGCGGCCTGTCGGCGAACGAAGTGGCCGAACGCACCGCGATGGACAAGGTGGCCGTCAGCCGCGCGGTCGCCCGGCTGCTCGAGCGCGAATTGCTGCTGCGCGGCATGCACGACAGCGACCGTCGGCGCTCGGTGCTCGCGCTCAGTCCCGCCGGCGAAGCGGTCTACGACGTCGTGGCCCCGCTGGCGCTGGAGTACCAGCAGCGGGTCATGGCGCCGCTCGATGCCGACGAGCGCGCGACCCTGCTCGGACTGATGGACAAGCTCGAGGCGTCGCTGGCCGGCTGATCGTCGGCGATAGGAACGAAAACGGCGGCCCGAAGGCCGCCGTTTTTCTGTTCGGCTCGGCCGGTTACTTCACACCGTGCATCAACCGGTTGACCAGCGGCGCGATCACGAACAGCAGCACGCCGGCACCGGCCAACGCCCAGAAGCCGAACGTGTAGCCGGCCTGCGCCGAAGCAGCCGTCATACCGCTTTCGCCGCTGACCTGACCGGCGAAGATGCCCGCCAGGTTGTTGCCGATCGCGATCGACAGGAACCAGCAACCCATCGCCATGCCGGCCACGCGCGAGGGCGCGAGCTTGGTCGTCATCGACAGACCGATCGGCGACAGGCACAGCTCGCCGATCGACTGGATCACATACACCGCGAACAGCGTCCAGAACGGAATCTTGCCGTTGCCGTCGACCATGCTGTTGAGCGCGATCATCAGCAGCAGAAACGCCAGGCCGTTGAAAATCAGGCCCAGACCGAACTTGCGCGGGATCGACGGATTGGCCCGCCCCATCTTGACCCACATCCAGGCCATGACCGGCGCGAAGGTGATGATGGCGATCGAGTTGACCGACTGGAACCACTCCAGCGGGAAGGTCCAACTGCCGAAGTCGCGGTCGACGATGCGGTCGGCGAGGAACGTGAACGAGCTGCCGGCCTGCTCGAAGAACATCCAGAACAGCACGTTGAACACGAAGATGATCAGCATCGCGATCACCTTGTCGCGCGCCATCTTGCCCTCGCGGATGCCCTCGACCAGCAGCATCACCGCCGGCACCACGAACAGCGCCATCAGGATCGCCTGCAGCGCGCTCGCGTCGATGGTGAGCAGGAAGTAGAACAGCGGAACGCCGATGGCGGCGCCGAGCAGTGCGACCAGGCCAACGCGGCCGAGGCCTTCCTGGCCAGGATCCGGCAGACCGATGCCCTTGAGCTGGCTGCGGCCGGCCCAGAACCACACCAGGCTGATCACCATGCCGATGCCGGCGGCGATGAACACCCACTGGTAGTGCGGGTCGGTGTCAGTGCCGAACACCTTGCGCGCAAGCCAGCCGGTGACCACCGGCGCGATCATCGCGCCGATGTTGATGCCCATGTAGAAGATCGTGAAACCGGCATCGCGGCGTGCATCGCCCTGCATGTACAGCTTGCCGACCATGGTCGAGATGATCGGCTTGAACAGGCCGTTGCCGACGATGATCGTCGCCAGGCCGAGCTTGAACAACGGTTCGCTCGGCGAGGCCAGCATGAACAGGCCCAGCGCCATGAACATCGCACCGAGCAGGATCGAACGCTGGAAGCCGATCAGCTTGTCGGCGACATAGCCACCGAAGATCGCGCCCGCATAGACCAACGCCAGGTACGCGCCGTACATCTCGCTCGCCGGCCGCTCGCCGGCCGCATCGCCACCGTGGAACTGCGCGACGATGTACAGCACCATCGCCCAACGGATGCCGTAGAACGCGAAGCGCTCCCAGAACTCCGACATGAAGAGCATCCACAGCGGGCGTGGATGGCCGAGCACCTGGGGGAACTCGGGCGGATTGACGGGCGGCGGCGGTACAGCCGCGACTTTGGGCTCGACGACGTCGGCGCTCATGAAGATCCTTGCATAGGGAAGCTGGGACGACCCGGTCGGACGAGCCGCCGGGGAGCGGCGAGAATCCCAGCCCGGAGCCCGGGCGTCAACGTGGCGTCAACGCCCAGCCGGGAGGACTTTTGCACAGTGCCCCTGTTCAGCCAGCAGGATCGTCGTCGCTATCGGTTGGCGCTGCCGCCCAAGTCCAGCCGGCAGCGGGGACTTGCAAAACCTGAGCTGATACGCCGTGCGAGGAGCGTGGCGTATCAGTCCGAACCATGGAGGCTGCGTTGGCGGTGTGGACGGCTCCGGCGGTGGCGGGCCATCGCGGACGGGGTGCGCGCAAGGCCAAGGCGCAGCGGCATCCAGACCTGCGGGATGTCAGCGATCCGGGCATTCGACGCGCGAGTCACTACCAGAACCGGATGCGCCGGTACTCCGGCAGGGCGAGCCGATCGGTAGGCGCCGGATGAAACGCCGCGTACCACGCATCCATGTTCCTCACAGTCAGCGCGCGTTCCCGGCCGGGCGCGTGGGCGTCGGACTGCAGCAGGGTGCGCAGGAACGGTTCCCGGTAGGCGGTGCGCCAGGCCTGGGCCCAGGCCAGGAAGAAGCGCTGATCGGCGCTCATGCCGTCACGGGTCGGGCGCGCGCTCGCAGGCAGACGCTGGAATGCGGCGTAGGCCACCTCCAGGCCCGCGAGGTCGGCGATGTTCTCCCCGATCGTCAGCGTGCCGTCGATATGAACGCCGGGCAGCGGCGCGTACGCGGAGAACTGCGCGACAAGGGCGTGTTCGCGCGCCTTGAACGCCTGCACGTCCGCGGGTGTCCACCAGTCGCGCAGTGCGCCGTGTTCGTCGTACTTGCGGCCCTGGTCGTCGAACAGGTGACAGAGCTCGTGGGCGATGGTGGCGCCGATGCGGGCGTAGTTCTCGGCCGCGTCGGCGTTGGCGTCGAACAGCGGCGGTTGCAGGATGGCGGCGGGCAGGAGGATCTCGTTGGCGCCCGCGCTGGCGAAGGCGTTGGGCACGGTGACGGGGGCGACCCAGGCGTCGGGATCGACCGGACGGTCGAGTTTGGCCGCGTTGCGCGCGAACAGGGCGGCGCTGGCGCGCGCGACGTTTCCGACCAGGTCGTCGCGCACGATCCGCACGCCCGCGTCTTCGGGCCAGCGCGTGGGGTAGCCGACCTTCAGACGGGTCCGGGCGAGCTTGGCGCGCGCCCGTTCCCGCGTGGCGGGGGTCATCCATGCGGCCGAGGCGAGCTCGGCATCGAGCGCGGCCACGATGTTGCGCACAAGGTCGGTGGCGGCCGCCTGCACTTCGGGCGGCAGATGCCGGTCCGCATAGGCGCGGCCCACGTCGTCGGCGAGCAGATTGGTCACCAGCGCGACACCCCAGCGCCAGCGCGGCGGCTCGCCCGTCGCGCCGGTCATGGCCGTCCCGAACATCGCGAAGCGGGCGTCGGAGAATTCCGTCGGCAGATAGCGGGCATAGCGGGTCAGCAGCCGGATGCGCAGCCAGTCGCGCAGCACCGCGACCGGCGTGCGTGCCCAGATCGCCGCCTCGCCCGCGAGGGCGTCCGGCTGCGCGACGATGTAGCGGGGGCGTCCGCCCAACCCCATGGCCCCGAGCCACGCTGCCCAGTCGAAGCCGGGCGCCGCATGCGCGAGTTCGGTCAGCGTGCGTGGGGTGTAGGCGCGCTCCGCATCGCGTGTGGCGCTCGCAGACCAGTGGACGCCGGCCAGCGCCGTCTCGAAGGCGATGATCGCTTCGGCGCGTTCGACGGGCGTGTCGGCGCCGCCGAGGGACAGTATCCGTTTCAGATACGCCCGGTAGGCCGTCCTGCGAGGGTCGGACGCATCGCTGAGATAGACCTCCCTGTTCGCCAGGACCAGGCCGCCTTGCTTCAGGGTCACGACCATCGTGCCGGAGGCGTGATCGTCCTCGCCGATGCCCAAGTCGAACAGACCGCCGATGTCGTAGGGCGCTAGCCCGCCCATGACCGCGGCAAGCTGCTGGTGCGAAGCGGCCCGGTCGATCGCGTCCAGCCACGGCTGGACGGGCGTGAGCCCCCGTGCCGCGATGGTCGTCTCGTCGAGGTAGCTGGCATAGAGGTCGCCGATCCGCGATCCGGTGCGTGTGGCCGCCTCCTGGATGAGGCTGCGGATGTCGTCCGCGGTCGCGTCCTGCATTGCGATCGGCACGCCGAGCCAGCTGCGGTCAGGTGGAATCACCGCGCGCCGCTGCCAGGCGCCGTTCGCATAGGCGTAGAAATCCTCGCCAGGGCGCACGGTGCGATCCATGCCGGCAAGGTCGAGGCCGGCGAGGACGGTCGGCGTGGTCTGAGCGCGACTGGCGACCGGCACGGCGACGAGCAGGAGCGCGAAGAGGAACAGAGGCAGGCGGCAAATGGGCATGGCAGGGTCCTGTCGGCCAGGCGAAGGCCTGGCATCTCCCTGCAGGACGACGCCGATGGACCGGCGGGATGCAGCCGGTCCACGATTATTTTTTCTCCAGGCTGCATCCAGGCGCGCTACGGCGTTCGTCATAGCGCAAACACGATGAAAAGGATCCATGATGTTCGACGCGCATTTCGCAGGCGCCACAATCGCCGGCGTGACCATCGCCCTCATCCTGCTGGTCGGCCTGATCCAGGCGGCCCGGCTCATTCGGCTGACGCTGCTGCACAGGACGCTGCGGCGCGCGATCGACGCAGGCGTACCGATCAGCATGGCGTCGCTGGACCGCGCGCTCGGCCATCGTCCGGCCGCCGAACGCGCCCGCTGCGACCTTCGCAACGGCCTGCTGCTCATCGTGTTGGCCTTCGCCTGCGTCGGCTTCGGACTCGTGCAGGGCGATGCCGCGATCTGGAGGCTTTCGCTGGGTCTGTCGATCTTCCCGCTGCTGGTCGGGCTGCTGCTCGCGCTCTGGGGAGCGCTGATGCTTCGTCGGCATCGCGACTGAGCCGGGGTGAGCGAGAGCGATGCCACGTTGAACGCGCGTGCGGCGGCTGGCGATCGGGCCGCCTTCGCGGTGCTTGTTGCGCGCCACGAGGCGCGACTGCGCGGCTTTCTGCGTCGCGTGGCCGGCGCTGCCGACGCTGACGACCTGGCGCAGGACACCTTCGTGCGGGCGTGGGAGCGTGCGGACCAGTTCGGGACGGAAGGCAGCTATGCGGCCTGGCTGACGCGGATCGGATGGCACCTGTTTCTCGACGAGCGCCGGCGTGCCGCCTCGCGCGATCGGCGCCATGCCTCGGCGATGGAAGACCTGGCGGACAGCATCCGCCATGAGGGCGATACCCAACACGACCTCGCCGCCGCGCTGGCGCGACTGTCGCCCCAGGCACGCGCCGCGATCGTGCTCTGCGATGGGCAGGGCTGGACACACGGCGAGGCGGCCGCGCTGCTCGACCTGCCGCTCGGCACCGTCAAGAGCTTGATCGCGCGCGGCAAGGCGAGGCTGCGCGAGGACCTCGGTGACCGCAAGGAGACCCCATGAAAGACGACGACCTGGACGCCCTGCTCGAGGCTTCACTCGCCGACGCACCGCGCCCGCCCGACATCGCGTTCATCGATCACAGCAGCAGACGCGTCGCCCTGCGGGAGATGCTCGCCCGCGAGACCCGCACGGCGGTCCGCCGCGGCGTGCGCGACCTCGTGTTGGCGGCGAGCTTCATTGCGATGCTGATCGTGTGGTCCGGGCTGATCACCACCGGGTACGACATCGCGGCCATCATCCTGCCGCTGCTGATGGTGGGCGTCTGGTCGATCGCCTACGACTGGTCGTTTCCGGCGTTCTCTCTCGATGGCGAAGATGGGCAGGACGCTTCGGCGCCCGCCAACCCCGAAACAGCACGAGAGAACTCAAGCGTGTCGGCCCCTGCTCAGCCAGCGGGATAGTCGTAGCTCGCGCCCAGTCCCAGCGGGATGCCCAGCGCCCAGAACGCCAGCAGGAACGCGGTCCACAGCACCGACAGGGCGATCGAGTAAGGAATCATGATCGACACCAGCGTGCCGATGCCGGCCGCGGTCACGTAGCGCTGGCAGAACACCACGATCAGCGGGAAGTACGGCATCAGCGGGGTCAGGATCGTCGTCATCGAATCGCCGACTCGGTACGCCGCCTGGGTCAGGTCCGGCGACACGCCCAGCTGCATCATCAGCGGCACCATGATCGGCGCCAGCAATGCCCACTTGGCCGAGGCCGAACCGATGAACAGGTTGACCACACCGGTCATCAGGATCAGACCGATGATGGTCAACCACATCGGCAGCCCCAGTGCCTTGAGGAAGTCCGCGCCCTCCACCGCCATCAGCGTGCCCAGGCCCGAGCCGTTGAACGCGGCCAGGAACTGCGCGATGAAGAACGCGATGACGATGTAGTAACCCATGCCGCTCATCGACTTGGTCATCGCCGCGATGACATCGCGGTGCGAGCGGACCGTACCGGCGACGGCGCCGTAGACCACGCCTGGCAGCAGGAACAGCACGAAGATCAGCGCGACGATCGACTGCATCACCGGCGCGGCCGCGACCAGCAGTGGATGACTGCCCTCGGGCACCGCGTCTGCCGGCGCGCGCCACGGCGAGGTCTCGGGCATCAGCGTCAGCGCGAACAGCAGGGACGCGACGAGCATCGCGACCACGGCCCAGGTCAGGCCACGCTTCTCGGCCGCGCTCAGCGGGTCCATCTTCGGCAGATTGGCCGGGTCGCCGTCGACGACCGTCCGCGCCAGCCGCGGCTCGACGATGCGGTCGGTGACGAACCAGCCGATCGCGATGATCAGCAGGCTCGACGCAGTGGTGAAGATCCAGTTGTTGAGCGGGTTGATCGTCAGCGCCGGGTCAAGGATGCGTCCGGCTTCCTGGGTGAAACCGGCCAGCAGCGGATCCAGCGACGAGGGCACCAGCAGCGTGGCCGAAAATCCCCCCGACACGCCGCAGAAGGCAGCGGCGATCCCGGCCAGTGGATGACGTCCTGCGGCATAGAAGATCACCCCGCCCAGCGGAATCACCAGCACATAGCCGGCATCGACTGCGACGTGACTCAACACCGCAACCGCGACCAGCGCCGGCGTCAGCAGCATCTTCGGCGTCACCGACAGCACGCTGCGCAGTGCCGCGTTGATGAAGCCGGTATGTTCGGCCACGCCCAGCCCCAGCATCGCGACCAGCACCACGCCCAGCGGCGCGAAGCCCAGGAACACCCGCACCATGTTGGCCATGAACGCGGTCAGCGACTCGCCCGAAAGCTGGTTGACGATCTGGATCGGCGTGCCGCTGCGCGGATCGATCGCAGCGAAGTCCACCCCCGACAGCGCCCACGACAGCGCCCACACCGCGAGCATCAACAACAGGAACAACATGGCCGGATCCGGCAGCCGGTTGCCGGTGCGTTCGATCGTGTCGAGAAGACGGGCGACGATGCCGCGCGGTGCGCCGGTGTCGGACGAAGGCTGGCTCATGCGATGGAGTCCCCTGCAAAGCGTGCGATCGCGCATCCTAGCAGCACGTCGCAACCCCACGCCGGCAGGCGGCCTGCGTCCGCAGGCGCCCATTTCCCCTGCGCCCGACCGTCGCAGCGGCCGGACGCCCGCATGATGCGGCGGGGTCAGCGCGCGATGCTGGCACGCACGCTGACCCGCTCGAACGCGCGTTCGCCGACCACGCGCAGGTACCAGCGTCCCGCGGCAGGCGAGACGATCTGGACCAGTTCGTTGTTGCCTGGACGGCGCGAGCGCAGGTCGAAGTCGTCCGGCGTCGGCATCGCGGCATGCGACGCGTACAGCGACACGTCGCCGCTGCCACCCGAGGTCAGCACCCGCAGCGTACGGGCACCTTCGGGCACATCGATGCGGAACAGCCGCGACGCGCCCGCCGCGCCCCAGACGCCCTGAACCGGCACGCCATCGGTCAATGGCAGCGCTGGATCGGCAAGTACCGCAGTCGATGCGCTGGCACTGTTGTCGCCCTCATCCGGATCGTGGGTCTGCGAGGTCGCGGCGACCGTCAGCACCAACGTCCGGCCGACCGCGGAGGACGGCGCGGTCGCCGACAGCGCGAACGCCGCTTCGCCCGCAACTGCGAGCGCATCGTGGTTGCACGACAGTGTCGTCGTGCCGTCACCGACGACCGGCGCCTCGCAGTTCCAGCCGGCCGGTGCAGTGACCACGAGGTCCGCGAGCTCGGCGTCGATGACCGCACCGAAACCGGGGAACTGCGCAGCATCGGGGCCGGCGTTGCGCAGCACGGCCGAGAACGCCAGCGGCGCGCCCTCGAAGATTTCGGCATTCGCCGCCTCGGCCTCGATGCCCAGGTCGGCCAGCGCCGCCGGCTGCAGCCGCAACAGCAGCACCGTGGGGTCGTGATCCGACAGCCGGGTCGGCGTGGTCGCATCGTTGCGCGCGGTCTCGGGGAAGTTGGCGTTGATGCGCGCATGGCTGATGGCGAGCCCGGCGACCAGCGGCGAATCGACGACCGCCTGGTTCACCAGCACATGGTCGAGCGACTGCGCCTGGTAGTCGAAGACGAAGGAGTAGCGCGCCTCATCGGCCGCCTCCAGCGTCATGTTCAGCAGCGACGGCGCCACCAACACCGCACCGTCGCCGTCGACGGCGGTCTGCGCATCCGGCGACGGCAGACCGGTGGTCGTGCCCATCGCATCGACGTAGCCGTCGTTGAACTCGAAGGCATTGAAGTCGCCGAGTACGACGATGTGCCGGCCGGCATCGGTCCGTTGCATGTCGTCGATCAGCGACGCCAGGAACTCGGCCTGCCGCTGGCGCTTGGCACGCACGCGCGCGCCGCCGCTGATCCAGCCGTTGCTGCCACCGTCGTCGGCCTCGATGCCGCTGAGCGAGCGCTGGTGGACGACGATCGCGGTGAACGGGAACCGGCGGCCGTCGGCGAAATGCGCGACCGCATCGAGCACCAGCGGCGGGCGGTCGTTGAGCACGCTGGTCGAGCCGTTCGGGTTGACCAGCACCGCGTCGGCGCCTTGTTGGACGACCGAACGCACCTCGATCCTTGCGATACCCGGTGCGACCGCGCCGGTCCGCACCAGGAAGCCGACATCGATGCCGCCGACGTCGAAGCCTTCCTGCAGGTAGGCGACGTAGCCGGGATCGGGCTGGCCCGCGGCCACCGCATCGGCGTTGATGCGCGCGGCCAGTCGCTGCAGCACGCCGAGATTCTCGACCTCGGTCACGCCGACGACATCTGGCATGTGCAGGAAGGCGCGGATGCCGATCGACGCCTTGGCCAGCCGTCGTTCCAGCGCCGCGGCGGTCAGCGTCGGGCCGCTGTTGCCGTCGTTGACGGTGTCGAAGAAGCGCTGCAGGTTGTAGGTCGCCAGGCTCACGTGATCGGGGCCCGGCAGCGCGGCCGGACGCACTTCGCCAGCACCACTGCAGTCGGTGTCGAGCGCACCGTCGGGGTAGATCGTGTAGCGGCGGAATGTGTAGTCGAGCGGGCCGGTCAGCGAGCCGCCGACGATCCGGCAGCCGGCCGCGAGATCGGCCGCCGGTGCACCGATCGTGGCGCTGTTGACCACGATCGTCTCGGGATTGAAATCCCAGCGCGGGATCGCCGGCGCGCTGCTGCCCAATGGATCGGGATCGGGCACCTGGATGCCCGGCTCGCGGAACGGGCGCGGGGTCCCGGTCACCACGACCGCGAACCGGCCATTGCCGATTGCGCTCGCGGCGCGCTCGTCGACATTGCCGCCGGTCGGCGCCACGACGGTGAAGCTCGGCGCGGTCACCCGCATCCCCTCCAGCGGTTCGAGCTGGTCGAGGCCGCCGGCGGCGCGCGGCAGTTCGACGCTCAGCACGACCGGCGCCGGCAGCGCATGGCCGCTGGACAGCGCAACGACCGAGGCGTCGGTGATCTCGGTCAGCGGCAACTGATGCGGATCGGCGGCCGGCACGTACTCGATGACCGTGCCCTGCACCAGCACCTTGTTGCCGACGGCGGCATCGGCGGGCGGCGCGCTGCCGGTGAACACGAACACGCCCTCGGAAGTCATCGGATCGCCGTCGTCATCGCCATCGGGCGTCTGGATGAAGAAGCCGTTGTTCTTGCGGCCGGTCACGATGCCGGTGGTGGCGACGGGCTGGTTCTCGACCGGCGAGCGGGCACCCGGCCCCTGGATCTGATGGATCGGCAGCGTCAGCACGTCGTCGTTGACGATCAGCCCGGTGCCGCGCGCCTTGGCGACGAGCGCGCCCTCGACGTCGGCCAGGTCCACATGGAAGTCCTCGTCGGGCTCGACGGTCTGGTCGCCGACCACGTCGACGTGGATCGTCAGCTCGCGCTGTCCCGGCGCGAAGCGGCCGGTTCCGGACTTGGCCACGTAGTCCTGGTCGGCCACGGTCGCACTGCCGTCGGCGGTCGCATACGCGAAGCCCACCCCGTCCGGTCCCGCCGGCTGGTTGAGGCTGACGGTGAAGAAGAAGGGGGTGGTGCCGCTGTCGCCCTCGGCGCCGCGGGTATCGCCGATGCTCAGGTACAGCGCCCCGCCCCCGCCGCAGACGTTGGGCACGGAGGCCGCGTTGCGCGGCGCCGGCGCGGCGGCCGAGAAGTCGGTAGCGTTGTCGTCGCTGTCGGTGCAGCCGCCGCCCGCGCGCACGGCGGCCAGCGCATTGCCCAGCGCCGGGGCCGGCCCCGAGCCTTCGAAGAAGTTCGCGCCGCCAAAGCCCACGAGGTCGAGGATCAGCGCCTGCTGCGCCGGGCTACAGGGCGTGCTGCCGCCGTTGCAGCCCAGCCCGGCTGCGGTGTCGGCCAACACCACCTTGCCCGCACTGCCCGACATGTTGATGGTGCCGCTCGCATCGGGCGCCGGCAGCGGGTCACCGTTCGCGCCGCCGGCCAGTGCGACGAGGAAGTAGCCGCCGGCGGGGATGTCGACGCTCGGCAGCACCACGATCTGGTTGGCGCCGGCGCCGAAATGGCCATTGCCGGTCGCGCTCGCGTACTGCACCGACTTGCCGGCGAGCGAGGCGGGCTGGTTGCCGGCGTTGAACAGTTCGACGTAATCCGCCTGGTACGGCGCACCGGCGTTACCGCCTCCGCCGTAGACCTGGCTGACCACCACCTGGGCCTGCGCGCCCATGGCGGCGCAGGACAGCAACAGCGCCGGCAACAGCCGGCGGACGGTCTCGTTCATGCGTCGGTTCCCTGACATCCCCGGGGCAAGGCGCCCCGCCCCGATGGTGAACCGCCCGAGTGTCGGTTGCATGACGCTCTGCGGCATGGCCACCCTCGGGGCCCACGGCGCGTCCTGCGCTACGCTGTGCCGATGACCATCGACCGCAACCAGCGTCCGCTCGAGGACGGCATCCACCGCGACCTGTCCGGGCGCCTGACCTATAGCGGCTACCTGCGCCTGGACCTGCTGCTCGCCGCCCAGCAGCCGCTGTCCGAGCCGCCACACCATGACGAGATGCTGTTCGTGGTGCAGCACCAGGTCTCGGAGCTGTGGCTGAAACTGATGATCCACGAACTGTCGGCGGCCATCGCGCACTTGCGCCGCGACGAGGTCTGGCGCTGCCGCAAGGTGCTGGCACGCTGCAAGCAGGTGCTGCGGCAGCTGACCGAGCAGTGGTCGGTGCTCGAGACGATGACGCCGGCCGAGTACATGGAGTTCCGCGATGTGCTGGGCCCCTCGTCCGGATTCCAATCGCTGCAGTACCGCACGGTCGAGTTCCTGCTGGGGAACAAGAACGCCGCAATGCTCGAAGTGTTCGCGCACGACCCCGACGGCCAGGCCGGGTTGCGTGCAGTGCTGGAGCAGCCCGGCCTGTATGACGAGTTCCTGCGCTATCTCGCACGCTGGGGGCATCCGGTTGCGTCGGCGCACGTGGCACGCGACTGGGCGCAGCCGCACGTCTTCGATGCGGATCTGGTGCCGGTGCTGCGTACGATCTACGAGGACACCGACCGCTGGTGGCGTGAGTATTCGCTGTGCGAGGACCTGGTCGACCTGGAGAGCCAGTTCCAGGCGTGGCGCTTCCGCCACATGCGCACAGTGATGCGGATCATCGGCTTCAAGCGCGGCACCGGCGGCTCGAGCGGTGTTGGCTTTCTGCGCCAGGCGCTGGAACTGAGCTTTTTCCCCGAGCTGTTCGAGGTCCGCACCCACCTCGGCCAGCCGACGCCGTCCCTGCCCGGCTGAGGCGCCGCCGATCCGATGGCCCCGTCTGGGAATGCACTGCCGCTCTGGCTCCAGGCCCTGGCCTGGACCGCTGCGATCGCAGTGCTGCTGCGCCAGGCCGGCGCGCTGCGCGCGCATATCCGCGCAGCCACGCCCGACACATTGCGCGTGCTGCTGGTCGCGACCCTCGCGCTGGCGGCGATGCGCTGGTTCAACACCGCCGCGCTGCAGGGCGTGATGCTGCACTTCCTGGGCGCGACCATCGCCACCTTGCTGTTCGGCGCCGGCGTTGCTTGTTGGGCGATGGCCGCCGTGAGCTTGAGCGGCGTGCTGCTGGGCGCGGCGTGGCAGGGCTGGGCGGCCGACGTCCTGGTCACCGGTGCATTGCCGATCGCGGTCACGGCGGTGGCCTCGCGCGCGGCGTTGCGCTGGGCGCCGCGCAACATCGTCGTCTACGTGATGCTCAACGCGTTCGCGGCCGCCGCACTGGCGATGGCAGCCTCGATGCTCGCCAAGGCCGCCGTGACGGCCTGGCTCGGCGGCCGGACGGTCGATGCCTACCTGACTGCGACGCCGTTGCTGATGTTCGCCGAGGCGTTCTTCTCCGGCACGGTGATGGCCCTGATCGTGGTCTATCGCCCACACTGGTGCACGAGCTTCGACGACCGCGCCTATCTCTGGCCCCAGGCCCCGATGTGAGCCACGCGCAGTCGTGGCGCCCTGCTGTCATGATGCGATGTGCAATGGGCCTTGCACATCGCCGCCAGTATCATGGCGCGATTGTCTCTGACCGGTGGGTGTGATGACCGTCGCCGCGAAGTTCGAGATCGAAGACCTGCACGGCCTCGGCCCGGACAGCACGCGCGTCGCGCCGTTGCGCAAGGCCTTCGCCGCTCCCGCCACGCGGCCGTCGCTGTTGGTGCGAAGGCTGTTCGTGCGGACTTTCGACAGCAAGGCGATCGCCCTGCAGCGCACCGGCGAGGTGGGCTCCGATGCCGCGTGCGTCGGCCACGAGGCGCCCCGCGTCGCCCGCTGCGCCGGGACCGGTGGCGAGGCCGCGCGCTGCCTCGCGATGCGCGACGACCTCGCGCGGCCGCACTGACGTGGAGGCAGAGACGCCGCCGCTCGCCGGCCGCCGCGCGCTCGTCGCCGGTGGCAGCCGCGGCATCGGGCTCGCGATCGCGCGGGCCTTGGCCGGCGCCGGCGCCGCGGTGTCGATCTGCGCACGCGGCACCGCATCACTCGATGCCGCGATCGCCACGATCGGACACTCCGGCGGACGCGTGCACCGACATGCCTGCGATCTCGCCGACGCCGCGCAGATCGAGGCTTGGGTCGCGGCCGCCGCCGATGCGCTGGGCGGCATCGACATCGTCGTCAACAACGCCTCCGCGCTGTCGCACGCCGCCGGCGATGCCGCGTGGCACGCCGGCTTCGAGGTCGACCTGATGGCGGCGGTGCGCTGCAACCGGGCCGCGCTGCCACACCTGCGCCGCAGCGCTGTGCCGTCGATCCTCAACGTCGGCTCGATCAACGCGCTGCGCCCGACGCCGCGCGCCACGGCGTACTCGGCGCTCAAGGCCGCGCTGCACCACTACACCCTGAGCCTGGCGGCCGAGCTCGCCCGCGAGCGCATCCGGGTCAACGCGCTCGCGCCAGGTTCAATCCTTTTCGAAGACGGGCTGTGGGCACGGCGTGCGGAATCGGAGCCTGCGCTGTACGCGCAGGTCCGCTACGCGATCCCATTCGGCGGCTTCGGGCGTCCGGAACACGTCGCCGCGGCGGCGCTGTTCCTGTGCTCCGACCAGGCCGCCTGGATCACCGGCCAGGTCCTGGCGGTCGACGGCGGGCAGTCACTGGGCGTGTAAGGCCGCCACGGCGCCGCCCGGCGCCCGGCTGCCTCCGAGGCACGCCCGCATGCCGCGCCGCAGCCGCATGTCCTCGTCCTTCGACCGCGACGACCGCGCCGACGTCTGGCCGCGGGCGCCGATGCCACCCGATCAAGTCCTTCGCGCCTATGCACGGGCGCGGCGCTCCGGCGCGCCCCACGGTGGGGGGCCAGGACCGCTGCCCTGGCGCGGTCGCCGCGTTCTGCGTGGCATACCGAGCCCCGCACTGCCACCTGGGGAGCACCCCAGCACCGCCTTCACATGGCGCACACTAAAGTGCGCTCCCCATTCATCATGAACAGGAATCGCAACAATGGCGATGTTGACCGCAACGATCGCAGGCGGGCTCATGGGCTTCGGCCTGATCAACTTCATGGCGCACAAGGCCAAGAGCGCGAACCACCCGTGGGACGTGCGCGAGTTCACCGCCGACGGCGACGTGCTGGGCCGGGTCGACGCCTGGGCCGCAGCCAACGGCTACAAGCTGCGCAGCGACGACGGTCGCCGCCGCGTCTATCAGAAGGGCATCAACATCCTGACCGCGCCGACACGCCTGGACGTCGAGCGCGACGGCAATCGCTACACCACCCGCAGCTACGTCCATGTCGACGGCCTGCTGCTCAAGGGCGACCTCGCGCTGTCCTATCCCGGCGTGATGGCCAAGCTCCCGCGCGCCAACGCCCTCAAGGCACAGAACCAGCTGTTGGCCGAGCTGGGCCAGCCGCCGCTGGGCTGATCCGATCTGGCCGGCCCGCCCCCGTCGACGATGCCGGCGGGGGCGGCCTCGGCGTACAGTCAGCGCGCGACGCGATCCAGCCAGGCGCACAACCCTTGTGCGTTGAGGGCGATGTCGCCGCCGAGCACCTCGCGCACGCGCGCAGGCGCGTCGACGATGCCGTGGGCGACGGCCCGTTGGGTGTAGAGCCCGACCAGGCCGTCGGCGATCACCGATTGCCGATCGTCGCGCCCGTCAGCCGCCTGCGCGATCGCAACCATCGCATCGATCACCGTATGCAGGTCGCTGCCCAGCCGCGTGCACTCGGTCACCTCGCCGTAGTGCGCGATCCGGATCGAGACCGGCGCACGCGCCAGCAGCCGATCGATGGAGGCATGCATCTGCTGCGGATCGAACTGCACCGGCGAGGTCGTCGGAACAATGAAGGCGCCCGCGTCGGTATCGAGCTCGCGATAGGAAATACCGAAGGTATCGCCGGCGAACCAACTGCGTGTCACGTCGTCCCAGACGCTGTAATGGTGACGGGCGTGGCCGGGCGTATCGACGCAGACCAGCGCCCTGCCCGCCAGATCGACAACATGGCCGTCGTCGGCGATCACCACGCGCGCCTCAGGCACCGGCAACATGCCGGCGTGGTCGCGCGCGAAGTCCGCCTCGCCGTACACCGCCCTCGCGCCGGCGATCAGCCGCGTCGGATCGATCATGTGCGGCGCGCCGCGCGGATGCACGACCAGTCGCGCGTTGGGCAGCGCGCGCATCAACGGCCCGGCGCCGCCGGCGTGGTCGAGATGCACGTGGGTGACCATGACCCAGTCGACCGATGCGCGGTCCACACCGGCCGCTTCGATCGCGGCAAGCACGCGCGGAGCGCAGGTCGCGGTCCCGCAGTCGATCAGCGCGGCGCGCCCCCCACTGCGCAGCAGATAGGCCGCGCACAACGCGGGCCGCACATAGCCCGTATCGATGATGGTGATTCCGCCGCTGTCTTCGCGCATCGCGTCGCTCCCAGGTCCGCTACCGGCAGTCTAGGTCGTGCGCCGGAAGACGCGCATGGGTCTTTGGTCGTAGGCGCGACGCGGCGCCACCGGCCTCAGTCGCGCGGGCGCAGAATCAACAGGCGCAGCACGAACGCGGCGCCGAGCACCGCCAGGAATACCCCGTAGCCGACCGCGGTCGCCAGGATCTGCTGCCACATGTGGCCATGCACGGGATCGGCACTCGTCTGCGCCCAATAGATCGAGACCATGAAGGCGGCCACCGACACCGCCAGGCTGACCAGATCGTAGAGCACGCGGCGCACGCCACGCGGACGCCGCGGATAGACCCAGAACAGCACGCCGAGAATCGCGAACCATGGCAGAAACAGCAGCAACGTCAGGTTGAACTCGACGAGCGGGTTCATGATGCCGCCTTCTCCGCCTCCGCCGCTGCGATCGCATCCAGTGCGGCCTGCACGTCGGCCAGCGCGACGCCCTCGCCAAGCTCGGCAGGCGCCTGTGCCGGTGTCAGCTCGCCGCGACGCAGGCGCGCAATGCTCTGCCCCGCCTCGCGCGGCGCGTCGAAGCCGTGGCTCTGCAGCAACACCCGGTCGCCGTCCACGAGCTTGAAATAGAACCGGCCGTCGGCCTCGCGGTACTGCTTGAACTGCGGCGGCTCGCTGCGGATCGCGGCCGCGCCGGCGGCGGCCGGCACCGCCACCCGGCCCAGATCGCGCAGGCCGACCGCATCGCGCAGCTGTGCCAGCAACGGGGTCGCGTAGCGCTCGCGCAACCGGCGCCCGCCGTCGCGCAGGATGTCCTCGATGTCCGACGGCCGCGCGATCAACGCCTCGTAGCGCTCGCGCATCGGCGCGATCTCGCGCTCCATCACATCGAGCGCCTGTTGCTTGGCCTCGCCCCAACCGATGCCGTCGGCGAAGGCCTGCGCGAATGCGGCCGTCTGCTCCGGCGTGGCGAACGCCTGATAGAGCTGGAACAGCGCCGAGCCCTCGGTGTCTTTCGGCTCGCCAGGTGCACGGGAGTCGGTGAGGATCGAGAACACCAGCTTCTTGAGCTGCGCGGGCGGTGCGAACAGCGGAATCGTATTGTCGTAGCTCTTGCTCATCTTGCGCCCGTCCAGGCCGGGCAGCGTGGCGACGTCGTCGTCGATCACCGCCTCGGGCAGCGTGAACCACTCGCGCCCGTACAGATGGTTGAAGCGCTGCGCAAAGTCGCGTGCCATCTCGATGTGCTGGATCTGGTCGCGCCCCACCGGCACGCGGTCGGCGTTGAAGATCAGGATGTCGGCCGCCATCAGCACCGGATAGAGATAGAGCCCGGCGGTCACCGACGCGTCCTCATCCAGCGCCTGGGCCCGATTCCGGTCCACGGCGGCCTTGTAGGCATGCGCCCGGTTGAGCAGCCCCTTGCCGGCCACGCAGGTCAGCAGCCACATCAGCTCGGTGGTCTCGGGCACATCGCTCTGGCGGTAGAACCAGACCTTCGCCGGATCCAGGCCCGCGGCCAGCCACGTGGCCGAGACTTCCAGGGTCGAGCGCTGCACACGGGCCGGGTCCTGCGTATTGACCAGGCTGTGGAGGTCGGCGAGGAAGTAGAAGCTCTCGGTGCCCGGCGCCTTGCTGGCGGCGACTGCCGGGCGCACGGCGCCGACGTAGTTACCGACGTGCGGCGTGCCGGAGGGCTTGATGCCAGTGAGGACGCGCAGGGGACGTTGTGACATGGCAGCAGCGACAGACCAGGGATGGCCCAGTCTACCTGTTCGACTGCAGCCGATCCCCCGCTCGCGCCGCCAGACCGGCACGTCGACGCACTGGTCTGGTCGCCGGCTCCGCTCCCCAGATACGAAAACGGGCCGGCGAACCGGCCCGTCGTGGCGCATTGAATCTCGATGAAGCGGATCAGTCGAGGGTCTTCTCGAACTCGCGCACTTCCTTCTCGGCGCGGTCGCGCTCCCAGCCGTACTTCTCCTGCAGCTTGCCGGCCAGGTACTTGCTGTCGCCGGCAGCGACATCGAATACGTCATCCGTCAGGTCGCCCCACTTGGCCTGCGCCTTGCCCTTGAGCTGGGTCCACTTGCCGGAAATGATGTCTTTGTTCATCGTCGTTTCGTCCTATCGTGAGGTCGGAAGGCCCGCAGAAGCGATGCGGATTGGATCGCAGCGGGCTTGGGGAGATCCTCGCGCAGCGCGCATCAAGTGGCGGTCAAGGGAACATGATCTCGGCCGTCACATCGCTGAGCGCTTCCCTGACCGTTCATGGGCCGCTCGCGACAGGCGATGACCACACGCGCACGAAAAAGCCGGCATTCGCCGGCTTTTTCGGATTGCGTGGTGCGGAGTACGATCAGGGGCGACGCGTGGTGGCGCCCGTGTCGTTCGCGCTGTCTTCCATCTTCTCACCGACCTTCTGGACGTCCTGGCCAGCGCCGCGGACGGTGTTGCAGGCGCTCAGCGAGCCGGCGGTGAACAGGGCGAGCAGCAGAAGTGCAGTCAGACGCTTCATGGGATTCTCCAGGGAGGTTTCACGGGCGATTGCGCAGGCAGGCAACCGTTGGGCGGACTATAGGAGCCCGCAGTGTGAATACCGCGTGCAACGCGCTGACATCGTCCCGGCTGCGGCGCCCTGCATGGGGCCCTCAGTCGCGCATCAGCGTCGATTTTCCGAACAGGCTTTCAACCAGATCCACCGCCAGTTCCGCGGTGGCGTTGCCGTGGTCGAGCGCGGTGTTGACCTCCACCACATCCAGCGACCCCAGCCGCCCGGTGTCGGCGATCATTTCCATCACCAACTGCGCCTCGCGATAGTTGATGCCGCCCGGGACCGGGGTGCCGGTACCCGGGGCGATGGTCGGGTCGAGCACGTCGACGTCGAAGCTCACATGCAGATGGGTGTCGGCATCGACACCCTCGAGCGCCTGCTCGACCACGCGCCGCATGCCGACCTCGTCGATGTAGCGCATGTCGTAGATGTCCAGGCCGTGCGCCTTGACCAGGCGCTTCTCGTCCGGATCGACCGAGCGGATGCCGATCTGGCGGAACTGGTCGACCCGCGTGGCCGGCGTCTCGCCGCCGAGTCCGGTCAGCACCTCCGGCCCGATCCCGCACAGGCAGGCGACCGGCATCCCGTGCACATTGCCCGACGGGGTGATCTGCGACGTATTGAAATCGGTGTGCGCATCGAGCCACAGAACGCGCAGCGTCTTGCCGACCGCCCGGCAGTGGCGCGCGACCGCCGCGATCGAGCCGATCGCCAAGCAGTGGTCGCCGCCGAGCATGATCGGCATGCGCCCGCGCGCGAGTTCCGCCGACGAGGCCTCAAGCACGGCCCGGTTCCAGGCGACCACCTCGTCGAGATGCCGGTAGCCCCCCTGCGGCCCCTGCCACGGATTCCGGGGCCCTTTGAGATCGCCCAGGTCGACGACATCGATCCCGCGCGCCAGCAAGGCTTCGGCCAAGCCGGCCACACGCAAGCCTTCGGGGCCCATCGAGGCACCGCGACGTCCTGCCCCCACGTCCGTGGGCACACCGAAGATCGAGACCGGCGGGTACGCGTGCTGCATGGCTTCTCCTGGGAACTGGCGGACGCAAGCCGCGCGGGTGGCACCACGCGCGGACGACGGACCGACACCGTGCGGCCGTGGGAGGCGCCTGGGCGGCGCGGGTCGCGGAAACGGCGTCTGGATGGTGCGGCACCCGGCTTCGAAAACCATGGGGGCCGGTTGAATCGTTTGGAGCTTCGACAAAGCCGGAGGCGTGCTACGAAACTTCCGTAGGCGCGCCACTGGTAAGAGGCGCAGTCTATCAGCCGGGGCGCCATGCTCCGAACCTGCCCCACTCGATCGCCAAGGACGGATCATGTACAGAAGCGCGGGACTGGCCCTCCTCTTTGCCGCCGCCGCAGCGCAAGCGCATCCGGGTGGCCTTAACGCAGAGGGCTGCCACAACAACCGGAAGACCGGTGAGTATCACTGCCACAGGTCGCCATCGGCACCGGCGCCGCCACGGCAGCGACTTGCGCCATCCAGCGTCGTGCCAGCCGCGGGGTGGTCATATCGCAACTGCACTGAGGCACGGGAGGCAGGCGCGGCCCCCATCCGGCGCGGAGCGCCAGGCTATGGGCCACATTTGGACCGGGACGGGGACGGCATCGGTTGCGAGTAGCCAATACAGCCGTCCACACCTCCGTTCTGGCGCGCCCCCGATCGATGCTGGGCGCGCTTTTCAGCAACGCCGAGTGCGCGAAGAGCGGTTGAGAACCGACGGGAGCGCCGCGCCAGCGTCGCGCGGGTCGCAGCCCATGCGACCACGGCCGGGATGATGCCCAGCATGCCTTCCAGATCAACAGCCAAAGCCGCCCTCCTACGCTCTCGCGAGCCGCACGTGATCCCACCTGCTGGGCTGGCCAACATGCCGTCGCTCGGCGATTCGGTCTTCAACGACCGCGGCTGGCGGAATCCGCTGCGCGGCGAGCACGTCGATCGGTCTCGGTGGGAGGCCTACAGGATCGGGCCGGCGTCATCGTGCGTGCTATCGAGCGTGCGACTGCTGGAGGACGGCATGTTCGAGGTCACCAGCGGCGAGGGGTTCGCCCGCGTCTCGGACCCGCAAGCCGCGTTCGAGTTGGCCGCCGGCTGGGCGATCGCAAAGCTGCCGGACTGACGCGGAGGCGCTAGGCAAGCGCGGTCGTAAATACCGCCCGAGCGCCCGCGACCAGCGCCAATCCGACGCCCGCGCCAGCTACCAGAACCACGCTGCAGCCCATGGCACGACCGGGCTGCACTTGCCGGCCGCTTTCCCAATCAATCAGCGCGTGGGGCAGCGATACGCAGCCCGAAGCGCCGCGTCGACACCGGCGCCAACTTCTGCCTCTTGCACCTCGCGCGGCGCGCGCGCTGTGTACTTAACGAAGCCCTCGATCACCTCGCGGTGCGAGGCGCCGATCGGGAAGCAGTAAGGGTTGTCTGGCGCGGCGGACGTGTTGTCGATCACCGCCTGCACGTAGGCGAAGCAGTAGGCGCCGCGCGCTGCCTCGGCCGCAGGCGGCTCGTCGCCTGCTATCCAGGGTTGCAGTGCATCCCGGCACCAGGTCGCGAGTTCGCCGACGGTGCGCGGCGGCTGATCGACGCCGGAGGCCGATACCGCCGGCGCCAGTAGCGCGATCACGACAGCGGCCACGCCGGCCGCGATGCCTCCCTGCTTCATCATCGTCATCCCCTGGACGAAAGTCGGCCCGATTCTATCCAGGCCGAGGCCTGGGCGTCCGTGCTCCCCCGCCGCCTGGGATGACCTGGAATCAGAAGATGGTGCCGGCACCCGGGTTCGAACTGGGGACCTACCGCTTACAAGGCGGTTGCTCTACCAACTGAGCTATGCCGGCATGGGGCGGCGAGGCCGCGCGGGGATTCTAACCTGCATCCTGGGTGGCAGCGCAGTGGCCGGGTTCGACCCGGGCCGCCCCGGTGCCCGTGCGCAGCGCGGCATCGGCCATTGCCCCGTCGACCAGCGCATCGAGCCAGGGCTGCGCCTGGCCGCCGATCGGCTCGGCCTGCGCGGCGAAGCCGGCGGCGCGCAGGGCGTCGACGCGTGCCTGCGCGGGCGCTTCGCTGTCGAAGCGGCCCAGCGCGATGCCGTGCGCGTCGTCGCCATCGGCAATCACGTACTGGTCCTCGATCCCGGCCGCGCGCAGCCGTGCGGCCATCGCGTCGGCCGCGGCGCGGTCGCGCTGCGGCGGCAGCCAGACCCGCCAGCCGCGCGGCGCGACGGCGACCTCACGCGCGAACACGCGGACACCATCGCTCGCCAGACGCCGGCGCGCGGCATCGCGTGCGCCGGTGTTGGCGAATGGGCCAAGTGCGACGCAGCGCGGCGCTGCCGCCGCGTCGCCCTCGCTGTCGCCATCGAGTACCGCGGCCTCTGCGCTCTCGAAGGCCTCGGCCAGCGGCACCGGGGCCTGCGGTGCCGCCTGCGGCTCGAGCAGGGTCAGTGTGGGCGGAGCCTCCGCCACCAGTGGCGCCGATTCGGCCGGGGTGTCGCGCAGTGCCCACCAGGCGGCGACACCGAGATTGAGGATCACCAGCAACAGAACGAGCGCGCGCAGCAGCATGGAAGCCTCCTAGGTGCCGGCCGTGGTCGGCCTCGCACGGTACCAGCGCGCCAGGCCGGCCAGGACCAGGTCGGGCCGGACCTGCGCCTGCGGCAGAAGCGGCTGCAGGTCTGCCGCGCCACCGCCATGCAGCAACAGGTCGGGCGTGGCGCCGATCCGCGACGCGGCCT
Organism: Xanthomonas citri pv. mangiferaeindicae; assembly: GCA_002240395.1. Classification (NCBI taxonomy): domain Bacteria; kingdom Pseudomonadati; phylum Pseudomonadota; class Gammaproteobacteria; order Lysobacterales; family Lysobacteraceae; genus Xanthomonas; species Xanthomonas citri. The sequence continues at coordinate 840,820 of CP016836.1, forward strand.
GGGCGAGACTGCGTTCGACCAGCGCCACGGCGGCGCCTTCGCAGCCTGACGCCAGGGCGTCGTCGGTATCGCTCGCGAACTCGAGATAGCGTCCGCCCGTCGCGGGCAGTTGCGCGACCCGACGCTGCAGGGCTTCGCGCATCAGCGTCGGCGACGGCGCGATGCGGCCCCCCAGGTGCCGGCCGTCGGCGTCGAGCAGATCGATCGTCAACGCGGTGCCGACCCCGACCACGACGACGGGCGATGCGGCCTGCGCGCGCGCCGCCAGCAGGGCGAGGAACCGGTCGACGCCCAGCCGCGTCGGGTCGGCATAAGCGATCGTGAGGCCATCGAGCACCGGCAGCGTACGCGCCAGCTCGACCTGCGCGCCGCGTGCGGTCAGCGCGTCGAGCAGCACCGCCCGCAGCGCTGGCGAGGCGACGCTGGCCACCACCGCGGTCCCGATCCGGGGCGGCAGGCGTTCGATCCAGGCCGGATCCAGCCCGCCGGCCGCATGCGCCGTGCCCGCCACGGGTCCAATGCCCGCGCCCTCGAGCGGCGCGTACTTGAGCCGGGTGTTGCCCAGATCGAACAGCCAGACCGTCATGCCGCGTCCCCGTTGCGCACGCTCACTTCACCTGCGTGGAAGGTCCTGACACCGTCGTCGAAGCGGACGCGCAGCGCGCCGTCGTCGGCGATGCCTTCGGCCTTGCCCTCGAGCACGCCGGCCCCGGTCTGCACCCGCACCGCGCGACCGGCCAGCGCGTCGACCGCCGCGAATGCGGGCAGGAACGGCGTCAGGCCGTCGCGATCGAAACGCGCCAACGCCGGAATCCAGGCACCGATCACGGCAGCGGCGACCGCATCGCGCGACGGCAGCGCGGGGGCGAGGCTCGCCAGATCGATCCAGGGCTGATCGATACGGGCGGCATCGGCGTCAGGCATCCGCACGTTGATCCCGATGCCCAGCACCGCGCGCACCGGCCCGGCATGCTCGCCGCCGCCTTCGACCAGTACGCCGCCGAGCTTGCGCAGTCCGGCGCTGTCCGACACCACCAGGTCGTTTGGCCATTTGAGCCGCACGTCGCCAAAACCGAGCCCATGCAGCGCCTCCACCGCGGCGACACCGGCCACCAGACTCAGCCCGCCCAAGCGCGCGAGCCCGCCCTCGAAGCCACGCTGCAGCGACAGGTAGATGTGCGCGGCCAGCGGCGAGCACCAGCTCCGGCCCCGGCGCCCGCGCCCGCCGGTCTGGCGTTCGGCCAGCAGCGCCTCGGCGGCCGCGCCCGGCATGGGCCGGCGCAGCAGTTCGGCGTTGGTCGAATCCAGGGTCCAGGCCACGTCGAGCCGATCCAGGCCCGCGCGCGCGTTCGCCGGCAATGCCGCGAGGATCGCGTCCCGGTCGAGCAGCGAGACCGGGTGGGCCAGCGCATACCCCTGCCCGCGCCGGGCCTCGATCGGCACGCCGGCCTCGCGCAGCAGGCCGATCCGCTTCCAGACCGCCGCGCGTGTCTGTCCCGACTCGCGCGCCAGCGCATCGCCCGACACCGGGCCTGCGATCAGCCGCGCCAGCAAGGCGCGCTCGGCGTTGGGCGTGGTCATGCGGCGGTCGCGGGCGGATGAACAGAGAAGGCGGACATGCGGCCGATTATCGGCGAGGGCGCCGCCGCTGTCGTGCGCTGCTGCGACGCAACGTCGCGGGCGCGCGACCTGCGCTATAGTCGGTGGATCTTCGCGTCCGCCTGACTGCCCGGGGTCTTCGATGTCGATACGAGCGATGTTCTGCGCGCTGCTGTTCGCTGCCTGCCTGCCGGCGGCGGCCCGCGAAGCGCGCGTCCCCGGGCCCTCGGACACCCCGCCTTGCGCCGCGGCGACGCCTGCGTCAGCCCCCGAGACGGCTGGCAGCGACGCCGTCCGGCGCCCGCCGGCCAGCGCGTCGAAGGCCCGTCCGGCGACCTCGGGCGGCATCGAGAGCGACGGTCCGCTGCGCGGCCCGCGCTGGCACAGCTTCCTTCCCGGCATGTTCCGCTGAGGCGACGGCTCCGGTCGTGCGTTCGCTGATCCGGCGCCTGTTCGCGGGCGCCCCGCCGCCCATCCCCGATGCGGACTGGGTGGCCATCCGCCACCAATTGCCTTGGGTCCACGCGCTCGACGATGCACGTGCGGTGCGGCTGCGCACGCTCGCAGCGCACTTCCTGCACCGCAAGACCATCACCCCGGTCGCCGGCCTGGCGCTGGACGCACGCGAGCGGCTGCTGCTCGCGACGCTGTGCTGCCTGCCGCTGCTCGAGTTTGGCGATGAGGGCCTGCACGGCTGGTCACAGCTCATCGTCTACCCCGATGCGTTCCGGGTGAACCGCAGCCACATCGACGCCGCCGGCGTGATGCATGAGTGGGACGACGAACTGATCGGTGAAGCCTGGGAGAGCGGGCTGCTGGTGTTGTCGTGGGCCGACATTCAGAGCGACATCGCCGAGCCCGACGGCGGCTTCTGCGTGGCGGTGCACGAGATGGCGCACAAGCTCGATGCGCTCGATGGCGTGCTCGACGGCACCCCGCCGCTGCCGCGCCCGTGGCAGCGGGCCTGGGCGCAGGATTTCCAGCGCGCGTTCGATGGCTTCGTCGCCCGCGTCGACGCAGGGCACGACACCGCGCTCGACCCCTACGCAGCCGAGGCGCCCGAGGAATTCTTCGCCGTCTGCAGCGAGTACCACTTCAGCGCGCCGGCGTTGCTGCGCGACACGCTGCCCGAGGTCGCCGCGCACCTCGAACGCTTCTACGGTCCGTCGCCGCTGGCGTAGGCCAGCGCAGCGCCGTCGCGACAGGCGGCCGCCGATGCCACTCAGAAGCCCGGCGGCAACCGCACCGAGAAGCAGGCACCGCCCAGTTCTTCCGAACGTCCCACGTGCAGTTCGCCGCGGTAGCTATGCACGATGTCCTGCACGATCGACAGGCCGATGCCGTGGCCCTGCACGCGCTCGTCGCCACGCACACCGCGCTGGAGCACCGTTGCGACGCGATCGGGCGGAATGCCGGGACCGTCGTCCTCGACCACCAGCACCAGGCCCGGCCGCCGGTTGGGCGCGGTGTCGCCCGAACGCACCGTCAGCAGCACCCGCGAGCGTGCCCACTTGAAGGCGTTTTCGAGCAGGTTGCCGAGCAGTTCCTGCAGGTCGCCGGGTTCGCCATGGAAGCGCGCTGCCGCGTCGATCTCGAACTCGCAGACCGCGCCCTTGGCGGCGTAGATCTTCTCCAGCCCGCGCACGATCTGCTCGGCATGCGGTTCGATCTCGATTGCGGCCGAGAACAATTGATGGCCGCTGGAGGCCGCGCGCGCGAGCTGGTACGTCACCAGGTCGGTCATGCGCTGCAACTGGGTCTCGACCTCCTCGCGCAGTTCGGCCTCGCCGGTGCCGGCGTCGAGCCGCGAGCGCAACACCGCCAGCGGCGTCTTGAGGCTGTGCGCCAGGTCGGACATGGTGTTGCGCTGACGCGCGAGGTGTTCGCGCTCGCTTTCGATCAGCGCGTTGATGCTCTCGGTCAGCGGCAGCAGCTCGCGCGGATGCTGCATGCCCATGCGGTCGGCCTGGCCGCGCTGTACGCGCACCAGTTCGTGTTCGACCCGCCGCAACGGCCACAGGCTCCAGCGCACGATGAGCGCCTGCAGCAGCAGCAGGATCATGCCGGCGATGCCGAGGTTGACCCACAGCGCGGCGCGGAAGACCCGCACCTGGCGCGGCACGATACCGGCGTCCTCCATCACATAGATGGTGTAGGCGAACTCGTCGTCGGTGCGCGTCTCCTCCGGCGACCACAGCAGGCCCAGACCGTAGCGATAGACCTCGCCCGGCGAGCCGTCGCTGCGCACGATGGGCAGCGGGCCTTCGAACTTCTCCTCGCGCGCGCCGAGCATCGTCGCCTCGGGCAACTGCGGGCCCGACGCCGAACGCGAGGCCCAGGTGCCGCTGGGCAGCACCACCTCGGCGTACAGGCCGCTGCCTGGGCGCAGGAAGCGGTCGTCGGGCGGGGACTCGGACGGCAGGTAGATCTCACCGCCACGCAGGAACTCGATATCGCCGGCGTAGGCGTAGACATAGTTGCGCAGGCGCTCGCGCTGGCCTTCGCTGGCGACGTCGATGAACGCCCGATCGAGCGCATAACCGGCCAGTGCCAGGAACGCAAGCAGGCCGATACTGGCCGCCAGCAACTGGCGCGCCTGCAACGAGCGCGGGCGCCACCGCGAGGGGCGCCGCACCTTGGTCTTGGGGCGTCGGGACTCAGCAGGCATGAAGGCTCACGGGCGTGGACTGCGGCCCGGATGCGTGACGGCAACGGGCCGAAGGGCGCGACTGCCGACCGCGCGGCTCACCCCTCGCCGTTGCGCGGAATCGCGAACCGGTAGCCACGGCCCCGCACGGTTTCGATCGGCTTGAGCGCGCCGTCCGGATCGAGTTTCTTGCGCAGGCGGCCGATGAACACCTCGAGCACGTTGGAATCGCGATCGAAGTCCTGCTGGTAAATGTGCTCGGTCAGATCGGCCTTCGAGACCAGCTCGCCGGCATGCATCATCAGATACTCGAGCACCTTGTACTCGTAGCTCGTCAGATCGACGTTCTTGCCGTCCACGCTGACCGTCTGCGCGGCCAGATCCAGCGTTACCGTGCCGCATTCGAGCGTGGGCTTGCTCCAGCCCGCCGCGCGGCGGACCAGCGCATTGATGCGTGCGAGCAGTTCCTCGACGTGAAACGGCTTGACCAGGTAGTCGTCCGCGCCCTGCTTGAGGCCATCGACCTTGTCCTGCCAACTCGAACGTGCGGTCAGGATCAGCACCGGAAATTGCTTGCCCTCTTCGCGGAGCGCCTTGATCAGCTCCATGCCCGACATCTTCGGCAGCCCCAGGTCGATGATGCCCACGTCGAACGGCACTTCGCGGCCCATGTACAGGCCCTCTTCGCCGTCCTGGGCAGCGTCGACGGCAAAGCCTTCGCGCTTCAGCCGGGCGGCAAGGGTCTCACGCAGGGGAGCTTCGTCTTCGACGAGCAGGATTCGCATGGGGTCAACTCCGGTCGAACGGCCGGACCGGCCGTGAATTGGGGGCGAGAATGCAGGATCAATCGTCGTCGCCGCGTGCACGGGCGTCACGCCCACGCTGCTGCGGATCGTCGACGTACACCCGGACCCGGCCGCTATCGTCCATCACCTTGATGCGATTGACGTCGCGGCCATCGGCATGCATCCGCTCCACGCTGAGCACCCGGCCCCGCGTCGTGCGTTCGATCCGGCGGACCGAAGCGGACATGGAATCCTGGGCGCCCCGCGGGCCCACGTTCTGCCGCCCCCACGATGCCCGCATGTCGGGCCCGCTGCGGGCGTCTCCCATCGGCGGGCCCTCTTGCGCCCGCACCGTCACGGCCGCGCCCGAGGCGCAAAACGCCACAGCGAGCAGGATCAGCGAAGTGGGTCTGGACGACGGGGCAGGCACGGCCGCTCCTTGAGCGTGGGTCGGCGGACTAATGCATGGCATGGTCGGGCGGAGGCGGTGAATCCGTCCTTAACTTTTCGTTGACAAGGCTGTCTGTGTTCAGCTTCGAAGGGGGTCCGATCATGTCCGGATTCGCCCAAGGGTGCAACGGCGGTCCCTCGATCCGACGTCAATGGATCAGGCCGGCACCGCCGTCGCCTCCAGTGCCTGCTCGACCAAGGCCCAGTCGGCGCCCGGCCGGTGCGCACCTTCGCTGAGGATCTGCCGGAAGCGCCGCCCGCCCGGTTGTCCGTGGAACAGCCCCAGCACGTGGCGCACGACGTGCTTGAGCGCCACGCCCTCGGCCAGGCGCGCCTCGATCCAGGGACGCAACGCCCGCAGCAACGCCTCACGCGGCTGTTCCACCCGCCCCCACAGCGCGGCATCGAGCCGGTGCAGCAGATAGGGATCGTGGTAGGCGGCGCGGCCCAGCATCACGCCGTCGACATACCTCAACTGCTCATGCGCCGCCTCCAGCGTCGCAATGCCGCCGTTGACCACAACCGGCAGCGCCGGGCGCTCGCGCTTGAGCCGCCAGGCCCAGTCATAGCGCAGCGGCGGGATGTCGCGGTTCTCCTTCGGCGACAGACCCTGCAGCCAGGCATTGCGCGCGTGCACCACCACCATCGACGCACCGGCGGCGACCACCCCATCGACAAACGCGGCAAATGCGCCGTAATCGTCATCGTCGTCGACCCCGAGCCGGCATTTCACCGTGACCGGCACCGGGCTGGCGGCGGCCATCGCCGCGACGCAGTCGGCGACCAGCGCGGGCTCGCGCATCAGGCAAGCCCCGAAACGCCCGGCCTGCACCCGATCCGAGGGGCAGCCGCAGTTGAGGTTGATCTCGTCGAAGCCATGCTCGGCGGCAATCGCCGACGCCTGCGCCAGCAACGCCGGATCGCTCCCGCCCAGTTGCAGCGCCAGCGGCGCCTGCTCGGGCGTGGCCGCGAGCAGCCGCACGCGGTCGCCGTGGATCACCGCGTTGGCATGCACCATCTCGGTGTACAGGCGTGCGCCGGGCGCGAGGATGCGGTGGAACTGCCGACAATGGACGTCGGTCCAGTCCATCATCGGCGCAACCGAGAGCCGCAGGGCGTCGGGGTCGAAAGTGTGCATACGGCTTCCGTTGGGCGCGACGTGCCGGCCTTGCCGGCGTGGGCGTCGCGCGAGGCCCGTCGCGTCGCGGGCCGTGCAGGGTCGGCCATTGTGCGCCCGCGCGCCTGACGCCTCAAACGCCACCGTCTGAACGACCGGTCGGTGTCTGTACGCGCGGGCGCCACAACGCCGCGAATGCGGGCGCATTGCGATGCTGCACAGCGATCGCGCCGCAAGCGCGCCTGAGGGTCCGTTCGATGGTGTTCGTCTTCCTGTTCGCCGCGCTGCTGGTCGTCTGGAGCTTGGGCGCGGTGCTGCTGTGGCGCGACACGCCTCGCGCCAGCGATGCGCTGGCCTGGGTTGCCGGGCTGCTGGCGCTGGCGACTGCGGCGGCGTTCGGCGTCGGGCTGGTCGGGCTCGTGCGCTACGGCGACTGGGAGGCATTAACGACCGCGCAGGCGCTGCACGCAGTATTCGGCGAGGGCAGCCTGGCACTGCGTCGCTCGGAATGGGGCTGGCTCAACCGGCTATCGGGCGTCTATCTGGGGCTCGATCTGGGCTGGACGCTGCTGATGCTGTGCGCAGCGCAGTTCGCATCGATCGGCTTCTGGTCGACGCATGCGCAGCGGCGGCGCGCGTCAAGGCGCGGCCGCCCGAAGCGCGACTGATCGCGGCCCACGATCCATCGCACGGTCGGCCTGTGCTGCGCCGCTCAGCTGGCGTCCGGCTCGGGTAAGGACCGCTGCGCCGCCGTTGCGCCCGCACCCTCATGTTCGGCCACCAGCAGCATCAGGCTGCGGTCGACCAGTGCCCGTGTCGCGCCCGGTGCCAGTTGGCCGCGGTCGTCCGGATTGGCGGTGTCGATCAGCACGCGCCACGGCACGCCATCGATCGTCGGCGGTGCGAAGTCGACAGCGTCGGCGCTGGCATTGACGAGCAGCAACAGGCTGACATGGCGGGCGCCTGGGTGCCCTTCGGCGTCCTCGACGCGACCATCGAGCCGGACCATGATCGCGCGCGCATTCGGGTCATCCCATTGCCCAGGCGAGAGCTCGTTGCCATCGGGCGCGAGCCAGGCGATGTCGCGTACGCCGCGACGCTCGTCGAATCGGCCGTCGAGGAACCGCGTGCTGCGCAGCAGCGGCTGGTCGCGACGCAGCCGCGCGAGCCGGCCGACGAAGGCCGACAGTGCCGCGCCCTCGCCGCGCCAGGCCGCCTCCCAGTCAAGCCAGGTCAAGGGGTTGTCCTGGCAGTAGGCATTGTTGTTGCCCTGCTGACTGTGGCCGAACTCGTCGCCGGCCAGCAGCATCGGCGTGCCTTGCGACAGCAGCAGGGTCGCCAGCAGGTTGCGCTTCTGCCGCGCGCGCAATGTGTTGATCGCGGCGTCGTCGGTCTCGCCCTCGACGCCGTAGTTGGCCGACAGGCTGTGATCGTGGCCGTCGCGGTTATCCTCGCCGTTCGCCTCGTTGTGCTTGTCGGCGTAGGTCACCAGGTCGTGCAGCGTGAAGCCATCGTGCGCGGTGACAAAGTTCACCGAGGCACGCGGACGCCGACCGCGGTGGTCGAACAGGTCGGCCGAACCGGTCAGCCGCCGCGCGAACTCGGGCAGTTGGCCGGCATCGCTGCGCCAGAATGCGCGCATCGTGTCGCGGAACTTGTCGTTCCACTCCGACCAACCGGGCGGGAAGTTGCCGACCTGGTAGCCGCCCGGCCCGATGTCCCAGGGCTCGGCGATCAGCTTGACCTGGGCCAACTGCGGATCCTGGCCGACCGCATCGAGGAAGCCGCTGCTGCGATCGAAGCCATGCGGTTCGCGCCCCAGGATCGTCGCCAGGTCGAAGCGGAAGCCGTCGACATGCATCTGCGAGGCCCAGTAGCGCAGCGAGTCGTTGACCATGCGCAGCGCGCCGGCGTTGGTCAGGTCGAAGGTGTTTCCGGTGCCGGTGTCGTTGATGTAGTAGCGACGGTCGTCGGCAAGCCGATAGTAGCTGGCGTTGTCGATGCCCTTGAACGACAGCGTCGGCCCCAGTTCGTTGCCCTCGGCGGTGTGGTTGTAGACCACGTCGAGCAACACCTCGATGCCGGCACGATGCAGGTGGGCGACCATCTGCTTGAACTCGGCGATGTTGTGGGACGCCAGGTAGCGCGGATGCGGCGCGAAGAAGCCGATCGAGTTGTAGCCCCAGTAGTTGCGCAGGCCGCGTTCGAGCAGGTGCTGGTCGTCGACGAAGGCATGGATGGGCAACAGCTCGACCGCGGTCACGCCCAGCCCGCGCAGGTGGTCGATCAGGGCATCGTGCTTGAGCGCCGAGAACGTGCCGCGCGCAGACTCGGGCACGGCGGGATGGCGCATGCTCAGGCCGCGCACGTGTGCCTCGTAGATCACCGTGCGATCCCATGGCGTATGCAGCCGGCGGTCCTCGCCCCAGGTGTAGGCCGGGTCGATGACCGCGGCCTTGGGCATGTACGGCGCGCTGTCGCGACGGTCGAAGCTCAGGTCGGCATCGCGGTGACCGACGGTGTAGCCAAACAAGTGCGGCGCCCACTTGAGCTCGCCGACGATCTGCTTGGCGTAAGGATCGAGCAGCAGCTTGTTGGGGTTGAAGCGGTGGCCTGCATCGGGTGCATAAGGGCCATGCACGCGATAGCCATAGAGCTGGCCCGGTCGGGCGTCGGGCAGATAGCCATGCCAGATCTCGTCGGTGTGCTCGGGCAGCGTGATGCGTTCCTGCTCGCGGCCACGCGCGTCGAACAGGCACAGGTCCACGCGCGTGGCATGGGCCGAGTACAGCGCGAAGTTCACGCCCAGGCCGTCCCAGGTCGCCCCCAGCGGGAACGGGCGGCCCTCGCGTACGCGCGAGCGCTGCAACAGGCGCGGTGGCGTGGCGCGCGCAGTGCGTGGCGCGGCCATCAGCGCGGCATCCCAGCGACGTGTTCGATGTTTTCGCGCTCGGCCTGCAATTCGGCATCGACGAGCCGCTCGGCCATCGCCCAGTGGCGCAACGATTCGCCATCGGGGCGGCCTTCGGCCTGCCAGATCTCGCGCGCGAGCTCCCGGATCCGGGCCGTGCGCTGCTGTTCGTCCATTGTCGTTCGACTCATCGTTCGGCGGTGAGCACCGCCAGGGGAAACCGCGACCACAGCGCCGTGAGCCGATGCCGCCCGCCTGCCACGACGGTGCCGGCGATCGCATCGCGCCAGCGGCCATCGGGAAGCACGATCGACGTCGTATTCCAGACCCGGGGAACCAGTGCCGGCGCGTCCCCCTCGACCCAGGACAGCCCGAACGCGCGCGGCACGAGCACTATCAGCGCATCGCCGTCATGCCGTCGTGTACATCCAAGCACTCGATCGGCTGCATCGCCGTCGGCGTACAGCGGGGCATAGTCGCCATGCGCGAACAGCGCCGAGTGCGCATGACGCAAGGCCAACAGACATCGCCACAGCCAGGCCTTGGGACGCCCCTCGCGCCAGTCCGCATCGGGTGCGCGGTCGTCAGCCAGCCACGCCCGGCGCAAGTCGAAGTCCACCGCACGCCGATTGTCGGGATCGACCAGCGACAGATCCCAGCCCTCGCAGCCCTGGTACAGGTCCGGCACACCGGGCACGCACAACTGCAACGCCGCCTGCGCCAAGCCGACAACCACGCCCGGCGCGGCCAAGCACTCGGCCGCCTGCGCGAGCACCGCGCGCGCGCTGTCGTCGGCAAGCGCGCGACGGAGCAGCGCCGTCGCCGCGGCCTCGTAGTCGGCATCAGGCCGCGTCCACGACGAGCGCAGCTTGGCCTCACGCAAGGCCTTGAGCTGCCAGGCGGCGACGCGCTCGCGCAAGTGCGCGACGCCGGCGCTGTCGTCGGCGCGCAACGTGGGCGGCCAGGCGCCGACCAGCGTCTGCCACAGCATCGCGCGGTCACCGCCATCGACCGGCGCGCAGGCTTCGACCAGCGAGGACTCAACATCGGCCACGACATTCGCCCACCAGGTGGGCTCGGCGCTCAACAGCGCCAGCCGCGCCCGGACGTCGGCGCCGCGCTTGTGATCGTGGGTCGAGGTCGCCAGCAACGCCCGCGGCCCACGGCGGGCAGCGGCCGTATGGAAGTCCTCGACCGGCAGTGCCAGATGCTGGGGGTGGCTGCCGACCTCGTTGCGCGAGAGCAGCACGCCGTGGCGATAGAACGCGGTGTCCTCGACCGATTTCGCATTGAGTGGCGCCGAGAGGTGTTCGCAGCGCAAGCGCAGCGCGCGCGAGGCCGCGCCCGGGCGCTGCAAGGCCTCGAGCAGCGCAGCGACCGCGACCGCCAGCACCGCATCGTCGTCGCGCGCGAGCGCGCACTGCGCCGCGGTCTGCCAGCGCGCCAGGTCGTCGGCGTCGAAGCCGCCCGCATGCGCATAGGTCCGGTAGACCGGAAACTCGCACAGCACCGCGACCAGCGCCCGGCGCAGCGCCGGCGCCCCCAGTTCGCGCAACGCGGCATCGCCGGCGACCACGGCGTCGAGGGCGCGCGCCGCGCGGTCGGCTTCTGCGGCCAGCGCCCGGTCCAGTTGCTGGTGACGCGCCAGTCGTTCCTCGGCAGCGAAATCGCCGCTGCGTCCGCTGGCCGCACGCCATTGCGCCTGCAGCGCGGCCTCGCCCTCGTCGTTATGCAAGACGCCGGCGACCTGGTCCATGAAGTCGTAGCCGGTGGTGCCGTCGCAGGCCCAGTCGGCAGGCAGCCCCTCGCCCGGCGCGAGAATCTTCTCGACCAGCAGCACCGGTCGATCGGGCCCCGTGCTCGCCGCATCAAGGGCGCGGCGCAGGCGCCGCAGGTAGCCGCGCGGATCGGCCAGGCCGTCGACGTGGTCGATGCGCACGCCGTCGATCGCGCCCTCGGCCAGCAGCCGCAGCGGCAGCGCATGCACCGCGTCGAAGACCGGCACGTGTTCGATCCGCAGCGCCGCCAGCGAGGTGATGTCGAAGAAACGCCGGTAGTTGACGCGATCGAAGCCCGTGCGCCACCACGCCAACCGGTAGGGCTGCGCCAGCGCGAGCGCCTCGAGCCGCGCCGGGTCGGCATTGCAGGCGGCGCACCAGGCGGCGCGGTCGCCTTCGGGCGCGCCCGTCACTGGGAACGGTACCGTGTGATGCACCAGCACCGGGCCGCGCGCACCATCCTCGACCTGCAACACGCCATCGGCGATCGCGGCGCGCAGCGGCCGGTCCAGCACCGGCAGCCACAACCGCCCCTCGCGACCGGGCGCACGCCAGTCGATATCGAACCAGTCCGCGTGGCGCGACGCACGCCCCTGGGCAAGCACGTCCCACCACCACGGATTGTCGGCGTGCGTGGCCATGTGGTTGGGCACGATGTCGAGCAGCAGGCCAAGGCCGGCGTCACGCGCAGTGCGCGCCAGCCGCGCGAAGCCGGCGTCGCCGCCGAGCTCGGGATTGAGACGGGTGGGATCGATCTGATCGTAACCGTGGGTCGAGCCGGGCACCGCGGTACCGACCGGCGACAGGTACAGGTGACTGACACCAAGCGCGGCGTAGTAGTCGACTTGCGCTGCGGCCGCGTCGAAGCCGAAGTCGGCATGCAGTTGCAGGCGGGCGGTCGCGCGCAGCGCGGTCATGGGCATTTCCTTGCACGATCGAACGCGGCCAGCGCTGCATCCAACGATGCGTCGGGCGTGGGCAGGCGTCGGCGCCAGTTGGGATGGGTGTCGACCGTGCCCGGCAGGTTCGGCTGCTCGTCCAGGTCCAACGCGTCCTCGGCCGGCAGCAGCGCGAGCGGCGAAGGCGAAGCGGCGACGAAGGCGCGCCAGGCTGTCGGCCCGGTCGTCCCCAGTGCCTGCGCACAGGCCGCGTCGAGCGCGGCAACATCGGCCGCGCGTGCTTGCCGCTGCACGCGCTGGTCCGCCGGCGTCAGACTCCCCAATCGCAGGCGCCAATCGAGATCGCGGCCGCATGCCCAGCCGGCCAGCGTCGGCAGGTCGTGGGTCGTGGTGGTCGCAATCGCTTCGCGGCGCCAGCGCGACGGCGGCAGGAAGGCGCCATCGGCGTCGCGGGTGAACGGCAGTACGTCGATGCCGAGCACGCCGCGACGGGCCAACGTGTCGCGGATGCCGGGCGGCACCACGCCCAGGTCCTCGCCGATGACGATGCAGCGATGGCGCCATGACGCCAGCGCGACCAGATTGAGCAGATCGTCCAGCGGACAGCGCAGGTAGGCACCGGCGGACGAGGGCGCGCCGCGCGGCACCACCCACAGGCGCATCAGGCCGAGGATGTGGTCGATGCGAATGCCGCCGCGGCCGCGCATCGTCGCATCGAGCAACGCTCGGAACGGAGCGAAGCCCTGGCGTCGCAAAGCGCTGGGGGCGTAGCTGGTGACACCCCAGACCTGGCCCTCGGCGTTGAAGGCGTCGGGTGGCGCGCCGAGTTCGAGCCCTTGCAGCACCGCATCCGGGCAGGCGGCGGCCTCGGCGCCGGCCGGGTCGAAGCCCACCGCGAGATCGGCGATCAGCCCCAGGCCCATGCCGTGTTGCCGAGCGGCGTCCTGCACAACGTCCAAGCTCCCAGCCGCCAGCCATTGCGCGAAGCGATGCAGCGACGGATCGTCATCGCCAAAGTCGGCGGCGGCGTGCTTGGCGAAGGCGTCGAGCGCGGAACCGCCTGCGGCTTCGAACTGCGTCAATGCCGCACGGGCGGTCTCGGGCAGTCGATCGCGCGCCTCATGCAGCGCGCGCAGCCGACGCCAGCGCAGCCCGGCCGCGGCCGGCCAGTCGACGAGATCCGCGTCCGCGCCGTCGGTCGCGAACAACTCCAGCGCCGCGCACAGCGCGCGGACGGTGTCATCGCCGAGCACCAGGGCCGGTGCGGCGTGGACCGGATCGAAAAAACGCCGATCGCTGGGCGAATACGGACTGTAGAGGCCGCCCCGCGGTCGCGCGGCATGCACCGGACTGAGCGCCAGCGCATCGCCGCCCGCGGCCGCGACCCGCTGCGCCCAGTCGAGCACGCCGGCGGCATCGCCGACGCCGCCATCGTCCACGGCGCGCGTGCCGTAGACCTGCAGCCCGACGCCCCAGGCACGCGGTGCGGGGATACCGAGCGCATCGGCGACGCCGAAACAGCGCGTCGGGGCGACCGCGAGCGTCTGCGTGCGCCCTTGCCAGACATATCGCCAGTCGCCGGGCCGGACCGGTGCGCGAGTGCAGCCGTCCGCCGGGACAGTGACCACATGTTCGTCGCCATCCTCATGGATCAGTGTCAGTGTGGCGCCGGCCGGCAAACGACAGGCCATGCCGGCTTCGGCGGTCGCCAGCGGCGGCGGGATCGCATCGGCAGCAGCGCATGCGCGGCGCGCCGCCTCGATCGCCGCCGGTGTATGGGTCTGCAGGCCCAACGCCGTGAGGATCGCGCGCAGTGCGCCGTCGTCGACAATGCGCGCGCGGCCGGCGGCGTCCTCCCATGCGCGGCACAGCCCAGCGGCGTCGGCCAGCGCATGGAGCGCGGCGTTCATGCCCGCCCCCAGCGCAGCGCCGTGGTGTCGGGCGGCACCTGTGACGCATCGGGACCGCCGTCGCTGCGGTAGTGGCCGAGCGGGGTCGCAAGCTCCGGCTCGAACGCGACCGGCGTCGTGCCCAGATTGCAGACCAGCTCCATGTGCCACGTGCCATCCGACCAGGCCGCGCGCACCGCGGCCGGCGCGATGGCGCGCGCGCCCTGTGCGCGCAACGCGCGAAGCCGCGGTACCAACTGCGCGCGGCGCACCGCCAGCAGGTCGGCGAACCAGGCGGCCCATTCGGCGCCCGGCCCGGCCTCGGCCTCGCCCGGGTCCAGACGCGCCAGTTCGAACGTCGCGAGCGCATTGGGGTCCGGGATCCGCGCGCGCGCCTGCGGGTCGGCGAAGGCGGCGAACGACGCGAACTCGCGGCGCCGGCCTTCGCGCACCGCGGCATCGAGCGGCGGCGGGAAATCGGTGAAGAACGGAAACGGCGCGGTCGCCCCCCAGGGCTCGCCCATGAAGAACAGCGGCACCATCGGCGTGAGTGCGGTCAGCGCCAGCGCCGCGCGCAGCCGCGCGGCCGGCAGCTGCGACGCGAGCCGATCGCCGAACGCCCGGTTGCCGATCTGGTCGTGGTTCTGTGCGAACGCCACGAAATGCTGCGGCGGCACCTGGGCACTGGGTTCGCCACGCACAAGGCCGCGTGCATCGGCCTCGCCCTGGAAGGCGAACCCTTCGCCAAGCACGCGCGACAAGTGGGCGGCCGGCGCATCGGCGAACGCGGCGTAGTAGCCCTCGGTCTCGCCGGTCAGCAGCACATGCAAGGCATTATGGAAGTCGTCGTTCCACTGCGCGTCGTAGCCATCGCCGCCGAGCCATGAGGCCGTGTTGTGTTCGTTCTCCAGCACCAGGTGCACGTGCCGCTGCGCCGGTATCTCGGCGCGCAGCGCAGCACGCAGGGTCTCGAGGAACGCCGGCGGCGCGATGGCGTGCACGGCGTCGAACCGCAGCCCGTCGATGCGGTATTCGTGCAGCCACATGCGCGCGTTGTCGATGAAGAAACGCTGCACCCGGGGCTGGCGGAAATCGATCGCCGCGCCCCACGGCGTCGGCGTGTCGCTGCGGAAGAACGCCGGCGCGTAGGCCGGCAGATGATTGCCGTGCGGACCGAAGTGGTTGTAGACCACGTCGACGAACACCATCAGGCCATGTCCGTGGGCTTCGTCGATCAGCGCGCGCAGTTCGTCCGGCGTGCCGTAGGCCGAGGCTGGCGCGTACGGCAGCACGCCGTCGTAGCCCCAGTTGCGCGCGCCCGGGAACTCGCCCAGCGGCATCAACTCGATCGCGGTGATGCCCAGCTTCGCCAGCCGCGGCAGCTGCGCACGCACGCCGGCATAGCCGCCGCAGGCGCCGACGTGCAGTTCATAGAGCACCGTCTCGTTCCAGGGACGCCCGCGCCAGTCGTCGTGGCGCCAGCGATAGGCCGCCGGATCGACGACCGCGCTCGGGCCGTCGATGCCGTCGGGCTGCCAGCGCGAGGCGGGATCGGGCACCAGCGCGTCATCGAGCCGGTAGCGATAGCGCAGGCCGGGCGCGGCGGGCTGGTCGAGCACGAAGCCACCGTCGCCGTCGGCACGCATCGGCACCGGCGCACCGTCCTGGGGGACCAACCAGGCCTGCGTACAGGCAGGCGCCCAGATCGAGAACCGCACCGTGCCGTCAGCCTGCGGTTGCGCGCCCCAGGCGCCTGCCGGCGTGCTCACCCGAGGCATTCCAGCCAGATCGTCGCCAGCGGCGGCAGGGTCAGCCGCAGTGACTGTGCGTGACCGTGCATGCTCTCGGGGGCGGTGACGACATCACCGCCGTTGCCGACATTGCTGCCGCCGTAGTGGGCGCTGTCGGTATTGAGAATCTCGCGCCAGCGCCCGGCATGCGGCACCCCGACCCGATAGCCGTGGTGAACTTCTGGGGTCATGTTGCTGACCACCAGCACCGGACGTCCGCCGCCGGGACGATGGCGCAGGAAAGCGAACACGCTGTTGGCGTGGTCGTCGCCGACGCTCCAGTCGAAGCCCTCGGGCCGGTCGTCTGCGACATGCAGTGCGGAGTGCGCACGCAGCAGGGCATTGAGATCACCGACCAGGCGCTGGATCCCGGCATGCCCCGGGTCGTCGAGCAAGTGCCAGTCCAGCGCACCGTCGTGGGCCCACTCGCGGCGCTGGCCGAACTCGCCGCCCATGAACAGCAGCTTGCGGCCCGGGTGCGCCCACATGAAGCCGAAGTAGGCCCGCAGGTTGGCGCGCTGGCGCCAGTCGTCGCCGGGCATCTTCGACAACAGCGCGCCCTTGCCGTGCACGACCTCGTCATGCGAAAGCGGCAGCACGAAGCGCTCGGAGAACGCGTACACCATGCCGAAGGTCATCTCGCTGTGGTGGTGCCGGCGATGCACCGGGTCGCGCTGCATGTACTGCAACGTGTCATGCATCCAGCCCATGTTCCACTTGTGCGAAAACCCCAGGCCACCCTCCTCCACCGGCGCGGTCACCCCGTGCCACGCGGTCGATTCCTCGGCCATGACCCAGACGCCGGGATGGCGGGCGGCCACCTCGGTGTTGAGCCGGCGCAGGAACGCGACCGCCTGCAGGTTCTCGCGCCCGCCGTGTTCGTTTGGCACCCACTCGCCGTCGCCGCGGCTGTAGTCGCGGTAGAGCATTGAGGCAACCGCATCGATGCGCAGCCCGTCGAGATGGAAGCGCTCGATCCACTCCAGCGCGCAGCCGATCAGATAGCCCGAGACCTCGTTGCGGCCGTAGTTGTAGATCAGTGTGTTCCAGTCACGATGCAGGCCTTCGCGCGGGTCGGCGTGCTCATAGAGCGCGGTGCCGTCGAAGCCCTGCAACCCGTGTGCATCGTCGGGGAAGTGCGCGCCGACCCAGTCGACGATCACGCCCAGACCAGCACGATGGCAGGCATCGACGAAGCGGGCGAAGCCGTCGGGCCCGCCGTGGCGCGCGGTCGGCGCATACAGTCCGGTCGGCTGGTAACCCCAGGAGCCGCCGAACGGGTACTCGCCGACCGGCAGCAGCTCGACATGGGTGAAGCCCAGCCCGGCGACATAGGGCACCAGCTGCGCGGCGAGCGCGTCCCAGTCCAGCGATGCGCCGTCGGACGTCCGCTGCCACGACGCCGCGTGGACTTCGTAGATGCTCATCGGCAGGTCGGCGCGTGTCTCGCGCTCGGCCATCCAGGCCTGGTCGGTCCACGCGAATGGCCCTTGCTGCGGCACGATCGACGCGGTCGCCGGCGGCAGTTCGGCCTGCCGCGCGAGCGGATCGGCCTTGTGCGCCAAGCGCCGGCCGTCGCCAGTGACGATCGCGAACTTGTAGCGCTGCCCGGCCAGATCCTGCGGCAGGAACAACTCCCACACGCCCGCGGTATGCCGCAGGCGCATCGGATGCCGGCGCTCGTCCCAGGCGTTGAAGTCGCCGACCAGGGCGGCCCGCTGCGCATTCGGGGCCCAGACCGCAAAGCCGGTGCCGGGCACGCCATCGAGCGTCCTGGCATGGGCGCCGAGCGCGCGGCGCGTCGCATCGGGATCGCCGTCGCGCAGCGCATGCAGCGTCGCCTCCTCCAGCACCGGGCCGAACCGGTACGGGTCCTCGGTGATCTGCACCGCGTCAGGCCATTCGATGCGCAGGCGGTAATCGGTCCCCGTCGCCAGCCGCGCCTCGAATAGGCCGCGCGGATCGCGCGCGCGCATCGGCGCCAGCACCGCACCGGTCGCGTCGACCAGCGCCGCGCCGTGTGCCCCGGGCAACAGCGCGCGCACCGTCATGTCACCATCGGCCTGGACGTGCGGGCCGAGCAGCGCGAATGCATCGGCGGCGCAGGCCTCGAGCAATGCGTCGACTTCTGGCCCCAGGTCGTCCGAGGCATGCGCCGGATCGTGGCCGGCGCTGGCAGATTCGCTCATGCGGCGCGCGCCGCGGTGCGCGCGTAGAGGTCGGCGTAGCGCTGGCCTGCGTGCTCCCAGCCCGAGGGCACCAGCATCGCGGCGCGACGCATCGCCGACATCAGGCCCGGCAGCCGCCAGGTCCGGAACGCACGTCCGACGCAACGGCGCAGCGCATCGGCCGACGGCTCGGCGAACAGGAAGCCGGTCACGCCGTCGTCGACGGTATCGATCAACCCACCGGTGGCATGCGCGATCGGCAAGCTGCCGAAGCGCTGAGCGTACATCTGGCTCAGCCCGCACGGCTCGAAGCGCGAGGGCATCAACAGGAAATCGGATGCGGCATAGACGCGCCGCGCCAGGCTCTCCTCGAAGCCGATCATCGCCGCCATGTGCGCCGGATAGCGGCCGCACAGCGTGCGCACCGAGCGCTCGATCTGCCGTTCGCCCTGGCCGACGAACACGATCTGGCCGCCGGCGGCGGCGATCTGCGGCGCTACCTCCACCACCAGGTCCATACCCTTCTGGTGCACCAGCCGAGATACCACCGCAAACAGCGGTCCGCGGCTCTGCGGCAGATGGAACTCGCGCCGCACCTGCTCGGCGTTGACGTTCTTGCCCTGCCACTGATTGACGCTGAAGTGCACGGGCAGATGCGTATCGGTGCGCGGATCGTAGCTGGCGTCCACGCCGTTGATGATCCCGCTCAGGCGCCCGGCCGCGGCGCGGCGTGCGAGCAGCGCATCGAGTCCGCAGCCCAGCTCCGGGCCGGTGATCTGGCGCGCATAGCTCACGCTCACGGTGTTGACTTGGTCGGCATGCACGATGCCGGCCTGCAGGAACGACAGCCGGCCGTAGAAGTCCAGCGCCGGCGCGGCGGCCTCGGGAATGCCCAACTGTGGCGCCATCGTCGCCGGAAACAGGCCCTGGTAGGCGAGGTTGTGGATCGTCAGCAGGCTGGGGACCGCGATCCCCTCCCAACGCAGGTAGCCGGCGGCAAGCGCACACGGCCAGTCGTTGAGATGCAGCAACCGCGGCGTCCAATCCAGGCCAGCGCGGCCGGCGGCGATCTGCGCGGCTGCATGCGACAGGGTCGCAAAGCGCACTGCATTGTCGTCCCAGTCGGTGCCGGCATCCGAGACATAGGGTGAGCCCTCGCGCTCGAACAGCGCGGCGTTGAGCAGCACGTAGACCGGCAGGCCGTCGGCCTGGCGCACCAGGCCGATGCGGCAGGCCGGCAATGCGGCGCTGCCGGCGATCTCACCGACGATCTCCAGCGCGCCGGCCTTCTCCAGTACCGCCGGGTAGCCCGGAATCAGCACCCGCACGTCATAACGCGCGCGCAACGCGCGTGGGAGCGCAGCGGCCACCTCGCCCAGACCACCGGCCTTGACGAAGTCGCTCATCTCCGACGTCACGAACAGCGAGGGTTGTCGCGCTGGCGCGGTGACTGCGATCCGGGCGGTCGGAGCGGAACGGGCGAACCGGCCGCGTGCATCGCGTTGGCGCTGCAAGCCGCGAACGGTCTTGGCGCGGACCACGGGTCCTGGGTGGTCGATGGGCTGTGGCATGACGAAGTCCGATAAGCGTGGCGACGAACGGCCGTCATACGGCGCGCTGCCCGGGCAGGGCGGCGATCCATGGCGGGATGGCGTGTGGGGGAGTCACCGGCGACGGGACGATCGTCCCGGCCTTGAATCCACTATGGGAATGCGCCAATAAAAGCGTCGTGAAGCGGGCATGGCCGCGATGTGACGCCTGGGACGAACTTTCGCCATCTCGGACGCAGGCAACGGGCACAACGATGCGATGAATGCGCTGTGGGGACGCTGCCCGTCAGCGCTGCGCCTGAATCGCGCACGCGGATCGATCGCGTTCTGCCTCTCGATCTACAGGCCGGTTGCCTCGACACTGCCGCGCGCCGCATGGCCGATGGCGCGAGCGCAAGGCCGGTTGACCATCTCAGTCGACGTGCGCGTTCGCACCGGGCGCGCGGCGTGCCGGCGTCGCCGTCGATACTGGCACCACCTGCACCTCGGTCTGCGTGGACGGCAAACCGCTCGCGCCGACCTGCGAGCCTTCCACCAGTTGCGTGCCGTGTTCGCTCGATTGGCTGACGATGCGCACCAGCTCGCTCGACCCATCCGGCCAGACCACACGGAATGTGGCCCCGGGCGGCAACGTCCGAAACGGGGTCGGGCTCTGCGCGCGATACAACGCGGCCACCTGCGCAGCGCCGAGGCGGCGCTGTTCGGGCGGCGCCGCGATGGTGGTCTCGGCGACTTCGGCCAGGCCACCGTAATGGTCGCCGATCGCATCGACGACCACCCCTGCGACCGCGACCGAGTAGCCGAAGAAGACCGCAGCCCAGAACCAGAACCGTACCCTGCGCGAAAACGCCCGCTGCTTCATTTCGTCACCATCCCGACCTGCTGGTCGCGTCGTAGTTCAGCTGTCATCTCTTCGATCTGTTCGGCGTCCTGAGGCGGCGACGCCTCCCGGACGAACGCCGAGAAATCCTGGCTCTCATCCTGAGCGCAGATGCCACCCTCGGCGCAGTACCGGGTCATCAGCGCCCCGTCGCCGCTGCAATCCAGGCCCAGGCCGCAGGCCGCGTTGTGCCAGGCGATCTCCGCGTTCTGGGAGCCGGCCACGCGACCGGCCAGCGCCGGATCCCCGGCCGCCGCCTCGCCCATCGCCGGGGCCAATGCGGTGTAGGCATCCGGGTCGGCCGATTCGAGCACGCGGTCGACCAGCCCGCGGCGATAGTCCTCGTCGTCGGCCAGCGGCGCGCCCATCGACAGCAACGCCGCCTCGGCCGGCAGGCTGCCGGCCAGCGCCGCCTCGCGCCGTTGTTCCACCAATTGCACGAAACTCGGCGCGTCGTCGGCGACGAAGCGGCCGCAGCGGCGCTCGATCCGGGCGCGCGCGTCCCGCAGCGGGCGCGCGGCCGGCAGGGGCAGACTGGCGAGCAACAAGGTGTCGCGTGCGTAGTCGACCGGCGCCCGGGCATAGCCGGCGCAGTACTCATGGATCCGGCTGACCAGCCAGCGCGCCTCGGCGTCGCCGCTCTCGGCCAGCGGCAGCAATCGCTGCGCGAGTGCGAACAGATCCTGCGACCGCTCGAAAGCCTGCCGGGGCGAGACCGGGACCGCCGAGGCCGCGCGCTGCGAGGTGGCATGGCGCGTCGTCCGTCCCAACCGTGGGGTCGTCTTCGTTGCAGCCCCAGACACCCGCGACATGGCGAATGCATCGCTAACCGGCGCCGCGTCACGGCTCCGGTTCGCAGCAGCCGGTGCATCGGCACGCGAGAACGCCAGCGCCAGGACCACGGCGGCGGCGAGCACGAGGGCGGCGGCGACTCTCAGATGCAAGGTGGGCTTCCGGCAGGTCCGGGCAGGAGCGGGATCGCCCACGCCGAGCCATTCGACCTGGGCGGCAATGCCGCCGGCGCGCAGGAACCGGGCGGGGACGCGATTGTAGCCCATCGCGGGATCCCGCCCGGGCGGGATCCCGGCCACAATGTGTGACTGCCATCACGTCATTGCGCGCGCGCTCACACGCCCTGCAGGGCAGACCTCAGTGGTGGCATCCGGCGCGCCTTTTGAGACGCGCGTTGACATGCTGCATGCACCCGCCGCCCGCAAGGTGATGTGCCGCCCTTTTTCGGAGCCCGCCATGCGTCCCACGCCGTTCGTGCGCCCGCTCGCCGCCGCCCTCGCCTCGCTGGCCCTGTTCGCCGCCGCCGGCTGCGATCGCCGCGACCAGCAAGAAGCGCTATCGACCGACCCGCAGACCGTGCCGCCGCCCGACCACGCGGCCACTCGCAACCCGGACGCGGGCGCGGGCGTCACCGCTCAGGACGTGGACGGCGACCGCACCGCCGCGCCCCCGGCCGACAGCGTCGAGCAGGGCCCGCTGTCGGAACCCGTTGGCGACCCCGCGCCGCCGCCGCCCGACCCGCCGCCGGCCCCTTGAGCGACACTGCGGCCTTTACGCGCCGGGACATGGGACCGAAGATGCCGGCCCCACGTCGCGGAAATTCACCATGCCTCACCTCGAACTGAGCCTGCGCTGCAGCGAAGCCGAGCAGCCACGCTATGCGCGCGCGCTCGAAGACGTGGGGGCCCTGGCAGTGACGATGCTCGACGCCGACGCCGATACCTCCAACGAGCAGGCGATCCTGGAGCCGGGCGTGGGCGAGACACCGTTGTGGAACTCTGTGGTGCTGACCGCGTTGTTCGAGGTCGACACCGACGCGCTGGCGCTGCTGGCCGCGCTCGAGTCCTTCGACGGCGGGCTCGACTGGACCCGCGCCGGCTTCGCCAAGGTCGAGGACCAGGACTGGGAGCGGGCCTGGATGGACCAGTACGTGCCGCTGCGCTTCGGCGCGCGCACCTGGATCGTGCCGTGGAACAGCGAGGTCCCCGAGGAGGCCAGCGACGATGCGGCGATCGTCCGCCTCGATCCCGGCCTGGCCTTCGGCTCGGGTACCCACCCCACGACCTCGCTGTGCCTGCAGTGGCTCGATGGGTTGGCCACCGATGGCGTGCTCGACGGCTGCACCGTGCTCGACTACGGCTGCGGCAGCGGCATCCTCGCGCTCGCCGCGCTCAAGCTGGGCGCCGCGCAGGCGATCGGCGTCGACAACGATCCGCAGGCGCTCCAGGCCTCGGGCGACAACGCCGCGCGCAATGGCGTGGACACGGCCCTGACGGTGTTTCTGCCCAGCGACGCGCCACAGGCGAGCTATCCGGTGGTGGTCGCCAACATCCTGGCCACCGCGCTCGATGCCCTGGCCGAGACGCTGGCAGAGCGCGTCGCACCGGGTGGGCGGATCGCGCTGTCGGGCATTCTCGACGGCCAGGAAGAAGCGCTGCTGCGACGCTATCGCCCCTGGTTCGAGCAGTTGGCGGTCGCGCGCGAAGGCGATTGGGTCCGCATCGACGGCGTGCGGCGCTGAGCCCGCATCCGCGCAAGCCCATGCTTCAATAGCCGGATGTTCATCCATTGCCGGCACTGCGGCGACCTGGTCGCCACCGACCGGGCGACCGGCCTGCCACCGGCGCGCTGCCCGCGTTGCGCCGGTGTCTTGAATGCCGCCGCCCCGCCCGAGCCGACGGTCTCGGTAGCCAGTCTGCTCAGACCGCGCCCCGACCCCGCGGCGTCGCCGATGGCGATGACGTCCGCCGCGGCGGCGCCCGCGCCGCCCGCCGAGCCGACGCGCAAGGCATCCTCCCCGCCCCGGACGACGCGTCGCGTACCGTCCCGAGTTTCGCCCGCTCGCGTGTCGCCGCTGCCTCGCCCCGCGCACGGCGATGGCTGTGGGTCGCCGCTGTCGGGCTGGCCCTGCTGCTGGTCCTGCAGGGCCTGTTTGCCGAGCGCGCGCGGCTGGCTGCCCACCCGGCCTGGCGCCCCGCGCTGGAGCGCCTGTGCGGCGCGCTGGGCTGCGCGCTGCCGCCCTGGCGCGAGCCCGCGGCGCTGGCGCTGCTCGCGCGCGATGTCCGTGCCGAGCCCGAGGATCCGACCCGTCTGCAGGTCAGCGCGGCCTTCCGCAACGACGCGCGCTGGCCGCAAGCCTGGCCGCAACTGCGGCTGGTGCTGTCAGACATCGATGGCCACGTGATCGGCAGCCGCGTGTTCACGGCCCAGGAGTATCTGGGCGGCGCGCCGCCTGCGCCGACGCTCGCGCCCGGCGCCACTGCGCACGTTCGCCTGACGCTCGAAGAGCCTGGGCCCGGGGCGGTCTCGTTCGCCTTCGAACTGCTGTAGACAGGCCTGTACCGCTGGTCGGCGCGTTTGTCCGGTCGCCGCGCCGCGCGATAGACTCACCCAGCCGCCATGCCCGCGCTGCCGACGCCACCCGCCGTCGGCGCTTTATCCGCTCGAGAGCCGCCTTGAACGCAGACCGATCCGACAGCAGCATGCGCGAGGCGCCACGGACCCCGCTGCGCGAGCATGTCGCCACCTCGATCCAGCGCTATCTGGGCGATCTCAACGGCAACGACACCGACAACCTCTACGAGGTCGCACTGCGCGAGCTGGAGATTCCGCTGTTTGCCGAGGTGCTCAATTTCTGCGATGGCAATCAGAGCCGCGCGGCCGCGATGCTGGGCATCCATCGTGCGACGTTGCGCAAGAAGCTGCGCGAGTACGGGTTGACCCAGTAACGCCCGCCACGCAGGGCGCGCTGGCCGCGGCCGCTATAATCGCGGGCTCTTTCCGCTCCGCAGCCACCCCATGACCGTCTCCGCTTCGTCCGGCGCGCCCGTGCAGATCCGCCGCGCCCTGCTGTCCGTTTCCGACAAGACCGGCCTGCTCGATCTGGCCCGCGCGCTGGCTGCGCGCAACGTCGAGCTGCTGTCGACCGGCGGCACCGCCAAGGCGCTGCGCGAGGCCGGGTTGGCGGTGCGCGACGTCAGCGACGTCACCGGCTTTCCCGAAATCATGGACGGGCGCGTCAAGACGCTGCACCCCAAGGTCCATGGCGGCCTGCTGGGGCGTCGCGGCACCGACGATGCGGTGATGGCCGAGCACGGCATCGAAGCGATCGACCTGCTGGTGCTCAACCTCTATCCGTTCGAGCGCGTGGCCTTTGCCACAGATGCGAAGTTCGACGACATCGTCGAGAACATCGACATCGGCGGGCCGGCGATGCTGCGCGCGGCCGCGAAGAACTTCGCACACGTCGCGGTCGCGACCGACCCGGCGCAATACCCCGCACTGATCCAGGAGCTCGATGCGCACAACGGCGCGCTGTCGGCCGCGACCCGGTTCGCGCTGTCGGTCGCCGCGTTCAACCGCGTCGCCCAGTACGACGCGCGCATCAGCGATGTGTTGTCGGCGATCGCCGAGCCGTCGGATGCCGGCGCGGCCAAGCGCGCGCCGTTCGGCGGCCAGAGCAACGGCAACTTCGTCAAGGTCATGGACCTGCGCTACGGCGAGAATCCGCACCAGCAGGCCGCGTTCTACCGCGACCTGTATCCCGCACCGGGGTCGCTGGCGACCTTCGAGCAGTTGCAGGGCAAGGAATTGTCGTACAACAACATCGCCGACGCCGACGCGGCCTGGGAATGCGTGCGCCAGTTCGACAGCTGCGCCTGCGTGATCGTCAAGCACGCCAATCCCTGCGGCGTCGCGGTGGGCGCGGCCTGTGGCGATGCCTACGAACTCGCCTACGCGACCGATCCGACATCCGCCTTCGGCGGCATCATCGCGTTCAACCGCAAACTCGACGCCGCGACCGCGAAAGTCATCCTCGACCGCCAGTTCGTCGAGGTGCTGATCGCGCCCGACTATGACGACGCCGCGCTCGACTACGCGTCGAAGAAGGCCAACGTGCGCGTGCTGCGTATCCCGATGGCGCCGGCGTCGACCCGCTTCATCGACACGAAGCGCGTCGGTTCGGGCCTGTTGATGCAGACCGCCGATGACCGCGTGGTCACGCGCGACGAGTTGAAGGTGGTCACCACGCGCACGCCGACCGAAGCGCAGTTCGCCGACCTGCTGTTCGCGTGGAAGGTGGCCAAGTTCGTGAAGTCCAACGCGATCGTCTACGCGAAGGACCACCGCACGATCGGCGTCGGTGCCGGCCAGATGAGCCGCGTGTATTCGGCGCGTATCGCCGGCATCAAGGCCGGCGACGCCGGGCTGGTGGTGCCCGGCTCGGTGATGGCCTCCGATGCGTTCTTCCCGTTCCGCGACGGCATCGACGCCGCGGCCGAAGCCGGTATCCAGGCGGTGATCCAGCCCGGCGGCTCGATGCGCGACAACGAGGTGATCGCCGCAGCCGACGAACACGGCATCGCGATGGTGTTCACGGGGGTGCGCCACTTCAGGCATTGATGCCAGCGAGGCTGGCATCCATCCCAAGGTTTGCTGGCGCAAACCTCGGGCCCCGGCCAGCGGCTCCCACACCCCCATCCGCGCCGTTGGCGCGGATCGCCCCCCTGACTCAGGGGGCTGGCGTCGTTCCGGGGATGTGCGCCTACCTGACGATCCATGCCGACGCCGATGCCAGCGAGGCTGGCATCCATCCCAAGGTTTGCTTGCGCAAACCTCGGGCCCCGGCCAGCGGCTCCCACACCCCCATCCGCGCCGCTGGCGCGGATCGCCCCCTGACTCAGGCAACTGGCGTGGCGTTCAATCCGGGATCACTCCGGCCTGCGGACTCGCGCGCTATGGTCGGCGCCAGTCCGCTCCTGGAGGTTGCGATGGCCCGTGCATCTTGGTGGTCCCTTGCGCCGAAGCGCGGTTGGCCGGTTGTACTGGCCACGACGCTGGCGTTGACAGCCTGCGGCCAGGCGCAACCGCCGGCCGCCGCCGCGCTGCCGGCGACGACGGCCGAGGCGGTGGCCACGCCTGCACGTGAGCCGCCCCACGTCGACGACAAAGCGGCCGATGAAGGCGAGCCGGTCGGCCTGCCCGGTGGCTGGGTCCGCGACTACCTGGTGACCCAATACGGCGAGCTCGCGCAACTCGTCGGCACCTGGCCGGGCCACCCGGTCGCGGCCGGCCTGGGTGAGGACGCGGCCGAGCGCGAGGTCTGCGCACGCGCTGCGATCGGCACTGCCGACACCCCCGCCGAACTGGTCGCGGTCTGCGGCGTCCCCGACGGCGCCGGCCATGTCACCGGTGCGCTGGTCGACCTCTTCCTGCTCGAGGCCGGCGACGGCCTTGCCGTGGCCGGGGCCCGGCAGCACCTCACCGATTACGGCAGCAGTGGCGACGTCACCGACGTGCGCGTCCAACGCTTTGGCGCGGCGCTGTACGGCGTGATGATCGAGGACGGCTTCACCGGCCAGGGCATCACGGTCGGCGCCCGCAGCCTCCTGTTGCCGCACGCCGGCGGCTTCCGCGAAGCGGCGACGGTGCGCAGCAGCCTCGAGCATGCCCAGGCGCCGGACGACGCGCTTGATCTGGCCTTCGACCTGACGGTCGACGACCGCGACCGGAGGGCTCCCGCGTGGCCACTGGTGATCCGCGAACACGGCGAAGCTTGCGGCCGATATGTGGACCGCGAGTACCGCCTGGCGTTCGACCCGGCCACCGGTACCTGGCCCATCCCCGCGGCATTGCAGCGCGACAGTTGCGACTGAGTGCAGGACAAATCCACCGCGCCCGCTGCGCAGGGCCGATAGACTAGTCGCCCCTCCGCTTCCCTCGGCTACGCATGAAGAAGGTTCTGGTCATCGGTTCGGGCGGCCGCGAGCATGCGCTGGCCTGGAAGCTCGCACAGTCGCCGCAGGTCGGCGAGGTGCTGGTCGCACCGGGCAACGCGGGCACCGCGCGCGAGACCGGTTGCCGCAACGTCGATGTCGCCGCCACCGATCTGGACGCCTTGCTCGCGCTGGCACGCGACGAGGGCGTGGCCTTCACCGTCGTCGGACCCGAGGCGCCGCTGGTCGCCGGCGTCGTCGATCATTTCCGCGACGCGGGCCTGCGCATCTTCGGGCCGACCGCCGGCGCCGCTCAGCTCGAGGGCAGCAAGGCGTTCGCGAAGGATTTCCTGGCCCGCCACGGCATCCCGACCGCCGCCTATGCGGTGTTCACCGACGCCGACACTGCGATCGAGTACGTACGTCAGCACGGCGCGCCAATCGTGGTCAAGGCCGACGGCCTGGCCGCCGGCAAGGGCGTCATCGTCGCTACCACGTTGGACGAAGCGGAAGCGGCGATCCACGACATGCTCTCGGGCAACGCCTTCGGCAGCGCCGGTGCGCGCGTGGTGATCGAGGAGTTCCTCGACGGCGAGGAAGCGAGCTTCATTTCGATGGTCGACGGTACGACCGCGCTGCCGATGGCGACCAGCCAGGACCACAAACGCGTGGGCGATGGCGACACCGGCCCCAACACCGGCGGCATGGGCGCCTACTCGCCGGCTCCGGTCGTGACTCCGGATGTGCACGCGCGGATCATGCGCGAGGTCGTCGAACCGACCGTACGCGGCATGGCCGCCGACGGCGTGCCGTTCACCGGCTTCCTCTACGCCGGGCTGATGATCGATGCCTCCGGCGCGCCGAAGGTCATCGAGTTCAATGTCCGGTTCGGCGACCCGGAAACACAGCCGGTGATGATGCGGCTGACCTCGGATTTCGCCGCGCTGATCGAAGCTGCGATCGACGGCGCGCTCGCTGGCGTGCAGGCGCAGTGGGACCCGCGCCCGGCGCTGGGCGTGGTCATGGCCGCCGAGCACTATCCCGATACGCCGCGCACGGGCGATGCGATCAACACCTGGGACACGCCGCCATTACCTGACACCAAGGTCTTCCATGCCGGCACCCGGCTCGACGCACACGGCCAGGCGGTGACCGCGGGCGGGCGCGTGCTGTGCGTCGTCGCGCTCGGTGAGTCTGTGGCCGATGCCCAGCATCGCGCCTACGGCGAGATCGCCGGCATCTCCTGGCCGGGCGAGTTCCATCGCAAGGACATCGGCTGGCGCGCGATCGAACGCGAGCGCAGCTAAGGCCCCACCGCGCCGAACCCGCACGACCGTCCCGCGCCCGCATGCCCTCCCCGATCAACGAGCGCCTGACCCGGCTGTGGGCCCATGAGAAGGCCAGCACCGCGCTGCGCGTATCGATCGCGTTCGGCGGTGCGATGGCGCTGTGCTGGCAGTTCCAGCAGTTGGCCGCATTGCCGGCGGTGTTCCTGGGCATCATCGCCAGCGCGATCGCCGAGACCGACGACAACGGCTTTGGCCGGACCAAGGCGGTGCTGCTGTCGCTGCTGTGCTTCGGCGCCGCTGCCGGCGCGATCACGCTGCTGTTTCCCTACCCGCTGGCCTTCATTGCCTGCCTGGCGGCCACCACGTTCGCACTGACCCTGCTCGGCGCCCTGGGCGAACGCTACGCATCCATCGCCCAGGGCACGGTGGCGCTGATGCTGTATGCGGCGATCGGCATCGACCAGCACGGCGTTGGCGACGCCGAGGCGGCCTGGCGCGGCGCGGGCCAGTTGCTCGCCGGCGCGGCCTGGTACGGCGCGCTGTCGATCCTGTGGACGATCCTGTTCGCCAACCGTCCCGTCCGCGAGCGGCTGGCCCGGCTGTTCGCCGAACTGGGTCGCTACCTGCAGTTGAAGGCGGCGCTGTTCGAGCCGATCCGCGACCGTGACCTGCACGCACGCCGGCTCGCGCTGTCGGAGCAGAACGCGCGCGTGGTCGCGGCGCTTGAGGCCACCAAGAATGCAATCATCAGCCGGTTCGGCCGCTCCGGCCGCCCGGGCGTGCAATCGGGGCTGTACTTCCGCCTGTACTACATGGCGCAGGAATTCCACGAGCGCGCCAGCTCGTCCCACTACCCTTACGAGGCGCTGGCCGAGGCGTTCTTCCACAGCGACGTGCTCTACCGCGGCCAACGGCTGCTCGAGCTTCAGGGCCGCGCCTGCCGCGCGCTCGGCGAGGCGATCCGTCTGCGCCGCCCGTTCCAGTACGGTGCCGGCACACGCCAGGCGATGGTCGATCTGCGCCAGTCGCTCGACCACCTGCACGCGCGCGGCGACGGCCGGCAGACCCGCTTGCTCGCCTCGCTCGAATCCTTGGTGCGCAATCTGCAGGCGATCGACCGTCGACTGGCCGAGGACACCCTGTCCGACGCACCGCTCGATGGCATGGACACACGCCTGCGCGATGCCTCGCCGCACACCCTGCGCGAGATGGCCACGCGCCTGGGGCGGCAGCTCAGCCCGACCTCGGTGCTGTTCCGGCATGGCCTGCGCATGGCGATCGCGCTGTGCGCCGGCTATGCGGTCATGCATGCGATCGGCGCACGCAACGGCTTCTGGATACTGCTGACCATCGCTTTCGTCTGCAGACCGAGCTTCGGTGCGACGCGCCGGCGCCTGGCCCAGCGCATCGCCGGCACCCTGCTCGGCCTGGCCGCCACCTGGGCGTTGATGCAGCTGTTCGTCGGCGTGGAGGTCCAGTTGCTGCTGGCGTTGCTGGCCGCGGTGGTGTTCTTCGTCAGCCGGACCGATCGCTACGCGCTCGCGACCGCAGCGATCACGGTGATGGCGCTGCTGTGCTTCAACCTGATCGGCGATGGCTTCGTGCTGATCTGGCCGCGCCTGCTCGACACGCTGATCGGCTGCGCGATCGCCGCGGCCGCCTCGTTCCTGATCCTGCCCGACTGGCGCGGCCGGCAACTCCACCTGGTCATGGCCGGGGTCGTCGATGCCCACGCGCGCTACCTGGGCCAGGTCCTGGAGCAGTACCGCAGCGGCATGCGCGACGACCTGCCCTACCGGGTCGCCCGGCGCGACATGCACAACGCCGAGGCGGCACTGTCGGTGGCCCTGTCCAACCGGCTGCGCGAACCCGGACGCTACCGGCGCGACCTCGACGCGGCCTTCCGGTTCCTCGCCGTGTCCAATACCGCGCTCGGCTATCTGTCGGGACTGGGCGCGCACCGAGGCACGCTGGACAGCGAGGCCGATGAGGCGGTGTTCGCGGCCGGCACGCATCTGCAGCGCGCGCTGGCGGAGATTGCGGCCGCCCTGTCCGCGCGCCGTGCGCCCCCGGTCGTCGACGCGACCGCGGAGACCGCGATGGCCGAAGCGCTCGAACGCGCCGGCGATGCCACCTCCGATCCACGGCAACGGCTGCTGGGCACTCAACTGGCCTTGCTGCTGCGTCTGCTGCCGGATCTGCGCAACGCCGCCGAGGCCGCTGGCGCGCCGGCGGCGGCGTCTCGCCTCGCGGCGGCCGGCTGAGCGGGCGCGATACACACGCCGACCCGATGACGGCCGCCACCGCGCGTGCCATCCTCCAGGCCGCTCCCACCAGGCCCATCGCATGATCCCAGGCAACGCCACGCTGACCATGTCCGTGCTGATGACGCCGGACATGGCCAACTTCTCCGGCAACGTGCACGGCGGCACGCTGCTCAAGTATCTCGACGAGGTGGCCTATGCCTGCGCCAGTCGCTACGCCGGGCGTTACGTGGTCACGCTGTCGGTCGACCAGGTGACCTTCCGCGAACCGGTCCATGTCGGCGAACTGGTGACGTTCCTGGCCTCGGTCAACTACACCGGCCGCACGTCGATGGAAGTGGGCATCAAGATCATCGCCGAGAACATCCAGGCCCGCTCGGTCCGCCACACCAACAGTTGCTTCTTCACGATGGTCGCGGTCGACGCCGACGGGCGCCCGGTGCCGGTCCCGCCGCGCGAGCCGGCCAGTGCCGAGGAGCGCCGGCGCTTCGAGCAGGGCCGGCAGCGGCGTCAGATCCGCCAGGAACTGGAGCAACGCTACCGGGCGGTGCGCGGCACGGGCGATGCGACGGACGCGACGGCGTGATCGCGTCGCGTCACACGCTATGACGCCCCCTGGCCGGACCGCAATGCCGACCTGCTAGGCTCCGCGCAGTCCGTCCAGGAGCCGCCATGTCAGGCCAGTCCCAGTTCGCCCTGCTGCGGCAGCGGCGCTTCCTGCCCTACTTCACGGTC
This sequence comes from Xanthomonas citri pv. mangiferaeindicae, assembly GCA_002240395.1. NCBI lineage: Bacteria > Pseudomonadati > Pseudomonadota > Gammaproteobacteria > Lysobacterales > Lysobacteraceae > Xanthomonas > Xanthomonas citri. The sequence continues at coordinate 872,299 of CP016836.1, forward strand.
CAGGCGCTCGGCGCCTTCAACGACAACGTCTATCGGCAGTCGGTGATCGCACTGCTGTTCTTCCTCGGCGTGGGCACCGCGGAACGCACGCTCTACACCAATCTCGCGCCGGCGCTGTTCATCCTGCCCTACTTCCTGTTCTCGGCGATCGCCGGCCAGATCGCCGAGAAGCTCGAGAAGCAGAAGCTGATCGTCATCACGACCGCGATGGAGATCGCGATCATGTCGCTGGCAGCCGCAGGTTTCCTGCTGCAGAGCATGCCGGTGCTGCTGGTCGCACTGTTTCTGACCGGCACCCAGTCGACCCTGTTCGGCCCGGTGAAGTATTCGATCCTGCCCTCGGTGCTGCGGCCCGAAGAGCTCACCGGCGGCAACGGTCTGGTCGAGATGGGCACGTCGATCTCGATCCTGGCCGGCATGATCTACGGCGGTCTGGTGTTCAAGCTCGCCGGCAGCCACGGGCCCGAAGCCGCTGCGGCATCGGTGGTCGCGCTGGCGGTCGCAGGCAACCTGGTCGCCCGGCTGATCCCGAAGGTGGATGCCGGCGCGCCGACGCTGACGATCAACTGGAACCCGATTCCCGAATCGCGGGCGGTGATGCGCTTGGCCCGGCGCCAGCTGGCGGTGCGCAACGCGATCCTGGGCGTGTCCTGGTTCTGGTTCGTCGGCACGGTGCTGACCGCGCAGTTGCCGACCTACGCCGAGGTCTATCTGGGCGGCGTGGTCAACGACACCGCGCTGTACATCTTCGCGCTGGCCCTGTTCTCGGTCGGCGTGGGCGCCGGCTCGCTGCTGTGCGAAAAGCTGTCCGGACGCATCGTCGAGATCGGCCTGGTGCCCGTCGGCGCCTTCGGGATCAGCGCGATGCTGCTCGACCTGTACTTCGCCCGGCCCGGCCTGCCGCCGCAGACCGGCCTGACAATCGCCGCCTTCCTCGACGCGCCCGGCGGCTGGCGCATCGTGGCCGACCTGATCGGGGTGGGCCTGTTCACCGGCATCTTCGTCGTCCCGCTGTTCGCGCTGATCCAGAGCCGCACGCCGCGTTCGAAACTGTCGCGGGTGATCGCCGGGCTCAACATCCAGAACTCGCTGTTCATCGTTGCCGCAGCGGTGATCGGCGTGCTGGTACAGCGTGAGTCGCTGTCGCTGGGCGGCCTGACGCTGCCGTTGCCGGGCCTGACCGTGCCGCAGATGTTCCTGGCCCTGGCGATCGCCAACCTGATGGTCGCGATCTGGATCTTCACCATCGTGCCCGAGTTCCTGATGCGCCTGGCCAGCATGCTGCTGGTCCGCACGCTCTACCGGCTGCGCGAGCGCGACGTCGATCCGGCGATCCCGGCAGACGGCGCGGCCCTGATCGTCTGCAACCATGTCAGCTACATGGATGCGCTGATCCTGTCGGCGGCGATCCCGCGACCGGTGCGGTTCGTGATGGACCACCGGATCTTCGCGATTCCCGGGCTGCGCTGGATCTTCCGGCACGCCAAGGCGATTCCGATCGCCGGTGCCAAGGACGACCCGGCGCTGATGCAGCGCGCGTTCGACGCCATCGATGCCGCCCTGGCGCAGGGTGAACTGGTCGGCATCTTTCCCGAGGGCCGGCTGACGAGCGATGGCGAGATCGCCACCTTCCGCACGGGGGTGGAGCGCATCCTGGCGCGCGCCCAGGCGCGCGGCCAGCAGGTGCCGGTGGTCGCGCTGGCGCTGCGTGGCATGTGGACCAGCATGTGGAGCCGGCACCATGCCCATGCCGGCAGCCGGTTCGCCCGCATGCGCGTGCCGCGGCGCCTGCGCGCCCGCATCGAGGTCGTCGCCGCACCGCGGATCGACGCGTCGGCCGATCTCACCGCTCCGAGGCTCGAGGCCGAGGTGCGGGCGCTGCGTGGCGATGCTGCCTGAGCGTATGCCCTCTGCCCGCCGGTGTCCGGCTCGGGTACGCTTGCGTCCATTCAGGTCCGCCCACGTCGGACCGACCGTTCTCGGGGAGTCACATGCCAATCGGGCTCACGTCATCGAAGCCTGCACAGCGCGTGCGCGCGTGCAGCGCAGCGTCGATTTCCGCCCCGTCTCCGCCGCCCTGTTCAGCGGGTGGCGTGCCAGACGGCCGGTTCCATGCCGCCCGCCTGCAGCAGGTGACAGGACGGGGCCTCGGCGTCCACATCTCCACGACGCCGTCTCCACCTAGGCTGCACGCGTTGCCCCCAATCCGAGCATTCCGTCACACCCTCCCGCCATCCTCCAGGAGCGCACCACCATGAGCACCATCCCACCGCCCCGCCGCCGCCCAATCCCTATGACGCCCCCGGTACGCCGCTGCCCGGCACGCCGATCGCGCCGGGCACGGTGCCCAACCACCTGGCATGGTCGATCATCGCCACCGTGCTCTCGCTGTGCCTGTGCTGCATCGTCGGCACGATCCCGGGCATCGTCGCGATCGTGTTCGCCGCCAAGGTCAACACGCTGCTGGGCCAAGGCGATCTGGCAGGCGCACAGCGCGCGTCCAACACCGCCAAGACTTGGTGCTGGGTCACCACCGGCCTGTGCATCATCGGCCTGCTGTGGACGATCTACTCGCTGACGCTGGGCGGCGGCATGGAGCAGTACCAGATGATCTTCGACCAGATCCAGAGCGACATCTGATGTCCCACGTGCACGGCCAGCGACCGCTGGCGCGCGTGCGCGTCGCCACCGTCGCCCTTGCGGGCGGCGGTCTGGCGGCGGCCGCGACCGGTGTCTGGCTGCTGCGCACGTTCGATCCCAATGCCCCGGGCAGCCCCTTCCCGCCGTGCATGTTTTACGCCGCGACCGGATGGGTCTGTCCCGGCTGCGGCCTGACCCGTTGCCTGCACGCGCTGGTTCATGGCGACCTGCCGCAGGCGTTCTCGATGAATCCGCTGCTGCTGGTCCTGCTCGCGCTCTCGCCGCTCGCACTCGCCTGGCGCATGGGATGGCGGCCCGGCTGGCTGCAGCCGGTCGCCGCGCGCTTGTCGACAGCCACGTTCTGGCTGGTGCTGCTGTCGGTCTACTGGGTCGCACGCAACCTGCCGTGGCCACCATTCACCTGGCTTGCGCCCGGCGGACTCGGCTGACAGCCCCTCAGCCGGGCTTGGCGCCGGTCTGCAATGCGTACCAGCGCGAGATCAGCCAGCGCGAGATCGACAACGCAGGCGACAGCAGCAGATCCGGGTTGGCATCGCGCAATGCCGCGCCGACCGCATCGGCGTCGAACCAGCGCGCGTCCTCCAGCTCGTCGTTGACGCGCGGGATGTCGGGTTCGGCCTCGGCAAGGAAACCGAGCATCAACGACGACGGGAACGGCCAGGGCTGCGAGGCGAGATACCGGCAATGGCGCACCCGCACCGCGCTTTCCTCGAACACTTCACGCGCGACCGTCTGCTCAAGCGTTTCGCCCGGCTCGACGAAGCCGGCGAGCGTGGAATAGCGGCGCGGCGGCCAAGCTGCCTGGCGGCCGAGCAGCAACCGTGTGCCATCGGTCACCGCGACGATGATCGCCGGATCGGTGCGCGGGTAGTGCTCGGTGCCGCATTGCGGACAACGGCCGAGCCAACCGGCCCGCGCCCACTGCAGCGCCGCGCCGCAAGCGCCGCAGTAGCGGTGCCGCGCACGCCAGTGCAGCACCGCGCGCGCCTGTGCGAAGGCGGTGGAGTCGCGTAACGGCCAGGACGCCGCGGCGCTGCGCAGATCCACCACCCCGTGCACCGACAGGCCCTCGGGCGCATCGCCCGCAGGCAGCGCGAACCACCCCTGCTCGCCGTGCAGGCCCAGGAACACCGCAGAATCCGGGCGAGCGCCCAGCGCCGTCCCGGTCAACGCCGGCGGCGCGCCGTCGGCATCGACGGCCGCGTCGCCATGCGCATCGAGCACCAGCACGCGTGCCTCGGGCCATAGCCGCGACAGCGCCGCGCTGTCGGTTCGCAGATGTTCGGCGCGATCGAGCGGCGCCTCGACGAAACGGAAGTCCATGCGGGGATTATGGCCGGCCGCGGTGTCGCAATGGCGACACGGACCGCGGCGTCATGCACCGACCGGCGGCACTCGCGCCGGCCAGCCGCCCGCCGATCAGACCGTGAAGCTGCTGCCGCAGCCGCAGGTCGACTTCGCGTTGGGATTGCGGATCGTGAACTGCGCCCCGTGCAGGCTCTCGACGTAGTCCACCGCCGCGCCCATCAGGTACTGCAGACTCAGCGGATCGACCACCAGGGTGACGTCGTCGGTGACGATCGCCAGATCGTCCTCGGCACGCTCTTCGTCGAACTCGAAGCCGTACTGGAAGCCCGAACAGCCCCCGCCCTGGATGTAGACGCGCAGATTCAGCGCGGGATTGCCCTCGCCTTCGATCAACTCGCGCACCTTGGCCGCCGCGGCGGGCGTGAATTCCAGCGGCCGCTCCAGGGACTGGTAGCCGGGGCCCTCGATGGTCAGCACTTCGCTCATGGCCGACAGGATGGGGGGGCCGACGGCCGGGTTCAAGGCTCGGGCGCGGAACGCGGCGTCACGTCTGCCCAGCTGAACGCGCGTTCCACGGCCGCGCCGCGGCCCTTGGGCGCGAGCCGCACGGTGACTCGCAGCGGCTGGAAACCGGGCGGCAACACGATATCGCCCTCGACCTGCTGAAAATACTTGAACGCATACGGCACGCCGGGCGCGTCGGCGCGCTGGCGCAGGTCCGACCAGGCCAGCGTCTGCAGCCGGCCGTTGCGGGTGCCCTCGATCGCCAGCCGCATCTCGCCCTCGCTGGCCGCATCCCGGGCCAGGCTCTGGGTGAGCGTGGCGGTGTAGTGCCAGCCCTGATCGGTCCGGGGCTGCATGCGCAGCTCGTGGACGCTCAGCTCGCGCCCCTGCGAGGTCGAGCCGACAAAGCGCTCGTAGAACGCCACGTCGGCGCGCAACGCGGCGATCTCCTCGTCGCGTTCGGCCAGCGTTCCCTGCAGCTCGCGGTTCGCGTCGCGGCTGATCTGGTCGGAGCGCGTGAGCGTGGCGACCTGCTGCTGCAGCTCTTCGATCTGCGCGGCCTGGGCGGCGAGCTGGCGCTGCGGATGCGCAGCCCCGGGCGCGAACACCTGCCACGCGCCCCACAGGCCGAACAGCAACGACACCGCCGTCAAGCCGAGGAGTATCCGCGCCCAGCGCGGGCCGGGCGGAAGGCGGGCGGACGCACGGGGCGAGGCCGGCGTCGGGGGCTGCCCGGTGGGCTCAGGTGGAATCATCGGGCAAGGTATAGCGAGCGCGGCAAAGCGCAGTCAAGCCGCCGCGCTCCCTATACTCGTTGCCATCGTGCTGCGCGCCGCGCTGCGGCGAACCGGGAGGTCGCGATGTCGGAAGCCCATCTGTTCGCGATCGGTGTGGTGCTGGCGTGGCTGGCCGGCGTGCGCGCCTATCTGACTGTCTTCGGCGTCGGGGTCGCCGGCGCGCTCGGCTGGCTCGACCTGCCGCCCGCGCTCGAGGCCACGGCCTCGCCCTGGGTATTGGGCGTGTCGGGCGCGCTGGCGGTGGCCGAATTCTTCGCCGACAAGATCCCCGGCGTCGATTCGGGCTGGGACCTGCTGCAGACACTCGCGCGCGTGCCAGCCGGCGCCTTCCTCGCCGCGGCCGCGCTCTCGCCCGACGGCGATCTGGGCGCCGGGATGCTCGCCACCGGCGCGGGCGTGGCGCTGAGCAGCCATGCGCTCAAATCGGGAACGCGGCTGCTGCTCAATCTGTCGCCCGAACCGGTCAGCAATGTCGCCGCCTCCTCGACCGAGGACGCGATGACCGTCGGCGCACTCGGCTTGATCCTCGCCTCGCCCTGGCTGGCCCTGGCGCTGGTGGTGGCAATCGGCCTGACCGGCCTGCTCGCAGTGGCCTGGCTGTGGCGCCGGGTGTTCGGCCGCGCGCGCAAACGCGCGGCCGTCTTGCCGCGCTCCTGATCACGGCCGGGTAAAGTGATCACTTCCCAAGCTTCTCGTTTTTGCCCCCGCCATGCCCGATCCCGATAAACCGCAACGCGCGGAATTCCCTCCCACTGCGTACTGGAGGCGCTGGGCCGCCGATGCCGGCCGCCCATCGCTGCCCGATGCCACCGAGTCGTCTGCTGCCGAGCGCGTGGACACGACCGCGGCGTTGAACGACGACGGCAGGCCGTACCGGGTGCTGGTGGTCGAGGATGATCCGAGCCAGGCGCTGTTCGCCGAGAGCGTGCTCAACGGCGCCGGACTGCAGGCGCGCGTGGTCGCGATCGCCAACGAGTTCCTGTCGACGGTGGCCGAGTTCGCCCCGGACCTGGTGTTGATGGACCTGCACATGCCTGGTATGGACGGCGCCGAACTGACCGCGTTGCTGCGCCAGCAACCCGCGCATCGGCACATCCCGGTCGTATTCCTGACCGGCGACGTCGACCCCGAGCGCCAGTTCGAGGCGCTGGAAGTGGGCGCCGACGATTTCCTGACCAAGCCGGTCCGACCGCGTCACTTGGTGTCGGCGGTGCAGAACCGCATCCGCCGCGCTCGCACCCTGCAGCAGATGCCCGATCCGGGTCGCAGCCCGGTCACCGGCCTCAACAGTCGGCTGCAGTTGCTGCAGAAGCTCGCCGAGGCGATCCCGGCGCACCCGCGCGGCGTGCTGGCGTTCGTCGAGATCGAGGGCATCACCGCGCTGCGCGACCGCTACGGCTACGCCGGGCTGGAAACCGTGCTCACCGATGCCGGCCGCCACCTGCATCATCTGGTCGAAGGCGCAGCGGCCACGCGCTTGAACGACAACACCTTCCTGGTGTTCGCGCCGCAGATCGACCGGACCGCGCTCGACGTCTGGGCACGCGGGCTGCGTGACGGGATCGGCAGCCATCCCTTCCCGCTCGCGGGCCAGAGTCTGCGTCTGCGTGCGCTGATTGGCTATGCCGATCTCGCGCACGCCTACGAGGACCCGGGTACCGCACTGGCCGCCGCCGAACAGGCGCTGCGCGATGCGCGCGGCACGCCGGCCGGCATCGCGGTGCACATGCCGGCGCCGCCCGCGGGCGGCGACGACACGATGCCGTCGTTGTCGGAAGACCTGCGCGGCGCGCTCGACGAAGGCCGCATCGAACTGGCGTTCCAGCCGATCGTCTCGGTCGCCGGCGGCGACGAACCGCAGTACCAGACCCTGCTGCGCCTGCGCGGTCGTGATGGTGAGCTGCACTCGGCCGCGCGCATCCTGCCAGCGGCCGAACTGGCCGGCGTGATGTTCGACATCGACCGGCGGGTGCTGGAGCTGGCAATCGCCACGTTGGCCGAGCGCACCCAGCGCGGCGGCGCGATGCGCCTGTTCGTCTCGCAGTCCTCGCGCAGCCTGGTGCAAGCCGGCTATGCCGACTGGTTGCTGCAACGCCTGCACGATGCCGGGATTCCCGGCGCTGCGCTGGTCATCGATGTGCGTCAGGACGATGCGCTGATCCATGCGCTGTCGCTGCAGGAATTCTGCGCGCGCATGGTCCCGGCCGGCGTCCAACTGTGCCTGGGCCAGTACAGCGACGGCGAGGAGGCCAACGCGCTGCTCGCGCAACTTCCCTTGGGCTTTGTGCGCCTGTCGGGCCGGTATTCGCGTCAGCTCGACGAGCCGCGCGTCCGCGACGAGATGCGCGGCGCGGTCGAACGCGCGCACAGGCTCGGACTGCAGGTGATCGGCCAGCAGGTCGAGAACCCGCAGGCTGCCGCGACGCTGTGGATGAGCGGCATCGACTACATCCAGGGCAACCTGGTGCAGCGCGTGGCCGACGCGCTCGACTTCGACTTCCACCACTCGGTGCTGTAGCCGCGATGGCGCTCTCCGCCTTGCGCCGCGGCGCACTTCTGGCTGCGATCGCAGCAGCGGTGGCCGCGTCGCTACACATGCTCGCGATCCCCGGCCCCTGGCCACTGGTGGCCGCCGTGCTGGCGGCCGTGGCCGCGGTGGCGGTGTGGGCACTCGGCGCGCCGCTGCGCGCGCAGCAGCACGCGCTCGAAGACGCGCAGGCCCAGGCGCAGCGCGAGGCCCAGGCCTGCGAACAGTTGCAGCGCGAGCTCGATGCACACACGCATCTGGAGCAGCAACTGCGCCAGGCCAAGACCGCGGCCGAATCGGCGGTGCTGGCCAAGGGCGAGTTCCTGGCCACGATGAGCCACGAGATCCGCACGCCGCTCAACGGCATCACCCCGATGCTCGACCTGCTGCTGCACGCACCACTGCCGGCCGACCACCTCGAACTGGTCCGCACCGCTTATCTGTCGGCGCAGCAGATGCAACGCATCGTCGACGACATCCTCGACTACTCCAAGCTCGAGTCCGACCGGCTCGATCTGGAGGTCACCGGCTTCAATCTGCGCGAACTGCTGCAGAGCGTGATCCAGCCGATGGACCGCCAGGCCCAGGCCAAAGGGCTGCGCATGCAGTTGCAGATCGATCCGGCGGTGCGGCTGGCGGTATGCGGGGATCCGGTCCGGCTGCGCCAGATCCTGAGCAACCTGCTCAGCAATGCGGTGAAGTTCACCGAACGCGGCGGCATCACCGTGGACGTGCGGCGGCTGGGCGAGACGGCCACCCATCACCGGCTGCGCTTCGAGGTCCGCGATACCGGTATCGGCATTCCGGCACAAAGCCAAGCGCGGCTGTTCCAGGCCTTCAGCCAGGCCGACGCCTCGACGACGCGGCTCTACGGCGGCACCGGGCTGGGCCTGGCGATTTCGCGGCGGATCGTCGAACTCATGGACGGCAGCATCGGCGTCACGTCCGCGGCAGGCGCGGGCTCGACGTTCTGGTTCGAGATCCCGCTGCGCAAGGCCCGGGGCGATCTGCAGTCGGGTGCCGGCGCATCGGGGCCGGGGGCCGCACTGCTGCTGACCGCCGATGCGCGCCTGCGCGCCCGCCTGTCGATGCTGCTGTCGGACTGGGGCCTGCGCGTGCAGGCGGTCGAGACCACGCACGAAGCGCTGGAACTGCTGCGCCAGGGCGCGGGGGGCAGCCCGTCCGCGGCCTGGACGATCGTCATTGCCGACCTGGCCGGACTGCGTGATGGCGGCGTCGCGCTGCGCCGCAATCTCGCCCGGCATGCCGACTACGGGCAACCGCGGCTGATCTGCCTGCAGGGCGACGAGCCGGTCGACGGCCCGGACGATGAGGCCATCGTGCTCCACCGGCAGGCCCCGGATGTGCGCCTGCGCGAGGCGGTGCTGGGCGAGACGGTGCTTGGGGACGCATCGGACGCAGCGCAGCCCGCGCCGATACCGCCCCCACCTGCCACGGCGCCCAGCGCACGATCATCTACGGCCGCTGCACCACAGGGCGGCGCCGCGCTGAAGCCGCGCGTGCTGCTGGTCGAGGACAACCCGGTCAATCAGATGGTCGGGCAACGCTTGTTGGACGTGCTGGGCCTGCCATGCGAGACCGCCGGCAACGGCGAGATCGCGCTGGAGAAGCTCGCCGACGGCGGCTACGACATCGTGCTGATGGATTGTCAGATGCCGGTGTTGGATGGCTACGCGGCGACCCGGCGTTGGCGCGAGCGCGAGGCCGCGTCCGGCACCGGGCGCCGCCTGCCGATCGTCGCGATGACCGCCAATGCGATGGCCGGCGATCGGCAGAAGTGCCTGGATGCCGGCATGGACGATTACCTGGCCAAGCCGGTCACGCGCAACGAACTGGCGCGTTGCCTGGAGCGCTGGTGGTCGGCCGAGGCGGGGACGGGCGCTGGCACCGGGATGATGCCGGCCGCTACGGAAGCTGAGACGCCGCCGGCCACGCCAGTGACCGCCTCGCCCACCTCACCGCCCGCGCCGGCATTGCCGGACGCGCCGGGGCCCGATGTCCTCGACGGCGAGGTGCTCGACGACCTGCGCGATCTGCTCGGCGACGATGTCGACCGACTGGTGGCGGTGTTCCTCGACGACACCCCGCGCCTGCTCGCCAGCTTCAATGCCGCGGCCGCGGCAGGCGACCAGGACGCGATGCGCGAAGCCGCGCATTCGCTCAAGTCCTCGAGCGCGAATCTCGGCGCGCTGGCCCTGTCGGCGGAGGCGAAACGGATCGAGGCGGCGGCGCGGGCGGGAACGCTGCGTGAGGCCGAAGACGCGGCCCGGCGACTGGACGCGGCGTTCGCACACGCACGCCAGGCACTGCTGGCGCGGGCACCGGCCGCCGGCTGATCGGCGCGCCGGATGCGCGCCCGCACCCAGGCGCGATCAGTCGTCGCCCATCTGGCTCTGCAGATAATTCTCTTCGCCGATGCGATTGATCAGGTCGAGCTGCGTTTCCAGCCAGTCGACGTGTTCCTCTTCGTTTTCAAGGATGTCGGCCAGCAGCTTGCGGCTGACGAAATCGCCGACTTGCTCGCAATGCGCGATCGCCTCGCGCAGCACCGGCAAACCGTCCATCTCCAGCGCGAGGTCGCATTCGAGCATCTCGCGCGGCGTCTCGCCGATGCGCAGCTTGCCCAGTGCCTGGAAGTTCGGCAGCCCCTCGAGAAACAGAATGCGCTCCGACAACGCGTCGGCGTGCTTCATTTCCTCGATCGATTCCTTGTACTCATGCTTGCCCAGCGCCTCCAGGCCCCAGTGCTTGAGCATCTTGGCGTGCAGGAAGTACTGGTTGATCGCCGTGAGTTCGTTGTACAGCGCCTGATTGAGGTAGCGGATGACCTGCGCGTCGCCCTTCATCGCGGTGCGTCCTGTCGGGGGAAAGGCGCCACTCTAGCTGGACGCGCACGTCGATGAAGGAACGCGAATCGTGCGCATTCCTTCGTGCGACTGGAGGGGCTTAGGCGAGCGTCAGGCGGCCGAGGCGATCAGCGGCAACTCGAGCGTCGGCGCGCGCGCCGCGTGGTACTCATCGAGCAGACTGGCGGCCATGTCGGTGCAGCTGCCGCAGGTGGCGCCACAGCCGGTGCGCATCGTCAGCTCGGACACTTCGCGGCAGCCGTGCGCAGCGGCCTGGCGGATCTGGGTGTCGGTGACGCCGTTGCAGATGCAGACGAACAAGGCTGCGGTCCTGGCCGGGGCTGGGAGCCCTATTCGGCCACAAACGAGAATCACTGTCAAATGAGAAACGTTCAGCTGTGTCCGTCGGAATCGCGGTTGCGCAGCGCTTCGGGGCGACGCGCACGCCGCTGCGGCCGCCGCCCCCGGGGGCGCTCGACCGCGGCCTGCGGAATCGCCTGGGTCCCGGCAACCTTGCGCGCGTACGGCGCCAGATGCCGCAGTGCGCTGACGTAGACGCCGCGCTTGAACACCACCACATGATCGAGCGGGTACCAGAAGTCCACCCACCGCCAATGATCGAACTCTGGCTTGTCCGACAGGTCGAGCCGCAGATGGGTCTCCTCACCGACGAACTGCAGCAGGAACCAGACCTGCTTCTGGCCGATGCAGACGATACGGTCGTTGCGACGGATCGCCCGCTGCGGCAGGCGATAGCGCAGCCAGCCGGGCGTCGCCCCGAGCACGGAAACGTGCTCGGGCAACAGCCCGGTCTCCTCGCGCAACTCGCGGTACATGGCCTCGAGCGGCGTCTCGTCGGTATTCATCCCGCCTTGCGGGAACTGCCAGCCGTCGCGGCGCACCCGGCGCGCCCAAAACACGCGCCCGTCCGGGTGCATCAGCACGATGCCGACATTGGGTCTGAACCCGTCCGGATCGATCACGATGCGGACTCCTAATACGATTGACTGAGCGTCACTGTGCTCGACTCTGCCACGGCGCCGGCGGGGCGACAAGCGGTCGCAGCCTCGGTCCGCGCCACGCCCGCAGCCACCTTGCATGGCGGCGTTCAGCTCGGGGCACCGTCTGCGCACCAGGGCTCGGACGGGAATCGGACGTGCATCGAGCCGCCACGGCGACGATCGGCTCCACCACCGTGCTGCCTCAGATACGACGACCGGCTTGCATGATCGCGCCGGCACCGCACCTGGGCGCCTCGGACGCATGGCGCAGGCACGCACCGGCATGCCGATACCGGGCATCGACAGGTGCGAGGGTCGCAGACAGCAAAAACCCGCCGGGCGGCGGGTTTTCGAAGCGGTTCCGATGGTGGCTATGGGTGGACTCGAACCACCGACCCCAGCATTATGAGTGCTGTGCTCTAACCGGCTGAGCTACATAGCCATCGGGCGCCGTCGCGTTGGCGACGAGCCGCGCATTCTGCAACGCGCGGCGGCCCGCGTCAACGGGCCACCGCCTTCGCCTCAGCGGGTCGCGGGTGCCGCCGGGGTCTCGCGCAGGCCCAACTGGTCGAGCATGAACGCGTACATCTCGGCCGACTCGCGGTAGCGGCGGAAACGGCCCGACTTGCCGCCGTGTCCGGCCTCCATATTGGTGCGGAACACCACCGGATGGGTGCCGGTGTTGACGTCACGCAACCGCGCCACGTACTTCGCCGGCTCCCAGTACTGGACCTGCGAATCCCACAGCCCGGTGCCGACGAACATCGCCGGGTAGGCCTTGGCTTCGAGGTTGTCGTAGGGCGAGTAGCCGAGGATGTAGTCGTAATAGCGCTTGTCCTCCGGGTTGCCCCACTCGTCGTACTCGTTGGTGGTCAGGGGGATGCTCGGGTCGAGCATCGTCGTGACCACGTCGACGAACGGCACCTGCGACAGGATCACCCGGTACTTCTCGGGCGCCATGTTCGAGATCGCGCCCATCAGCAGGCCGCCGGCGCTGCCGCCGTAGGCGGCGACGCGATCGGGCGCCGCATAGCCGCGCTTGACCAGATCGTCGGTGACATCGATGAAGTCGGTGAAGGTGTTGACCTTGTTGAGCAGCTTGCCGTCGTCATACCAGGCGCGGCCCATTTCCTCGCCGCCGCGGATGTGCGCGATCGCATAGACCATGCCGCGGTCGAGCAGGCTGACATTGGTCACGCTGAAGCCCGGATCCATCGAGGCCCCGTAGCTGCCGTAGCCGTACTGCAGCATCGCCGCCGTGCCGTCCTTCTCGAAGCCTTTGCGGTAGACCAGCGAGACCGGCACGCGCTGGCCGTCGCGCGCAGTCGTCCACACGCGCTCGGTGACGTAGTTGGCCGGGTCGTAGCCGATCACCGTCTGCTGCTTGAGCTGGCGACGCTCGCCGGTACGCGTGTTGACCTCGAACGTCGTCGCCGGCGTGGTCAGCGAGGTATAGCTGTAGCGCAGCCAGTCGGTGTCGGGCTCGGAATTGATCGACAGGCCCATCGCGTAGGCCGGTTCGTCGGCCTGCACGAACGTGTCGCTGCCGTCGGCCTTGAGCACGCGCACGCGGGTCAGTGCCTGCGCACGTTCCTCGATGGCGGTGAAGCCGTCGAACAGCTCGTAGCCTTCGATGTACACATCGTCGCGGTGCGGCACCAGGTCGGTCCACTGCCGACGCGAGGTCGCATCGCTGGGCGCGGTGACGAGCTTGAAGTTCGTCGCCTTGTCCGCATTGGTGCGGATCACCCAGCGCCCGCCGTGATGGTCGGCGTCGTATTCGACATCGCGCGCGCGCGGCGCGAGCACGGTGAACGTCTCGGGATTGTCGGCCGGGGCATAGCGCAGTTCGCTCGACACGGTGCTGCCCAGGCCGATGACGATGAAGCGGTCGTCGCGGGTGCGATCGATGCCCATGTAGAAGCTGTCGTCCTTCTCCTCGTAGACCAGCACGTCGTCGGCGACCGGCGTGCCGAGCACGTGTTTCTTCACGCGCACGGTGAGCAGGGTCTCCGGATCGTTCTCGACGTAGAACAGGGTCTTGCCATCGTCGGCCCAGACCAGGTTCGCCGACACGCCGGGGATGGTCTCGGGATAGATCTCGCCGGTCTCCAGGTTCTTGAAGCGCACCGTGTACTGGCGCCGGCCATTGGTGTCGTCGGCGTAGGCCAAGATACGGTTGTCGCGGGTCACGTCCCAGTCGCCGACCGCGTAGTAGTCCTTGCCCTCGGCGAGCTGGTTGACGTCGAGCATCACCTGCTCGCCGGCGAAGTCGCCCTTGGCGTTCGCAGCCTGGATCGACAGCGCATCGACCCCAGGACCGTCCGCGCGGCGCGCATGCACCGGGTAATCCTTGCCCGTCTCGAAGCGCGCGTAGTACCAGAAGCCGCGATCGCGGTACGGCACCGAGCTGTCGTCCTGCTGGATCCGGCCGACGATCTCGTCATAGAGACGGTCCTCGAGCGGCTTGAGCGGCGCGAGCATCGCATCGGCATAGGCGTTCTCGGCGTTGAGATACGCCAGCATTGCCGGATCCTCGCGCTTGTCGTCGCGCAGCCAGTAGTAGACGTCCTCGCGCGTCGCACCGTGCGGCGCCTTGACGGTATGCGGGCGCTGCTCGGCATCGGGCGGAACCGGCGCGGCAGCGTGGGTGACGGGAGAAACGCTCATCAGGCTCAGACTCGTCAGGATCGGCGCGGCCAGCAACGCGGCCGCGCGGGGGAAAGGTGTCTTCATAGGTGGGTCCACTCGCTGCCGATGCAACGTCAGAAAGAACACCGGCCGCGAAGGCGGCCGGTGCACGAGGGCATCACTTGCCCAGTTGCTGCCACAGGAACGTCAGGTAGAGCGCATCCATATGGGCCTGCTGGCGGTTGTTCGCCGCGCCGCCATGGCCGCCTTCGATGTTCTCGTAGTAGCGCACGTCCTTCCCGGCCTCCGACATCCTGGCCATCATCTTGCGCGCGTGGCCGGGGTGCACGCGGTCGTCGCGCGTCGAGGTCAGGATCAGCGTCGGCGGATAGTCCTTGGCCGGATCAAACAGGTGGTACGGCGAGAACGTGCGGATGAATTCCCACTCTTCCGGCTTGTCCGGATTGCCATACTCGGCCATCCACGATGCACCGGCCAGCAGCTGGTGATAGCGGCGCATGTCGAGCAGCGGCACCTGGATCACCACCGCGCCGAACAGCTCCGGGTACTGGGTGAGCATGTTGCCGGTGAGCAGGCCGCCGTTGCTGCCGCCGCGAATGCCCAGGTGGGCCGGGGATGTGATCTTGCGGTCGATCATGTCCTGGGCGACCGCGGCGAAGTCCTCATACGCCTTGTGGCGGTTCTGCTTGAGCGCCGCCTGGTGCCAGCGCGGACCGTACTCGCCGCCGCCGCGGATGTTGGCGACTGCGTACACGCCGCCCTTCTCCAGCCAGCCCTTGCCCACGCCGCCCGAGTAGCCTGGAGTCAGCGAGATCTCGAAGCCACCGTAGCCGTAGAGCAGCGTCGGATTGCTGCCGTCGAGCTGCATGTTCTTCGGGCGCACCAGGAAGTACGGCACGCGGGTGCCGTCCTTGGACGTGGCGAAGTGCTGCTCGACCTCGTGGGTGCTGGCGTCGAAGAACGCCGGCATTGTCTTGAGGATGTCGGGCGCCTTGTCGCTGCCGACCTCCGCCAGCATCAGCGTGCTGGGCGTGAGGTAGTCGGTGACGGTCATCCACACCGCGTCGGACTCGTCGCTGTCGACCGCGGTGACCGCGACCGTGCCCAGTTCGGGCACGCCAGCCAGTGCGCTGCGCGCCCAGCCGTCGGCGCCGGGGGTCAGCACGGTGAGCGTGTTCTTGACGTCCTCGAGCACGTTGAGCACGAGGTGGTGCTTGGTCCAGGTCGCACCGGCGAGCGAGGTGGTCTCGGTGGGCTCGAACAGCACCTCGAACTCGCGCTTGCCGTCCATGAAATCGTCGAACTTCGTCACCAGCAACGAGCCCGCCGGATAGTCGCGACCGCCGACGTTCCAGGCCTCGCGCAGTTCCAGCATCAGCCAGTCGTGGTGGACCGACTTGTTGGCCGAGTTCGGCGCGTCGACCTTGGTCAGCTGACCGTCGGCGCCGCGCAGGTAGAGCTCATCGTTGTAGAAAGCCAGCGTGCGGCTGACGAAATCGCGCTCGAAGCCCGGCGTGTCGTCGCGCATCGCGGCGATGTACATGTCGTCCGGCTTGCCCTCGTAGACCAGCGTGGCTTGGTCCATCGACTGGCCGCGCGCCAGCTGCTTGACGATGCGCGGGTAGCCCGACGAGGTCAGCGACCCGTCGCCGAAATCGGTGTAGACGTAGACGTTGTCCTGGTCGATCCAGCCCAGTCCGCCCTTGGCTTCGTCACGGAAGAAGCCGCCATCGACCCAAGACTTGGTCGACACGTCGAATTCGCGCGTCACGTCGGCGTCAGCGCCGCCGCGCGAGAGCGCGATCAGGCAACGGGTGTAGGCCGGGCGCAGGCAGCTGGCGCCGTGCCACACCCAGTTCTCGCCCTCGGCCTTGTTGAGCGCGTCGAGGTCGAGCACGGTCTCCCATTTGGGCTGCGGCTTGCGGTACTCCTCGAGCGTGGTGCGGCGCCAGATGCCGCGCTCGTGGTTCCGGTCGCGCCAGAAGTTGTAGTACCACTCGCCCTGCTTGTAGGCGACCGGGATCTTGTCGTCGGAATCGTAGATCGCCAGCAGGTCGGACTCGAGTTGCTTGAACTCGGGCGTGGCGGCGAGCTCGGCCTCGGCCTTGGCGTTCTGGGTGCGGACCCAGTCGAGGGCCTTGTCGTCGGTGACGGCTTCGAGCCACTGGTAGGGATCGTTCACGGCGGCCTCCTGGGCGGATGCGGTGCCCATCGAGAGGCCGGCGGAGATCCCGGCGGCGAGGCAGAGCTTGGACAACAGGGACATGGCGCCTCCGGCGGGCGGGGATTCAAGTAACCCCCAACGCTAGCACGGGCATCGGCAGCCGCCGCATGACCAAAGTCACCCCTTTCGGGTGCGCGGCCTCAGCGGCCCAGCGGCAACCAGCCTGCTGCGGCGAGCGCGGCGCGCAGGGGTGTGGCCGTGCGGCGACGCGGCGCGGGCCGGCGGGCCGCCTGCGGAAGGCCTGGCCGACGCCGCCGCAAGACCGCTGACGAGGCCAGCTTGCGGCGGCGCGGCAGGCGAAGCACGCACCAGGTGAGCCAGGCGGCCGCAGGCATGCCGACCAACCACAGCGGCGGCCAGCCGACCACGGCGACACCGCTGCGCAGCCCGGGAAACGACAGCAGCGCGACACTGCCCAGGAACAGCAGGCCGAGCAGGCCGGCGCCGACGAGGGCACGGGGATCGGAGGCAGGCGATTCGAAGACATTCGACATGGCGACAGAAGCTCCCAGCGCGCCCGGTTTGGGCCGTGCGGAGAGTCTGAGTCGCGCCCATCTCATGGACTGCGACATCGCCTGAGCGACCGGAAAACGAGGGCGGTCGCGCCCTGCCCTCGCGCCCTGCCCGATGCCGCGCCCCCTGGACACGGCGCATGCCGTGCCGCCGGCGCCGGCATGCAGGCTGCGCTTCCGACACAGCGCGGCGGGTCGCGCGCGACCCGGTGCGCCGATCAGCGCTCGTACTTCGATAGCGCCAGTTCCAACAGCGAGCGGGCCTGCTCGCGCAGCGCGACGGGCTCGGCGATCTGCGCATCGGCCCCGTAATGCAGCACGTCCATCAACAACTCGCGCGCATTGCTGTAGGGCACCTTGAGCTCGTAGCGGCCGTCGGGCAGGAACCGGCCCTGCTGCTGCGAATGCCAATGCTCGTCGGCGACCCAGCGCGCGGCGCGGGCCTCGAACAGGATCGTCGCCACGCCCTTGGGCGGGCCGGAGAAGATGCCGTAGCTGCCGGCCAGATGGGTGTCGAGTTCGGCATCCTCGATGTCGCGCGCCTGCCCGGGCAGCATGCGCGCGTTGGTGATGCGATCGACCGAGAAGCTGCGCAGCGCGTCGCGATCGTGGTCCCAGGCGTCGAGATACCAGTTGTCGCGGTAGTGGGTGATGCGCTGCGGGGAGACCGTGCGGCGGGTGCGTTCGTCGGTCGAGCGGGCGCGGTACTCGAATGCGAGCTGGCGACGCTCGAGCACCGCCGAGCAGACGTTGCGGAACGCGTGCTCGTCCATGCGTCGGCCGCGATGCGGCACCACGCGTACGCGCTGCACCGGCCACTGCTTGCCGGCCGAGTGTTCGTCGAGCAGCTTCTCGATCCGCGACTGCAGCGGCGCCAGCGCGCTCGACAGCACGCCGCCGCCACTGCGCGAGAGCAACTGCTGGGCGGCAAGCAAGGCATGCAGTTCACCCGAGCTCAGCCATAGGCCTGGCAACTCGAAACGGTCGCCCTCGGCGCTGTCGTAGCGGAAGCCCGCATCGCCATCGCCCACGACCGGCGCCATCAGCGCATCGCGCAGAAACGCCAGGTCACGGTAGACGGTGGCACGCGAGCATTCCAGTTCGTCCTGCAGCCGCGCCACCGTGACCGGATAGCGCGAGGTCTTGAGGATGCGGTGCAACGAGAGGATGCGTTCGTATCGGTCCATGCGCCGATTATGGCCCGTCGTCGCGGCCCGCGGCGCGATGGCGCACCGGATAACCGCTCGCTAACGGGTCGGCTCTAGACTCGCGCGCGGATCAGGAGACGGCCCGGCATGACGCACCCCAGACCCGATCGCACCGGCGCGATCGCCGCAGCACTCACGCTCGCCTGCCACTTGGTGGTCCTGGCCTGGCTGCGGTCTGGCCCCGTCGGGCCACATGCCCCCCGCGCCGACGACCGCCCGCTCCAGGTGGTCTGGCTCGACCCCGAGCCGGCGACCGCGCCTGGTGTCGCCCCGCCGCCCGCGTCCCGCGTGGCGCCAGCGCCGTCCGTGCCTTCCGGGCCGTCGACCGCACCGACGCCGCGGTCCAGCCTGACCGCGGTCGAGATCGCGCCGGCCGCCACCCCCGATGTCGAACCCTCCGCGGCGCCGCTGCATGCCCAGGCCCGGGCATGGGCACGCGCCCAGACCGCACCGGTCGACTTCGCCCCCGACCCCCTGCGCCATCGCGCGCCGCCACGCCCCGATGACAGCTTCGCGATGCGCGCGCCGATCTCGGCGCAGGACGTGGTCGAGGGCATCGGCGCGCTGGTGTTCGGCGGCGGACCGACCGACCCCTGCCCGCAGATCCGCCGCAACCTCGCCAATGCCGACCTCGGCGCTGGGCGGGCATTGGCCGAGGAAGAGCTTCACCGGCTGCAGCGCGACTGCCTGTAGCGGATTACGCGCAGCTCAGTCGCGCGCGCCGGCCTCGCGCACATGGGCCAGCGCTGCGGCAGCGACGCGCGCGGCCTGGCCGCGCAGCTCAGGCATCGCGATGCTTTCCCACAATGTGCCGATCCGCGGAATCCCCAACGTCCACAGACCCGGCACCGTCGCCCCCGAACGATCGCGCACACCGCCGGCAGCGTCGGTGTCGATGCCCATGCCGTGCGGCCCTGGACGTGCCAGCCCCCGCGCGTGCAACGCCGCCGGCAGGGTACCGGGCACCTGCGTCGGCCGTTTCTCCAGTCCGGTGGCGTTGACGATGCGATCGACCATCAGGCGCTCGTCGTCGTTGCGCCGACGGCGACGCCAGTCGAGCTGCCAGCGGCCGTCGTCGCACGCCGCCACCGTCATCACCCGGCCGGCATGCAGCGAGAAGCGACCATCGTGGCGCATCGCCTCGACCACCGCAGCCGCCTCGGGCGCGATGCGATGCCGATGGATGTCCCAATGGCGCACCGCATGACGCAGGAAGCGGGCCTGCTCGGCCGGCGGCCAAGCCTGCCACAGCGTCTGCACCTGCGGGCGCAGCCGCTCGAGCGCGTCCTGCCAGGGCCGGCCCTGGGCCTGCGCCTCGGCAGCCCATCGCCGCAACAGGCGCATGCGCGCACGCACGCCCAACGGCAACAATGGCTCGACGCCCCCGGCCTGCGGCACCGTCCCCGGCGCGTGGGCCAGCGGCAGCAGCCCGTGGCGCGAGATCGCAACGATCCGGCCGCGATGTCCATTGGCATGCAGCGTCAGCAGCACGTCGACCATGCTCAGCCCCGCGCCCACGATCGCGACGTCGGCCTCCGGCGCGATCGCGGCCACCACGGCGTACTGCCAGGCCTCGATGATGCCGGGTGCGGCCGCACCGACGCCGGACACAGGCAGCGCGGCGGGCACCCCACCGGTCGCCAGCACCACCGCGCGCGCGCGCAAGTCGGTGCCCGCGCCGGTTCGCAACGCGAAGCCGGGCGCAGTCGGGCGGATCTCGCCGACCGTCTCGGTCAGCCGCATCAGCGTGCCGGCCTGCAGCGCCGCTGCCAGGCGCGCCTGCAGATAGTCGCCGTAGACACGGCGCGGCGCGAACGTCGCTGGCAAGGCCTCGGCCGGGAGTGCCGCCGTGCTTGGCGCCTCGCGCAGGAACGCCAGGAAGTCGTCCGGCCGGTCGTCGAACGCACTCATCCGCGCGGCGTTCACATTGAGCAGGTGCTCGTCACGCGGTGTCGAATACGCCACGCCTTGAGCCAGATCCGGCCGCGGTTCGACGAGCGCCACGCGCAGGTCAGGAGTTGCGAGCAGGTGCAGCGCCACCAGAGCGCCGGCCGCGCCGCCCCCGATCACGGCGACATCGACCTCGGGAAGAGCAGGCTGGGACACGGCAGAATCCTTGGGCGCGGACCGGGCATTATCGCGCGTCCCGCTCCGCCACCCGGTTGCCCCGCACTGCGAACCAGCAGCTGAACCCAGGACGCCGATCGATGGCACTTGGGTTGGAAGCGTCGGACGCGCTCGGCATAATCGGCTGTAACCGATTTCATGAATGGCTGTCATGCTCGCTGGCTGGTGGCTGGCTTTCGCAGGCCTGCCGATCTACACACAACCGCTTCCGGCCGCACCGGAGCAACCGGCTGTGCTCGCCGTGGCAACGCGCCAGGTGCCGTTGCGCCGGCCTTGCTTCCGGCTCAAGTGCACGGACGCGGAATGGACCGCGAGCGCGGCCCGGCGCCGGATCTGGGCGCCGCGTGCGCCAGGCGTCCGCCCCAAGTCGGTCGCACCGCCCGTCATCCGCCTGCCCGATCGTCCGGCGATCGCGCTGTATTCGCCGTTCGCGCAACGCGACAGCTTCCGCTCAGGCGGCAATCACGTGAAGTGGGACACCAGCTACGGGATCGAGGCGATCCGCAGCCCCGAGACCTCGTTGCGACTGGAATTCGGCACCGGCGTGCGCATCGAGCCGTACACCGACTTCGGCACCGCGGTGCCCGGACCCGTGGCCCGTGGCCAGCTCCAGTTGTCGCAGGAGCTCGGCCGCCGCGCGTCGTTCACCCAGCAGGTGCAGGTCGAGACCGGCCGCGAGAACACCTTCCTGCGGCAGACGCTGGCGTTCGATTACGAGCTGTTTCCGCAATGGACGCTGCGCTCGGACTTCGAGCTGCGCCACGACACGCTGGGCAACGGCGGCCGCGGCAGCACCGACACCGAGAGTTCGCTGAAGGTGCAGTACCAGTTCTGAGCGGCCAAGTCCGCCGCTCGCGCAGTCCTCAACCGGGCAGGAACGCGCCCGCGCCGCCTTCGAGCAGGCGGGCAGCCACCGCCGACCCCAGCGCCTCGCCCTCGCCTTCCGGGGCCTCGCCCCCGGCGCGAACCGCGCGGCCGTCGAGAGCCGAACCGACCAGCCCGTCGAGCAGGATCCGTCCACCGTCCAGCCGCGCGAACGCAGCGACCGGGACGTGGCAACTGCCATGCAGGGCCCGGTTCATCGCACGCTCGGCCTCGACGCAGCGACGCGTAGGGCCGTGGTCGAGCGCGGCCACCAGGGCCTGCAGCTGCGGGGTATCGTCGCGGCATTCGATCGCGATCGCGCCCTGGGCCGGGGCGGGCAGCCAGTCGGGCGCATCCAGCCGTGCGCGGATGCGGGCGTCCAGGCCGAGCCGCTGCAGCCCGGCGCACGCCAGCACGATCGCGTCGTACTGCCCGCTGTCGAGCTTGGCCAGCCGGGTGTTGACGTTGCCGCGCAGGTCGAGGATCTCCAGATCCGGGCGACGCGCACGCAGCTGCGCCTGGCGCCGCAACGATGAGGTGCCCACGCGCGCACCCTCAGGCAGGGCGTCGATCGATGCGCACGTGTTGCTGACGAACGCATCGGCATGGTCGGCGCGTGCCAGGATCGCCGGCAGCGCGAACCCGGGCTCGAGCTCCATCGGCACATCCTTGAGCGAGTGCACGGCGCAGTCGGCGTCGCCGGCCTGCATCGCGATCTCCAGTTCCTTGAGGAACAAGCCTTTGCCGCCGATCGCCGCCAGCGAGCGGTCGAGCACCTCGTCGCCGCGCGTGCTCAACGGCACCAGTTCGACCTCGAGGCCGGGATGGCGCGCGCGCAGGGCCGCGGCGACGTGTTCGCTCTGCCACAACGCGAGTGGGCTCTTGCGGGTGGCGATACGCAGTCGTTCCATCCGGCCATTATCGACGATCCCGGCACCGGGACGCGAACCTCTGGATCGCTAGAGCTGGCGCACCGCGTCGCGCAGCTGCGGCACGCAGCGCCGACTGACCTCGAGCGTGCGCTCGGCGTGGCGCAGCACGGCATGGACATGGCCCTCGGCATCGCGGCGCAGTTCCAGCAGCTCGTGGCGCGCGACCAGACAATTGCGGTGGATGCGCACGAAGCGGTCGCCGAACTCCTCCTCGAGCGACTTGAGCGATTCCTCGACCAGGTCCTCGCCGCGTGCGTGGTGCACCACGACGTACTTCTCCTCGGCCTGCAGGTAGCGGATGTCCTCGACCGGAATCAGCCGGAGGCTGCCGCGCAGCCGTGCGCACAAATGGGTCCGCTGACGGTCGGCCACGACCGAGGCGGCCTCGCGCCCCGCGACGAACGCACGTGCGCGTTCGACCGCCGCCTGCAGCCGTTCGCCACGCACCGGCTTGACCAGGTAATCCACCGCGGCGGCCTCGAAGGCCTTGAGCGCATGGGCATCGTAGGCGGTGCAGAACACGATCGCCGGCCGAGGCTCGAAGGTATTGAGATGTCGGGCCGCCTCCAGGCCATCGATCCCCGGCATCGCGATGTCGAGCAATACCAGCGCCGGCGCGTGCGCCGCGCAGGCGTCCAGCGCCGCGCGACCGTCGCCGACCTCGGCGACGACCTCCACGCCCGGCACCTGCGCCAGCAATGTGCGCAGCCGCTCGCGGGCGAGCGGCTCGTCGTCAGCGATCACGACCTTCATGGTCTTCCGCTCCCCTCAAGGCCCGGTCCTGCGATGGTGCCCCGCCCGGCATCCGCACGCCAGCGGATCGGACCGCCGGGCGCACTGCACTGCGTCGCACCCCCGGCCCATGGGCCATGCCGCCGTCAGCCCGCGAACCGCGCGCTCAGCCAGTCGCCCAGGTCGGCGATCTCCTCGGCGCATACCGAGTGCGGCATCGGATAGGTCTGCCACTGCACATCGAAGCCGAACTGGCGCAGCAGCGCGGCGCTCTGCTGCCCGGCGATCGCGGGCACCACGGGGTCCTGGGTGCCGTGCGCCATGAACACCGGCTGCGCAACTGCGCCTTTGACCAGAGCATCGTGCGCCGTGGCAGCAGCGGGCAGATAGGTCGATAGCCCGACCAACCCACCCAGCGGCGCAGTGCGGCGCAGCCCGGCTGCGAGCGTGATCGCGCCGCCCTGCGAAAAGCCGGCCAGGATCACCCGCGCCGGCGGGACCCCGCGCTCGGCCTCACGGGCGATCAGCGCATCGACCTGAGCCACCGACGTCTGCACGCCGGCCTCGTCAGCGCGATTGCCCAGGTCGATGTCGACGATGTCGTACCAGGCCCGCATGCGCACGCCGTTGTTGATCGTCACTGGGCGCACCGGTGCGTGCGGAAACACGAAGCGCAGGGCCGGCCAGTCGGGGCGGACGAGCTCGGGCACGATGGGCGCGAAGTCGTTGCCGTCGGCGCCCAGGCCGTGCAGCCAGATCACGCTCCACGCAGGCGCGGGCCCGGTCTCGCGTTCAATGCAGTCGAGCAGTGCGGTGTCGTCGTTCATTCGGATGTCGTCGTGGGACCGCCCGTCAGTGTAAGCGCTGGCCCCCGAGGCGGCAGCGTGTCAATCGGCGCGCGGCGCCACCGGCGCCTCGGCCTGCGCCCGCAGTTCGCTGGCACGCAGCAGCACACGCGGCGGCGCGGCCTCCTCGGGCGTGGCGAACAGGCGCGCCCGGCGCATCGCCTGCCCCAGCCGCCGCGACGAGGTCAGCCGGACGATCGGAATCGAGCCGGCCAGGCCGATGATCATCGGCGACATCCACAGTGCCAGCCCAGGCGATATCCACCACGCGACGATGCCCATGCCGATGCCAAGCACCGTGGTACCGCGATAGCTGCGCCACAGCTCGCCATAGGTCTGCCGCCCATCGTCGCGTTGCTGGGCGTCCCAGCCCGAATCGCGCCCTGCCAGTACCTCGGCCACGCCGCGCGACTGCACGTACATGGTGACCGGCGCCATCAGCGCCGCCAGGATGTTTTCGATCAACAGGCTGACGAACCCGCGGACGGCCCCGCCGCAGCCACGGCGCATCCGCGCATCGCTCAAAGTGGCGATGTAGCCGAAGATCTTCGGCGCGAACAGCAGCACCATCGTCAGCACGAACACGCCCATGAAGCGGCCGTCGTCGATCGCCATCCAGTAACCCGCCGCCGAAAAGCCATTCTCGCCAGGGATGCCGTGCTGCAGCGGCACCGCGAGCCCCACCAGGATCAACATCGCCCACAGCGGTGCGGTCAGGTAGTGCCCGATGCCGATCAGCATGTGCCAGCGGTTGACCCAGTGCAGGCCACGCGCCGGCAGCACACCGCCGTGCTGCAGGTTGCCCTGACACCAGCGACGATCGCGGATGAGCATGTCGGTCAGCGTCGGCGGCCCTTCCTCGTAGCTGCCCTCGAGCGTCGGCACCATGTGCAAGGCCCAACCGCCGCGACGCAACAGCGCCGCCTCGACGAAATCGTGGCTGAGCACGGTGCCGCGGAAAGGAGTGGTGCCATGGAGCTCGGGCAGACCGCCATGGGCGGCGAACGCGGCACTGCGGATCATCGCGTTGTGGCCCCAGTAATTGCTTTCCGCGCCATGCCACCAAGCCACGCCCTGCGCGATCACCGGGCCGTACATGCGGCCGGAGAACTGCTGCATCCGCGCGAACATCGTCGTGCCGTTGACGATCACCGGCAGGGTCTGGATCAAGGCGACATCGTCGTGGCGCTCCATCGCACCGACCAGGCGCACCAGGGTGTCGCCGGTCATCAGGCTGTCGGCATCGAGGATCAGGAACTGCGGATAGCCCCCGCCCCAGCGCCGCACCCAATCGGCGATGTTGCCGGCCTTGCGCTCCCGGTTGTCCTCCCGGCGCCGGTAATAGAGCGTGACGCCCAGATCCAGCGCACGCAGCCGCGCAAAGGCCTGCAGCTCGCGTGCGTGGATGCCCGCGTCGCGGGTATCACTGAGGACGAACAGATCGAACCGATCGCCCTGTCCGGTCTCGGCCAGGGATTCGCAGATTGCCTGAACGCCAGCGAACAACCGCTCGGGATGTTCGTTGTAGGTCGGCATCAGCAACGCGGTGCGCGAGGCCAAGACCGGCAATGGGTCCCGGGCCTCGATGCCCAGCCGCGCGGGCCGGCGCAGCAGCACCATCGCAAAGCCGGCCAGCGAACTTGCGAATGATTGCGCGATCCAGGCGAACAACGGCACGAACACCGCCAGCAGCAGGCCCTCGAGCACATCGATGCCGCCGATCCGCAGCAGCCACCAGATCTGATAGGTGGCCAGCACGGTCAGTCCGCCGGTCACACCGACGACCGCAGCCCGGCGCCAGCCCATCCCGCGCGGTGCGCTGGGCAGGCGCGGCGAGACCAAGCGCCCGGTGCGCAACGACTGCACGGGCATGGGAATCGGATGTTCGGGCGGCAGGGGCGCAGGTGACGGCCGGATCCCCG
Organism: Xanthomonas citri pv. mangiferaeindicae; assembly: GCA_002240395.1. Classification (NCBI taxonomy): domain Bacteria; kingdom Pseudomonadati; phylum Pseudomonadota; class Gammaproteobacteria; order Lysobacterales; family Lysobacteraceae; genus Xanthomonas; species Xanthomonas citri. The sequence goes on from CP016836.1 coordinate 897,982, forward strand.
GCGGTGCAGGCGCGATCATGCGCGGCACCGCAATGCGCGCTCGGGCCTGGCGGGGCGCGCCACAGCTGCCACCAATCGATCAGGGTCGAGCATCATCGTTCCGCCGCATCGCATTCAGGTAGTGCCGCAATGTAACGATGCGGATGTAAGGGTTTCGCGAAACGGTGCGCTTGATGGTGGGCCCACCAGGACTCGAACCTGGAACCAAAGGATTATGAGTCCTCTGCTCTAACCATTGAGCTATAGGCCCGTGCTGGACGCATCGTACCAAGCCGGGCTCTCTGCACACCACGATTATCCGCTCTGCAGAACTCGCTTGGCCACGCGACGCGCGCGTGGGCGTTCGCACGGATGCGCGGCAGTGCCCGCGCAGGCCATCAATGCTTTCTACCTGAACCGGGCACGCCCGCTCCGTTTCGCGCATCGGTCCGCGCTATCGAAAAACCGGGGTCAGAGTGCAATATCGGCTCGAAATTGCACTCTGACCCCGGTTTTGCCGGCACAGAAGACACGCAAAGAAAAACCCCCGCCGGAATCCGGCGGGGGTTTAGGGTAAAGACCCTGGCGATGACCTACTCTCGCATGCTAGATGCACACTACCATCGGCGCATGTACGTTTCACTTCCGAGTTCGGAATGGGATCGGGTGGTTCCATACAGCTATTGTCACCAGGGAGAGGGTGGAGGGTCGCCAGGATGTGGGGAGTCTTCGCATTTTTGGACAGTCCGCACATGGAAGTGCGGGCTTTATGCGAGGGACTCGCCATACCGGCGCTCACGCTCTCAGAGGTTGGGAAGTAGCGAACATTGGGACGACTGTACGTGTCGTAGGGCCAAGGATGCTTCGGATTGCGAAGCAACTTGAGGTTATATGGTCAAGCCACACGGATCATTAGTACTGGTTAGCTCAATACATTGCTGTACTTACACACCCAGCCTATCAACCACCTGGTCTTGATGGTTCCTTCAGGGGAGTCAAGCTCCCGGGAGATCTCATCTTGAGGCGCGCTTCCCGCTTAGATGCTTTCAGCGGTTATCGCTTCCGAACATAGCTACCCGGCAGTGCCACTGGCGTGACAACCGGAACACCAGAGGTTCGTCCACTCCGGTCCTCTCGTACTAGGAGCAGCCCCTCTCAAATCTCCAACGCCCATGGCAGATAGGGACCGAACTGTCTCACGACGTTCTGAACCCAGCTCGCGTACCACTTTAAATGGCGAACAGCCATACCCTTGGGACCGACTACAGCCCCAGGATGTGATGAGCCGACATCGAGGTGCCAAACACCGCCGTCGATATGAACTCTTGGGCGGTATCAGCCTGTTATCCCCGGAGTACCTTTTATCCGTTGAGCGATGGCCCTTCCATACAGAACCACCGGATCACTAAGTCCTACTTTCGTACCTGCTTGATCCGTCGATCTTGCAGTCAAGCACGCTTATGCCTTTGCACACAGTGCGCGATGTCCGACCGCGCTGAGCGTACCTTCGAGCTCCTCCGTTACTCTTTGGGAGGAGACCGCCCCAGTCAAACTACCCACCATACACGGTCCCCGATCCGGATAACGGACCTAGGTTAGAACGTCAAGCACGACAGGGTGGTATTTCAAGGTTGGCTCCGCTGCAGCTAGCGCCACAGTTTCATAGCCTCCCACCTATCCTACACAGACGAACTCAACGTTCAGTGTAAAGCTATAGTAAAGGTTCACGGGGTCTTTCCGTCTTGCCACGGGAACGCTGCATCTTCACAGCGATTTCAATTTCACTGAGTCTCGGGTGGAGACAGCGCCGCCATCGTTACGCCATTCGTGCAGGTCGGAACTTACCCGACAAGGAATTTCGCTACCTTAGGACCGTTATAGTTACGGCCGCCGTTTACCGGGGCTTCGATCAAGAGCTTCGCCTTGCGGCTGACCCCATCAATTAACCTTCCGGCACCGGGCAGGCGTCAGACCCTATACGTCCACTTTCGTGTTTGCAGAGTCCTGTGTTTTTGATAAACAGTCGCAGCGGCCTGGTCA